>DATNLS010000233.1:0-2003 GCA_035602775.1 Candidatus Acidiferrales bacterium | reverse complement strand
GGCCGCCCATGCAGGAGTTGATGCACCTCGCCGGGGTAACCGTGAAAGGCGAAGATGACGTCCTTGTCGCGCGTGAAGAGTTCGGCAAAATAGTCGTCGCTCATGCCGTGCGGATGGCGGTCGGGCGGGAACAGCGTCATCAGATCGACGACGTTCACGACCCGAATTTTCATCTCGGGCAGATACTTGCGAAACAGCCATGCCGCCGCGATCGCCTCTTCGGTCATCACGTCGCCGGCGCATGCGAGCACCAGGTCCGGCTCGTTGCCGCCGTCGTTGCCGGCCCATTTCCAGACCGACGCGCCGCGCGAACAATGCTCGCGGGCTGCGTCGATGTCGAGCCACACCGGATGCATCTGTTTGTCGATCACGATCAGGTTGATGTAGTCGCGGCTGCGCAGGCAATGGTCGGCGACCGACAGCAGGCAGTTGGCGTCGGGCGGCAGGTAGATTCGCGACACGATGCCGCGCTTGGTCAACAGCGTGTCGATAAAGCCGGGACCCTGATGGCTGAAGCCGTTGTGATCGTTGCGCCAGCAGGTCGAAGTGAGCAGGTAGTTGAACGACGGAATCGGATGGCGCCACGGCAGCTCGGTCTGGCAGGTCTGTAGCCACTTCGCGTGCTGCGTCGCCATCGAATCGACGATCATGGCGAACGCCTCGTACGACGCGAACACTCCATGGCGTCCGGTCAGCGTGTAGCCCTCGAGCCAGCCCTGATGGCAATGCTCGCTCAGCACTTCCATCACGCGGCCGTCGGGTGAGACGTGATCGTCGTAGCTCTCGACGCGGCTCACGAGGCATCGGTTCTCGACCTCGAATACGTCGCCAAGGCGATTGGAGTTGGTCTCGTCGGGGCAGAACAGGCGGAAGTTCTGCTGCTTGGAATTGCGCGTGAAGATGTCGCGCAGCATCTTGCCGAAGGGGCGCGTCGACTCGACTCTGACGCTACCGGGTTGTTCGAGCGCCACTGCGTAATCGGTGAATGACGGGATGTCGAGCGCGACGGTCAGGATTCCGCCGTTGGCGTGCGGATTCGCGCCCATCCGACGATTTCCCTTTGGCGCGATCGCTTTGAGCTCCGGCTTCAACGCTCCACGTCCATCGAACAACTCGTCGGGCCGGTAACTGCGCATCCACTGTTCGAGCAATTTCAAATGCTCGGGATTTTCTCGTACTTTCTCCAGCGGCACC
Organism: Candidatus Acidiferrales bacterium; assembly: GCA_035602775.1. GTDB lineage: Bacteria > Desulfobacterota > Binatia > Binatales > Binataceae > Binatus. The sequence goes on along the minus strand of DATNLS010000233.1, from coordinate 809 downwards.
TGATGCGCGCGGAACGTTCCTTCGATCTGTACGCCATCGACAACTTTCGGTCCCGTCCATCCCTTGAGCGTTCGCAGCACGATCGCAGGCCATGTCGGCCGCTTCCGGAGCCGATGAGCGCGCGCGTCGTTCTGGATCGCACGAATCGTCGCATAGCACCGGTCGAGCGTCGCGGCGAACTCGCGATGCATCCATGTAGGATCGTCGCCCTCGACGAAGTGGATCTCGTAGCCGTGGCCTTCGAGCAACACGCGGATGTCCTCGTCGTCGTCGCGGCCGAATACGGTAGGCCCGGAAATTTTGTAGCCGTTGAGATGGAGGATCGGCAGCACCGCGCCGTCGCGGGCCGGGTTCAGGAACTTTACGCCTTTCCATCCTCCTTCGAGCGGCCCGGTTTCCGCCTCGCCATCGCCGATCACACACGCAACTATTAAGTCGGGGTTGTCGAACGCCGCGCCGAACGCGTGCACCAGCGAGTAGCCAAGCTCGCCGCCTTCGTTGATCGAACCGGGGACGTGCGGGCCCGCATGACTCGGCACTCCGCCGGGCGACGAGAATTGGCGAAACAGCAGGCGCATCCCCTCGGTGTCTTCCGAGATTCGCGGATAGATCTCGGAGTACGTGCCTTCGAGATAGGTGTGCGACATGACTGAGGGACCGCCGTGGCCGGGACCGGAAATATAGATGATGTTGGCGTCGTGCTCGCGAATCAGCCGGTTGAGATGCACGTAAACAAAGTTTTGCCCCGGCGAGGTTCCCCAATGGCCGAGCAGGCGCGGCTTGACGTGCTCGACACGGAGCGGCTCGCG
>DATNLS010000207.1:0-10581 GCA_035602775.1 Candidatus Acidiferrales bacterium | reverse complement strand
GTGTTGATGATGCCGAGGTTCGGCATCCCCATGCGCTTGCCAAGGCCGGTGATAGTGACGCGATTCGATCCGATTCGGTCCTGGATTAGCGCGCTGCCCTTGCGCTCGAAGTAGAGCAGGAACAGCGACAGGTTCAACCCGATCACGATCATCAGGATCGCTTTGATCGCGCCGGCAATTAATTCAATTGTCACGGGCGGCAAGCTCGTCGATTAGTTTGAGGGTGCTTTCTTCGGTGAGGTTTTCGAAGTAAGCGTCCTGATTGAGCTGGAGCATCGGCGCGGTCCCGCATGACGCCAGGCACTCGACCGATCCCAGCGTGAACTTTCCGTCGGGCGTCGTCTCGTCGATCTCGATTTTCAATTTGCGCCGGATGCAGTCCACAATTTTGTCGGCGCCGCGCAGCCGGCACGACAGATTGGTGCACACGTCGAGCAGGTAGCGTCCGACCGGCTTGCGATGGAACATCGTGTAGAACGAGACCACGGCGCGCACGTGCGCGGGCGGCAATTCCATCAGGTGCGCGACGTAATCCTGGGTCGCGTCGCTGAGCCATCCGAACTCGCGCTGCGCGATCCACAGCGTCGGCAGCAGCGCGGCCTGCCGCGTCGGATAGCGGCCAAGGATTTGGCGGTACTCGTCGAGCACCGCGTCGGAAAATTTAGGTTGATCGGTTCCAGCCATGGCAGAAGTATTACAGGGCCTTCAGCGTCGAAGTGGTTGAGTTCTGGAATTCTAATGATTGGTAGCGAAAATTTCGTCATTCCGCCAGAGGCGCTAGCTCGACCTTTCGAGCGGTCCGCGAACTTGCAGGGGCCGGCTAGAACGGGTTATCTATCGTCCGCACGTTCGAGGCAAGAGGCGAAGCCGTTCAGATTGAAATGCCTGATTCCCTCCTCCAACGTTGGAGGAGGGTTAGGGTGGAGGACCATTTCCGGCGCGATTGTCCGTAGCGCCGCAATTCTGCCAATGGTTGATTCGATCGACCCTCGCCTCGAAGATACTTACGCGATGCGAATTATTGCGGGACACGCTCACGGCCGGCGGCTCAAGTCACCGCGCGGATTGCTCACGCGACCGACGTCGGCGCGGGCGCGCGAGTCGATTTTTTCGCGGCTCGCGGTGCGGATGGATCTCGACGGCGTCCGCGTGCTCGACATTTTCGCCGGCAGCGGCTCGCTGGGAATCGAGTCGCTCTCGCGCGGCGCCGCGCACGCGACCTTTGTGGATTCCTCGCGCGACGCGGCCGCCGCCATTCGCGCGAATCTTGCACAGCTTGAGCTTTCCGATCGCGCGCGCGTCGTCGTGTCCGAGGTGCATCGCGCTCTCGCCGAGCTGGGACGCTCGCACGAGTCGTTCGACCTGGTCTTTGTTGACGCGCCGTTCAAGGACGACATGAGTGCCGACGTGCTGACGTTGCTGGCTGAATTCGAGCTCGTAGCACCCGGCGGCTGGATAGTGGTGGAACAATCGAAACGCGCGCCGGCGGCGCCGCCCGCTCCCACAGCCCATGAGCGCGCGTTTGTGGCAACCCTCGGCGATCATCGGATCGCCTTTTACCGGCGACCCCATCAGGCGCCGAGTGCAGAATGATGGCCTGAAGCAAATGACAAAAGGCAAAGAGCGTTCCCCGTTGATCGCGGTTTACCCCGGCAGCTTCGACCCAATCCACAACGGCCACGTCGACGTCATCCGCCGCAGTGTCGCGATTTTCGACGAGGTGATCGTCGCCGTCACCTACAATCCGCACAAGGATGCGGCCCTGTTTTCCGGCGACGAGCGCGTCGAAATAATCCGCGAGGTCATCCGCGACCTCGAGCCGCGCGCGCGGGTCGACAAGTTCAGCGGCCTGTCGGTCGATTACGCGGAGAGAATCGGCGCCAAGGTTTTGATTCGCTCGCTGCGCGCCGTGACCGATTTCGACTACGAGCTGCAGATGGCGCAGATGAACAAGACGATGAGCCCGAACGTCGAGACCATTTTCATGTTCTCCAATCCGCGCCTCTTCTTCAGTTCCTCTCACCTGATCAAGGAAGTCGCCGGCTACGGCAAGCGCCTGCCGGAACTTGTCCCGGAGCTGGTCATCGAGCGCCTGCGCGCAAAACTAAAAGTCGGCTAGTCGGTCGTTCAAAGTGCATTAGAATCGACGCCGCTATGCACGATCGCAGCAGAGACTTGCGAGGCGATCTTCGTCGACTTGAGTGCGAACACGGCGGCCGGCTCGGCGTCGCTATCCTCGATACGGAGAACACGGAGTCGATCGCGTATCGTGGTGACGAGCGTTTCGCCATGTGCAGCACCTTCAAGTTTCTCGCTGCTGCATTCGTCCTGGCCCGGGTTGATCGAAAGCGCGAGAGCCTTACTCGGCGCGTCATATTCGGCGAGGATTGCCTTGTTCCTTATTCGCCGATCACCGAGAAGCGTTCGGGCGCTCCAGGCATGACGATCGGTGAAATTTGCGATTCGGCGTTGACCTTCAGCGACAACACCGCGGGGAACCTGCTGCTCGATAGCTTTGGCGGACCGATGGAACTCACCGCTTTCATCCGCACGCTTGGTGACGCTGTCACGCGGTGCGACCGTCGAGAGCCCGAATTAAACGAGGTCAGGCCGGGCGATCCGCGCGATACGACTACACCGCTTGCGATGCTTGAATTGGTGCGGCAGATCGTGCTCGGCGATGTGCTGATGCCATCATCACGCGAGCAGATGATAAGATGGCTCCTCGCAAATGAGACCGACAGACGGCTGCGGGCAGCGGTGCCACAGGGCTGGAAGGTAGGGGACAAGACTGGCACGACTGGGATTACGAGTTCGGATGCGAACAACGCAACCAACGACATTGCCGTCATTTGGCCACCGGCTCGCGCACCTATTGTCGTGACGACCTACTATGTAGAAACCGGCGCATCGTACGGTGAACGAGAATCGGTTCTAGCGGAGATTGGACGGCTTGCGATTTCAAAAACGCGGTGACGTTAGACCCTGAAGCGCGACCGCGGTTTCAGAAATTCAGGCTATCCACCCGGAGATCCTTTGGTGACGATGACGAGCGAGCGATTCGATGAGCTGATTGCCGAGGCTGAGAGGCAACCGATACAAGCGGGCCGCTGAAGATTCGTGCGCACCATTTTCTGCTTGAGGCTGTGAAGCCGCGATCGAAGTGAAGATTTTCAGAGGAGCTTGAGGTGATCATGATCAAAGGAAGCTGCGCATGCGACGGAATCAGGTTCGAGATCGAAAAAGTTACCGCGATGACGAACTGCCACTGCTCCATATGCCGCAAGACGACCGGCGCATCCTTCGCCACCTATGCTCACGTGCGCTCGGGCCGCTTCAAGCTGTTGAGCGGTGAGGACCTTATCAATCCCGGATACGAGTGGACGCCAGGGCATGCGCGAAGCTTCTGCAGCCGGTGCGGTTCCCCAGCGCCAAAATTCCTGGAATCGACCGGCATGGTGAGCGTCCCCGCAGGCTTGCTGGACAACGATCCTGGCTTGCGTCCCTCGATGCACGTGTTCGTTTCTTCCAAAGTTCCGTGGATTGATCTGAACGACGATCTCCCCAAGCACGAGAAATGGGTGCCCGGATTCGTTCCCCGTGACCTCGAATCGTGAGCACTGAACAAGCTCGAAGTAGGGTAAGCGCTGGGCGCATGCGCGTCAGCAAGGAAAGATAAAATTCGTGGACAAGGTAAATCTGCGCGATAAGTTTGCTCTCTTCGACGATCACTGGAGCCCGAAGATTGTCGGCGAGCTCAACGACTCGTATGTCAAGCTGGCGAAGTTCAAGGGTAAATTTGTCTGGCATCATCATGCGAACGAGGACGAACTGTTTCTGCTGGTGCGCGGTAGTTTGTTGATCAAGTTTCGCGACCATGAAGTGCGTCTCGAACCGGGCGAGTTCGTAATCGTGCCGCGCGGCGTCGAACATTTGCCCGTCGCGGAACAAGAGGTCGAGGTGCTGCTGCTGGAACCGAAATCCACGCTCAACACGGGCGAGAAGATTGGCGCGCGCACAGTCGCCGACTTGCAGCGCATTTAGGATGCCAAGCTTCCTTTTCGTCCGCGGTTCTTTCTAAACGCCGGGAAAGATACAATCTCACTTCGTCGCGGCGGCCTAACGCCGCGCGCATCACTTTTAGAATCGGATTCAGGAAATGCTGAAGCTCAATCGCCGAATTGCCGCTATCAAACCTTCCGCCACGCTCGCCGCCGACGCGCGCGCCACTGAAATGAAGCTCGCCGGTATCGACGTCATCTCGCTGGCCGCCGGCGAGCCCGACTTCGACACTCCCGAGAACGTCAAGCAGGCCGCCTACAAGGCGCTGGCCGAAGGACAGACCAAGTACACGGCGGTGGGCGGGACTGCGGCGCTCAAGAATGCGATCAAGCTCAAGCTCAAGCGCGACAACAACCTCGACTACGAGCCGGGTGAGATAATCGCGTCGGCGGGATGCAAGCAGGCCGAAGCTAACGTGATCGCCGCGTTGTTCGACGAAGGGGACGAGGTGATCATCCCGACGCCGGCTTGGGTGAGCTTCGCCGCGATGGTCTCGCTGTCGGGCGCCGAGCCGAAGTTCGTGCCGTGCTCGGAACAATCCGGCTTCATGCTCGAGCCCGAGGCATTGCGCCGCGCGATCACGCCTCGCACGCGCGGCATCATGCTCAACTCGCCGTCGAACCCGACTGGCGCCGTTTACGGACCCGAGCAACTCACCGCGATCGCGCGCGTGCTGGTCGACACCGACATCTGGGTGATGTCCGACGACGTTTACGAGCACATCGCTTACGGCGAATTCGCGCCGCACTTGTTTCACATCGAGCCGCGCCTCAAGCCGCACGGCATCGTCTTCAACTCGCTGTCGAAAACTTATGCGATGACCGGATGGCGCATCGGATTTGCGGCCGGGCCGAAGGAAGCGATCGCGGCTGCCGGCCGCTTGCAGAGCCAGAACAGCGGCAATCCCAATTCCATCACGCAAGCCGCCGCCATCGAGGCGCTTACCGGTCCTCAGGACGCGCTCAAGCCGATGCTCGAAGCGTTTCGCGAGCGCAACGCGCTGGTGGTCGAGCGTGTGCGGCGAATCCCGGGCTTCCGCTTACCCAACGTTCCGCAGGGCGCGTTTTATGCCTTTCCAAATGTGTCGGAATTGATCGGCAGCCGGTTCGGCGACAAGCAAATTATCGACGGCGACACGCTCGCGGCGTTCCTGCTCGATGAGGCGCACGTCTCGCTGGTGGGCGGCAACGACTTCGGCGCGCCGAATCACGTCCGGCTTTCGTACGCCACTTCGACCAAAAATCTGAACGAGGCGTTCGATCGCATCGAGCGCGCCGTCGCCAAGCTCAAGCGCTAGCGGCGATATCGATCGTCAGTGCTTGCGCCACGGAGCCGGGAATTCACCGGTGTCGATCCATCGCACATAGTCGGCGAGAATCTCCGCGTGATCGAAGGCGAGCGGAGCCGGCGGATTACGTGGATCGCACAGCGTGGCGTTCTCGGCGTCGTCGGCGCCGCGCGGCGTCCCTGACGCGCGCGCGACATACACCACCGTGATCGTCTGGCCGCGCGGATCCCGATCGGGCCGCGAGTACACGCCCAGCAGCGCCCGCAGCTCGACCTCGAGCGAGATCTCCTCGCGCGCCTCACGCACGGCAGCCGCCTCGACCGTCTCGCCAAAATCGACAAAGCCGCCGGGAATCGCCCATCCGAGTGGAAAATTCCTGCGCTCGATCAAAACTACCTTGTCGCCGATCTCGGTAATTATGTCGGCGGCTATCGGAGGACATTTCGGCCGTGGCATGATGCGATTCTAACATGGCGGTAACTTTATGCAGGTAGCTCGGCTTTATGATTTCGGCGACATCCGCGTCGAGGAAAGCGCCCGGCCGGTGGTCGGCGAGGGCGATATCCTGATTCGCGCCAGCGCGTGCGGCATCTGCTCGGGCGACATCATGCCCTGGTACATCAAGCGCAAGGCGCCGCTGGTGCTGGGCCACGAGCCGGTCGGTATCGTCGAGCAGGCCGGCGCCGCGGTGCGCGAATTCAAACGCGGCGATCGCGTCTTCGTGCATCATCATGCGCCTTGCTTCCAATGCGCCGCGTGCCGACGCGGCGAGTATGTGCAGTGTGCGACCTGGCGCGCGACCAACATCGTTCCCGGCGGAATGGCGGAATTTTTTCTGGTGAGCGCCGCCAATCAGCGCGATACGCTGCGGTTACCCGACTCGATTGCCGACGCCGACGGCGTGCTGATCGAGCCGGCCGCATGCGTGGTCAAGTCGCTCAAGCGATCGGGCCTCAAGGCCGGCGAGTCGATTCTGATCATCGGCCTCGGGATCATGGGCATGATGCACGCGAAGCTGGCGCGGCATCTCGGCGCCGGGACGATCATCGGCGCGGACCTGTTCCATTCGCGCGCCAAACGCGCCCTCGAACTCGGCGCGGATCGCGCGATTGTGGTCGAGGGCGACAACCTGGTCGAGCAGGTGCGCGAAATTACCAACGGCGCGATGGCGGACGTTGTGATCGTCGGGCCGGGTACCTCGAAGGCGATCGCCACGGGGATTGCGGCCGCCGGCAAAGGCGCCACCGTCGTTCAATTCACCGCGACGCCGCCCGACGACGAGCTGCTAGTCAAGCCGCACGATCTCTACTTCAACGAAACCCGGCTGGTTCCCAGCTACTCATGCGGACCCGACGAAACGCGCGAAGCGTTCTCGCTGGTCGAGCGTGGGGTGATCAATGCGAGAGAATTGGTGACGCATCGGTTCCCGCTGGCGCAGATCACCGAGGCCTTTGCGACCGCGCAGAAGCCCGAATCGCTGAAGGTGATAGTCACGTTCGCGAGTTGAGTCGCAACCCAAGTCGAACGCTGCGCTACCGCACTCGCCGATCGAAACCGGCGCCGACGGTAGCTGAGTACCCAGTCCGCCAGTCAGCCGCAGATAGACAAACGAGGGCGGCTGCCGATGCAACCGCCCTCGTTACTATCAAGCCTAAGCGAAATTACGGTGTTGCAGGTGCCGGAGGGGGAGCGCCAGCGCCACTGTCAGCCGGTGCGCCCGCGTCAGACGGTGCCGCAGCCGCTGCCGCATGGTGATGATGGTGATGCACCATGTGAGGCGCGCCTGACATCGTCTTCGAAGCGATTGCTTCTGCGCGATCCGCAGCCGCCTTCGCATCGCTGGCCGCCTGCTCTACGCGGCTAGCCGCCGCCTGAGCCTGCGCCGCCGCTGCCGCTGATTTCTGGGCCGCCGCGTCGGCACGTGCCGCTGCCTGGTCAGCCTGGTTCGCCGCGTTGACGGCGCGCTGTTCCGGACCCGGCTCGTTCGACGAACATCCCGCGAGCAACGAAAGGGCCAACACAGCCCCGGCAAGACCGACCAGTTTTGAAGATTTTCTCATTAACCCTTCCATTTATTCCTCCTAAGGAATGAGCAGGAGCATGGCTAAGTGATTCACGGCCCCTGCGTTAAGACACTAAATTTGTCGCACAAACTCCCAGCCCTATGCAAGTCTCCGCCGGGTTAATTGCGCGCGAAGATCTTCCTAGGTGAACTAGCTATACGCGGATCGTCCGCGGTGACAATGCAATACGAAGTCGCGATAAAAAGTCACAATTGATCCAATGGCGTCGATGCTATTTACGTCCACTCACAGTGGGATATTCTGTCTAATTGCCAATATTCTCGCGCTCGGCAAAGTCGTATGTAGCTACTCATAACTGTTTGCGATGTAGCTATTGATGGTCCGTATAATCGACTATTCGAGCCAGCACACTTATGGTTCCCGCTTTGTTGCTGTTTACGTCCCCGTCGGAACCATTGCTGACTGTTCGGTGATCGCCAATCTACTGCGTCACGACTAGAAGTCGTCGCCGCCGTAGTCGTCCATCCCACCCATGCCGCCCATTCCGCCCATTCCGCCCATTCCGCCCATGCCACCCATGCCGCCGCCCATTCCTCCGCCGCCGGGCATCGCCGGCATCGGCGACGGCTTCTTCGGAGCTTCGGCCACGGCGGCCTCAGTCGTCAGCATCATCGACGCCGCGCTGGCCGCGTTCTCGAGTGCGGAACGCACGACCTTCGCCGGATCGACTACGCCGGCTTTGACTAGATCCTCATAAACTTCGGTGCCGGCGTTGAAACCGAAATCATTTTTGCCTTCGAGCACCGCATTGAGCACAACCTCCGGCTCGTGACCGGCGTTGCGCGCGATCTGCTTGAGCGGTTCCGACATCGCCGCCGCGACGATCCCCGCGCCCGCTTTTTTGTCCTCGTTCAGGCGCATCGAATTCACCGCCGCGATTGCGCGCACCAGCGCGACGCCTCCGCCCGGCACGATTCCTTCCTCGACCGCGGCCCGCAGCGCATGCACCGCGTCGTCGACCCGCGCCTTTTTTTCCTTCAGCTCGACCTCGGTCGCTGCGCCCACTTTGATCACGGCGACGCCGCCGGTGAGCTTCGCCAGCCGCTCCTGCAACTTCTCGCGATCGTAGTCGGAAGTGGTCTCTTCGATCTGGCGGCGGATCAATTCGATTCGTCCCTGGATCTCCGACTTCTTGCCGGCGCCGCCAATGATGGTCGTGTTGTCCTTGTCGATCAGAACTTTCTTCGCCTTGCCCAGCGAAGCGATCGCGACATTCTCAATTTTGCTGCCGAGTTCCTCGGCGATCAGAGTGCCGCCGGTGAGGATCGCCATGTCCTGCAACATTTCCTTGCGCCGATCGCCGAAGCCCGGCGCCTTGACCGCCGCGACTTTGATCGTGCCGCGCAGTTTATTGACCACCAGCGCGGCCAGCGCCTCGCTCTCGACGTCCTCCGCGATTATCAGGAGCTGGCGTCCGGTCTGCACCACGCTTTCGAGCAGCGGCAGAATTTCGCGCAGGTTCGAGATTTTCTTTTCGTGGAACAGGATCAGCGGCTCGTCGAGCTCGACCGTCAGCTTGTCGGGATTGGTGACGAAGTACGGCGACAGGTAGCCGCGATCGAAGCGCATCCCTTCGACCAAGTCGAGCACCGTGTCCAGACCGCGCGCCTCTTCGACGGTGATCACCCCTTCCTTGCCGACCTTGTCCATCGCGTCTGCGACAATCTTGCCGATCGACTTGTCGCCGTTGGCCGACACCGTCGCGACCTGCTCGAGCCGCTCGCGCTCCTTCACCGGCCGCGACATTTCCTTAATAGCGCCGACCGCCTTGACCACCGCGGCCTCGATTCCGCGCCGCAGCTCCATCGCCGGGAATCCCGCCGCCAAAAGCTTGATCCCCTCGCGCACAATCGCGCCCGCCAGCACTGTCGCCGTGGTCGTGCCGTCGCCGGCGACGTCGGAGGTCTTCTGCGCGACCTCGCGAATCAGCTTCGCGCCCATGTTCTCGAAGCGGTTCTCGAGTTCGATTTCCTTGACCACTGTCACGCCGTCCTTGGTGACGGTCGGCGCTCCGAAGCTCCGCTGGATCATGACGTTGCGGCCCTTGGGCCCAAGCGTTACGCGCGCAGCCTCCATCACCAGCGTCGCGCCTTTAACAATTCCGACTCGCGCCCTCTCGTGCAGCTCAACCGTTTTGGCTGGCATATAAACTTCTCCCCGATTACTAATTCGTCCTGGATTCAGCCCGGGCAGACCGCCACCTCGGCGGCTTGCAGGACCGTTTTGAATCTAAACATCGCGGCGGGCGATGCAATAGCGCGACGGGCCCAATTGACGATCTTTCTGAATTTCGCGTGGCGTGCAAGGATGGAAGTTGCAGCTACCTGGATTTCCCGGCGGAGGCTATTCAACGTGAACCAAATCATCGAGCGATTGGCGGCGATGCGCACCTGCGCGACTACCGCATTGATCGCGATAATCTGTGGAGCAATCGCGATGCTGCCGCCGTCGCGCGCGTCGGCCGCGCCTGTCGGCTCTCGTCCAGTCAAATCTCAACTCCGGCAGGATGCGCGTCAGCTCGCGGCCGAGCCTGAGACGGAACCGGAGCCCGCAGGTGATACCGACCAGGATGACAAGGACGTGCCCACCAGCCAGGTCGACAAGTACATCAGCGTTTACGAGTCGATGCAGAAAGACCACAACCTGACCGTCGATCAGGCCACCTCGAAGGAAGGTCTCACGGTCGCGCAGTTCCGGGCGCTCGAGAACAAAATCGAGGCCGACGACACGCTCCGCGAGCGCGTCCGCAAAGCGCTAAGGCACGCCGCCAACCCCAACGAGAAGGACACGTCAGACGAGTAACCCGGGCGGTCAGGGGAAGGGGAATCACTCAATTGAATGTGAAACCCGCGGTGGGTTTCACACTTCCTTCGGCAGGGGTGACCCCTGCACCCAGTATTCGGAGGAGATGCGGGACTTCGTCCCTGTTAGAAGGGGTTGAGGCGTAAGTTGCTCGTCGTCCGCTTCTTTCCAGCAGACAAGACTAAGCGGTGGCGAATGGAGCTTTCTCCCTTCGCCACCGCTTTTAACTTACTAACTGTATAACCGGCTCTGGCCGATTACTTCGTAACTGAGGTCGAGAACGCCGCTTCCAGGCGCGATACCGCGTCGTTCGCACGACGAACCGCATCCTCGGCGTCGCTCGCC
>DATNLS010000052.1:0-4033 GCA_035602775.1 Candidatus Acidiferrales bacterium | reverse complement strand
TCGAGCGTTGGCTTGGATGACTTCCCGCTTACGGGCTGATGGAAGAGGCATTCGGAGTTCTTACTTTCCCTGTTTCCTTTATCTTTAGCCGACCAAATTAACAGAGCGAGGGAGAGGAGTAAAGCTGGGGGAGGAGGAACTTGATTGAATGTGAAACCCGCGGTGGGTTTCACGCTTCCTTCGGCAGGGATGACCCCTACACCCGCAACAAGAAAGCGGACGCGAGGCGCGTCCTTACTATCCGGTTCCCCTTCCCGCTCGGGAAGGGCTAGGGGTTAGGTTGCTGGGCTGCATCCAGGTTGAAGATTCGCTCGACTATCGCCGTCACGCGCGAGGTGGCGCGAGCGACCGCAATTAGATCACCCTGCTCCGATATTACTTTGAAGAGCGGGCCGCTGCTTGGGACCTGAGAGTCCAGGGCGCGCGAGTCGCCGTTGCGCAGGCGTTTCTCCGCGGCGGTATCGACGACTACCTCAGCGAGGCCGACGAGTGCGTCGCGCAGATCGATTGCGCGGAGCTGCGGCGCGCCGGAATCGAGGGACTCGAGGACGTCGGCCAGCGGCGTCGCGTCGGCGATCGAGAACGCGCCGTTGCGGGTGCGTCGGAGCTGGTCGAGATGCGCGACCGTGCCCAGCGCGACGCCGATATCGCGCGCAAGCGACCGCGCATAAGTTCCCGGCGAGCAGGTCGCGACGAATCGAATCGCATCGACTACCTCGCAGATGAGACTGAGACGCTTGATCTCGACGCTGCGCTTGTCGGGCGGCGCGACTTCGTCGCCGCGTCGCGCGAGCCGATAGAGCGGTACGCCCGCGCGCTTGATCGCGGAGTACACAGGAGGAACCTGCTCGATCGTTCCGGTGAACTGCACGGTGACCTGCGCGAGCTTCTCCTCTGAGATGGCGGGCACGTCGGCGCGGCGAACTTCGGCGCCGTCGCGATCGAGCGTGTCGGTCTCGATCCCGAGCCGGATCAGACCCGCGTATTCCTTGTCGCCACCGTCGATGAACGGCGCGAGCTTGGTCGCCTCGCCAATCATGATCGGCAGCAGCCCGGTCGCGAACGGATCGAGGGTGCCGAGATGTCCGACGCGAGAAGGCTTCACGCGCGATTTGACGCGACGCACCGCCTCCGCCGACGAGATTCCGGCGGGCTTATCGACTAACAGGATTGCGTTCATGACAAGACCCATCACCTTATCCGATACCGACGCGGCGCTTAAGAGCACTCGCTCCGAATGAAGCGCAGCGATACGATCGCAGCCATGGACGTCGCGGAATCATCTGCAAAGCATGTCGTGATCATCGGCGGCGGATTCGGCGGGATCGCGGCGGCGCAGGCACTCAAGCACGCTCCGGTGCGGCTGACGATGATCGACCGCCGCAACCATCACCTGTTTCAGCCGCTGCTCTACCAGGTCGCGACGGCGGCGCTGAATCCGGCCGACATCGCGGCGCCGATACGGCGGATACTGCGGCGGCAGCGTAATGCGAGCGTGATTCTTGGCGATGCGACCGCGATCAACACGCGACAAAAGATCGTGCAGCTGCTCGATGGCGAAGTCGCGTACGACTATCTGATCGTCGCGAGCGGCGCGACGCATTCGTACTTCGGGCACGACGAATGGCTCGGGCCGGCGCCGGGGTTGAAGACGCTCGAGGATGCGGTCGAGATTCGCCGGCGCGTGCTGGTCGCGTACGAAGCGGCTGAGCGCGAGGTCGACCCGGCGGAAGTCGCGAACTGGATGACCTTCGTGATAATCGGCGGCGGGCCGACGGGCGTCGAGATGGCGGGGGCACTCGCGGAGATTTCGCGGCGTGTGCTCGAGCGCGATTTTCGAAAGATCGATCCCAGCAAAGCGCGAATCGTGCTGATCGAGGCGGGCGCGAAGCTGTTGCCCGCGATGTCGCCCGAGTCGTCGGCCAGCGCGCGGCGCCAACTGGAGCGCCTGGGCGTCGAGATCATCAACGATTCTCCGGTGACCGCGATCGACGATCGCGGGGTAACGCATGGCGGCGTGCGGCTCGATTCGCGCACCGTGATCTGGGCGGCGGGAGTAGCGGCGTCACCGCTGGGCAAGGCTCTGGGAGCTGCCGGGGAGGTAAAGCTCGATCGTGCAGGGCGCGTGGTCGTGAATCAGGATCTGTCGGTGCCGGGTGTTGACGACGTGTTCGTAATTGGCGACCTGGCATCGATTTCGTCGGACGGCAAGCCGGTGCCGGGACTGTCGCCGGCCGCGATGCAGGAAGGGCGGCATGCGGCGAAGAACGTCGAGCGCCTGATTCGCGGCGAGCCGACGATTCCGTTCCACTACCGCGACAAAGGGACGATGGCGACGATTGGCAGGGCGGCCGCGGTCGCCGACATCGCAGGGCTGCATTTCAGCGGCCTCGTCGCATGGCTGATGTGGCTGTTCGTGCACATTCTTTTTCTGATTGGATTTCGCAACCGCTTCATCGTGATCATCGAATGGGCCGGGATGTACCTCCGCAACGATCGAGGAGCGCGGCTGATCACGGGCGATATCGAGCCGCTACTGGAGCGCGGGGAGAAGATCGAGAATCGCGAGCGGATGTTATCGAAGTGATCTCGGCGCGGGCCTTTAATACTAAGGTGCAGGGATTACCCCTGCTGAAGGAAGCGTGAAACCCATCGTGGGTTTCACATTTAATTAAGAGTCCTTGGGCGCGGATTGTTTCAGCAGCGCGTCGATGCGGGCGGCGCGTTCCAGGGCGGGGTCGAATTCGAAATCCAGTTCCGGGGTATATCGAAGCCCGAGTGATTTGCCGATTTCGCGGCGGATGAAACCGCCGGCGCTTTTGAAGCCGGCGATTGCGGCGGGCGCGCGGCTCGAGCCTTCGAGGTGCGAGAAATAGACGCGGCCGTGGCGCAGATCGTCGTCCATTTTGACTGCGGTGAGCGTGATACCGCGCAGGCGCGGGTCGCGCAGGTCACGCACGAGCAGGCCCGACAGCTCTCGCAGGACGGCTTCGGCGACGCGCTCCGGTCTTCGGCCTTCAGGCAATTTCTTTCACCGGCATCAGTAGTTAATGATTTCGAGCTGCTCTTCGCCGAGCGGGACCAGGCCCAGCGAATCGATAAAGTTCACGACCTCGCGCAGCGCCTTGTCCACGAACGCGCGATCGCTGCCGACCTGCGCGATACCCAACTCGGCGCGCTGCCACATGTCGTGGTTGTCGGACTCGGCGATCGAGACGTTGAACTTGTTGCGAACGCGATCCTTGATTGCGCGCAGGACCTGCCGCTTGCCTTTGAGCGAATGATTCTCCGGCAGAAACAGCGTCAGCCGCATGATACCGATGACCATGATGATACGCCCCCTCCGCCGACGCGCACGCGGCGCGCCCGGAACGACCTACTCACTCCCAGTCTAAGGCTGAAGCTGTTTTTCGACCGCCGCCTGGCCGCGCACCGTCTGGGGACTGGGCGCGGTGAGCTTGCGCAGAATCGCTTCCATCTCGAAAGCTTCGATGATGTCGTCGGGTTTCACGTCGTTGAAATTTTCGAGCGCGATACCGCATTCGTAGCCCTGAGCGACTTCGCGTGCGTCGTCTTTGAAGCGCTTGAGCGTGGCGAGCTTGCCCTCCCACACCGGGCGGCCGTCGCGCACCAGCCGCGCGCGCGCGCTGCGCACAATCTTGCCGTCGACCACCATGCATCCCGCGACGGTGGCGCCGGGCACGTTGAAAATCTTGCGGACTTCGGCGCGGCCGAGCGCCTTCTCGCGATAAGTCGGCGCGAGCAGACCTTCCATCGCCTCGCGCATGTCGTTGATCGCTTCGTAAATGATCGTATAGAGGCGAATCTCGACGCCCTCTTTTTCCGCGAGGTTCGCGGCCTTGGGCTCGGGACGGATATTGAAGCCGAGGATGATCGCTTTGGAAGCCGACGCTAGCGTGACGTCGGTTTCTGAAATTGCGCCCGCCGAGGCGTGAATCACTTCGAGCTTCACCTCCTCGGTGGACAGCCGCGCGAGCGCGTCGGCAAGCGCCTCGACCGATCCTTGCACGTC
>DATNLS010000037.1:0-4039 GCA_035602775.1 Candidatus Acidiferrales bacterium | reverse complement strand
TACTGGCGACTTGCAGGGGTCGATTGATTCGGTGCGGGAGCCGATTTTCGACGGGCTCGGCAGTCTGCATCATCCGGTGACTACCAAAACCAATTCGACACTCGCGCAAAAATTCTTCGACCAGGGGCTGACCCTGGTTTACGCGTTCAATCACGACGAGGCGGCCGGGTCGTTCGAACAGGCCGCGCAATACGATCCCGATATGGCGATGGCGTATTGGGGTATCGCGCTTTCGCTCGGGCCGAATATCAATCTGCCTGAGGATGACTCGCGCGGCAAAGAAGCTTACGCGGCGATCATGAAGGCGAAATCACTCGAGGCCAACGTGAGCGCGCCCGAGCGCCAATATATCGACGCGCTCGCCCAGCGTTACGCGGCCGACGGCAAGATCAATGACGCGCTGCAGCTTGCGTATGCGAATGCGATGCGCGAGGTCGCGCGCCAGAATCCCGACGATCCCGACGCCGGCACGCTGTTCGCCGAATCGATGATGGACCTGCATCCATGGCAACTCTGGACGCTCGACGGCAAGCCGGTGGACGGGACGCCTGAGATTGTCGCGATGCTCGAGGGCGTGATCGCGAAGTACCCGGACCATCTCGGCGCCAATCACTACTATATCCACGCGGTCGAAGCGTCGCCCAATCCGGAGCGCGCGCTGCCGAGCGCTCAGCGGCTCCCAAAGCTCGCGCCAGCAGCCGGACATATCGTGCATATGCCGTCGCATATCTACTATCGCGTCGGCGATTACGACGCGTCCGCGACCGCCAATCTCGCCGCGATCAAGGTGGACAAGGTTTATCTTCGCGAGCGCAATCCCAAGGGCGTGTATCCGATGATGTACGTCCCGCACAACATCCAGTTTCTGTGGGCGTCGTACATGATGGAGGGCGATAGCCGCGGCGCATTCAGAGCGTCGCGCGAACTTGATGACGCCGTGCCGATCGACATGGTGCGGCAAATGCCGCCGATGGAGGCCGTGACGCCGTCGCGATATTTCACCGAAGCGCGCTTCGGCAAGTGGGACGCAATCCTCAAGGAGCCCACGCCGGCGGCGGACCTGACGTTCACAACCGCCGTCTGGCATTACGCTCGCGGACTCGCGTTCGCGGCCAAGAATCGTTCCGACGACGCGCTGAATGAGAAAAAGCAGCTCGACGCCATCGTCGCCTCGACGCCGACCGATCGCATCATCGGGTTCAATTCCGAGAATCGATTGCTCGCGATGGGCGCGGCGACGCTCGCAGGCGCGATCGATTCCGCCAAGGGCAATCATGACGACGCGATCAAGAATCTGAAAGATGCGGCCGCGATCCAGGACGCGCTCAACTATGAAGAGCCGCCGCCCTGGTACTATCCGGTGCGGGAGACGCTGGGGATGGAGCTGATTGCCGCCGGCAAGCCTCAGGATGCCGAGCAGGTGTTTCGCGACGACTTGAAGCAGTATCCCGAGAACGGATGGTCGCTCAACGGACTCGCACTATGCCTTCGCGCGCGCAATGCCGGGGACGAGGCGGCGAGCGTCGAGGATCGGTTCAAGAAAGCATGGGCGCACGCCGACGTGCCAGCGCCGGCGGCGCCGGTCGCGGCGGCGGCCGCGTCGGTGGCGGCGGGGAAAGGGAAATCACCTAATTGAATGTGAAACCCGCGGTGGGTTTCACGCTTCCTTCGGCAGGGGTGACCCTGCACCCAGTGATAGGAAAGAGAAGATGCGGGACTTCGTCCCTGTTAAAACTTCTTAATGTGAAAGATCGATGCTCCGCGTCCGGTTCCCCTTCCCGCTCGGGAAGGGGTTAGGTTGTGCGAATCCAGAGCGACCGGCGGCAGGTCGGGCTTTCCTGTGGGCGTGCGGACTGATAATACTTCAAGATTGCCCCGTGCTCGGGGACAAGAGGCAAGGACTAAATTCTATGACTGAAATCAGTATGAAGCAGCTTCTGGAGGCCGGCGTTCACTTTGGCCATCAGACCAGCCGCTGGAACCCGAAGATGAAACAGTACATCTTCGGCGCCCGCAACGGTATTTACATTATCGATCTTCAGCAGACCGTGAAGATGTTTCGCGCGACCTTCGACTTCGCGCGCGACCTCGCCGCTGCCGGTGGCACGATGCTGTTTGTCGGCACCAAGAAGCAGGCCCAGGACATCGTCAAGGAAGAAGCCGAACGCTGCGGCATGTACTACGTCAACAACCGCTGGCTCGGCGGGATGCTGACCAACTTCCAGACTATTCGCGCGTCGATCGATCGGCTCAAGAAGCTCGAAGAAACGATGGCCGACCCTGAAATGATCAAAGCGCTGACCAAGAAAGAAATGAGCGACAACGGGCGCGAGCACGAGAAGCTCATGAACACGCTGGCCGGGATCAAGAATATGCGCAAGCTCCCGGACGCGCTGTGGGTGATCGATACAAAGAAAGAAGATATCGCGGTGGCGGAAGCGAACCGTCTCGGAATCCCGGTGGCCGCGGTGGTCGATACCAACTGCGACCCGGATCTGATCGCGTATCGAATTCCCGGCAACGACGACGCCATTCGCGCGATCAAGCTGTTCACCGCCGCGGTCGCCGACGCGGTTCTCGAAGGCAAGCAAATCGCCGAGGAACGCGCCAAGGGGCAGCAGGATATTCGCGCGGACGCTGGCGCGTCGGCGGACGCGACTGCGTCGTCGCCCGATTCGCCCAGCGCCGTCTAGCCGGCAGATTCGATTTTTCAAGTCCGAAACGGAGCTGGTCGATGAGCCGGTCGCTTGCAGTAGAGCGACCGGCCAAGAATACTAGCTCAACCCAGGAATTGTGATGAAAGTAACTCCGAAGCTGATTCAGGAACTGCGCGAAAAGACCGGCGCCGGCATCATGGATTGCAAACGGGCGCTGGCGGAGACCGACGGCGATCTCGAAAAGGCCGTCCTGTGGCTGCGCGAGAAGGGTATCGCCGCGGCTGCCGGCCGTGCTGGCCGGGTCGCGTCCGAGGGCGCGGTCGGTTCGTACATCCACGCGGGCGGCAAGATTGGCGTCCTGATCGAAGTCAATTGCGAGACCGATTTCTGTGCCAAGTCGGAAGCGTTCCAGGCGCTGGTCAAGGAACTCGCGCTGCAGGTCGCTGCGCTCAATCCACGCGTGGTGCGGCGCGAGGAACTGTCGCCCGAGGTCATCGAGCAGGAGCGCCAGATTTATGCGTCGCAGGCTGAAGGCAAGCCCGCGGCGGTGGTGACGAAGATCGTCGACGGCAAGATCGAGAAATTTTACAAGGAAGCATGCCTGCTCGAGCAGGCTTACGCTCGCGATCCGAATAAGACTGTCAACGACCTGCTGGTCGAGGCCGCGCTCCAGATGCGCGAAAAGATCGACGTGCGCCGGTTCACCCGCTACCAGTTGGGCGAGGCGCTCGACGCCAAGGCTTGTCCGGCGTAGGGGCGTATTGCGTTAGGGGTTAGGTTCCTTTCTCGGGAGCTGTTCCGGGTATATCGAGGGGAGCTTCGAGAGATGGCTGAAGTTCATAGTGCGCCGGACGGGAAACCGCGCTTCAGCCGTATTCTGCTCAAATTATCCGGCGAGGCGCTGGCGCCCGCGCAGGGCGCGGGTCTCGATCTCGATGCGCTCGCCGCGATTGCACTCGAGATCAAGGAAGTCGCGGCGCTCGGCGTTCAGCTCGCAATGGTAATCGGCGCGGGTAACTATATCCGCGGCAGCGACTACGAGGCGCGCGGGATGGATCGATCGACCGCCGATCAGATGGGGATGCTGGCGACGGTGATCAACGCGCTCGCGCTGCAAAACGCGCTCGAGCAAGTGGGCGTGGTCACCCGGGTGCTGTCGGCAATCGAGATGCAGGCGCTGTGCGAGCCGTACATTCGCCGCCGCGCCGTGCGCCACCTGGAAAAGGGCCGCGTCGTGATTTTCGCGGCCGGCACCGGCAATCCGTATTTCACCACCGACACGGCGGCCAGCCTGCGCGCGATGGAAATCGACGCCGAGGTAATCCTGAAGGCGAGCCACACGGTGGACGGGGTGTACGATCGCGATCCGGTCCGCGAGCCGG
>DATNLS010000275.1:0-8639 GCA_035602775.1 Candidatus Acidiferrales bacterium | reverse complement strand
GGGATTCCGTAGGGGCCGAATATTTGCGTCCGGTACTTGTCGTCGCGCGAGGCTCTTAGTAGCGCGTCGCGGTCGCGCAGGAGTCGCAACTGGGCGCGGACGTAGTCGACCTGGCGCTCGATCTCGTACCGGCGGCCCTTGATGTACGATGCGAAACTGTCCGCCGACAGGTCGCCCTTCCGCAAGGCCTCGTCCGCGGCAGCGGCGGCGAGGCGTCCAGTCCGGAGCGCGAACTCGTTGCCCTGCCCTGTGATCGGCGACAGATAGCCCGCGGCGTCACCTACCAGCAGCAGACGATCGCGAGCGACTGCGCTGACCCGATATCCCAGCGGCGCCATCGACCATTGGCGGCCCGCTCGCGGCTCCTTGGTGATGCGCTGGTAGAGCCAGGAATCGTGCTGGCGCGCGATCGATTCGTAAAATTCGATTGCGCCGAGCCGGTCGGTTTGTTTCTCCGCAAGATCCGCTTCGAGGATATATCGATACAGGCCAGGCCGAATCCGCGAGCCGCTGATCATCGCGCCGCGCACGCCGTACAAATGGCGGTCCCAGGTATGCAGTGGAGTGCCGTCGAACGACTTGAAGAAGACCGCAACGCCGATTTGCGAGAACTCGGGATCCTCGGACTTGAGATTCAGCGCGCGCAACGAGGGCGCGTAGCGGCCGCCGGCGTCGATCAGCATCCGCGCCGAACGGCGGTTGCCGTCGGCGGTAACTGCGATCGCCGCGTCGCCGCGAAATTCAAGATCAGTAACGCGTGCGTTCCACACGATACGCGCACCGGCCTCGACCATCCGGCGGCGCAAACTGGCGTTGAAGCCGCCGCGGTCAACCTGCACGGGACAGGTGGCACTTGGAATCGGATGGTACGTCCACGACAGATCGGGATAGACGTTGCGAAAGCCGGTGATCCGATCCAGCACCCAGTCGCCTTCGAACGTGACCCCCAACTGCGCGCATTCGTTCTGCGTCGGCACGACCATCACCTCGCCCGAAGTGAGATCCTCGCCATCCTCGTGCTCCTTGCGTTCGAGTGCGAGCACATCGTAGCCGGCAGCAGCGAGGCGAATCGCCGCCGCACATCCGGCCGGACCCGCTCCAATCACGATAACGTCGGCGTCCAGGATTATTCCCGTCTCAGATTTCTACCGGACGCCCGAGTTGCTCGGAGACCACTTCCGCCAGGCGCGGGAACAACTCGTGGCCGTCCTTGTCGTCGAGCCACAGGTTTCGCGCGGCGTCCCAGCTGTAATGGAATCCGTGCGAGCCGGCGGCCAGCCACATCTGTTTCATCTGCGATTGCCGCGACAGGATAAACTTCGCGCCGCCCGCGAACTCAATCGTCACGACGCCGTCGGCGGTGGTGTAATCCACTTCGTCCGGGTCGAGGTCTTCGAGCCATTTGGCGACCTTGCTCAAGGCAACATCGGAGCGCTCGCGAAATTCGTTGTCGTCCATGTGGAGAGTGTATCAACGCGAAGAACCTAACCCCTAACCCCTTCCCATAGTGGGAAGGGGAACCGGATTTTGGAGAAGAGCGGAAAGGCGTCCGTCTCTCTTATTCACAAAAGCACTGGGTGCAGGGCTCAGCCCTGCGAAGGAAGCGTGAAACCCATCGCGGGTTTCACATCAAATTAAGTGATTTGCCCTTCCCCTTCCTCAGCGCTGCGGGCCTTTCTTGCGCATCTCTTCGTCGCGGTAGCGTTTGTACAGCAGCGTCCATTCGTTGGAGCCCTCGACCACGCCGCGTTTGATCGAATTGATCTTGCGCCGCACGATGGCGTCGAGCTCGTCGCCCTGATCGTTGAACTGGGCGACGATTTCACGCGCCTGGCGGAGTGCGAGCGGAAAGTTCGCGATTTCGGCCAAGCCCTCGTCGCGCAATTTCGCCAGCGACTCGCGCGCCAAAAACAGGACTCGTGCTTCGGTGAGCTTCATGCGGATTTCAAAGCGTGAAATTTTTCTTTTCGGCCAGGCGCTGGCGAATCAGATTGCGGAGCCGCGTGACGTCCAGGCGCGTGTCGCGGCGCGCTTCCACCTCGGCCATCTTGTCGGCCTCTTCGTCGATCTGCGCTTCGGTCTCGAAATTTTCCGACATCAGCTCGACCACGCAGGCGACCAATTCCTTGACGTCGGCCTTGGGTTTGATCACGCCGCGATCGATCAGCCCATTGACGAGATGAGTTGCGAGCGCGTCGATCTGAGCTTCCCGCATCGCCATGCGATACAGCTTGACCGGATCGCAGGTATCTTGTCAAAAGCGCGCGACGCTGAAGTGGCTTTCTACTTCCGCGCGACAATTGCCTGGGTCGTAATCGGTCCCGGCGCTACTTTGAGGGCAATATCGTGAAAGCCGGCCGGCTCGAGCATCCGTTTGTATTCCGACAGCGTGAAGGTGTCGCCCTCGTGGGTCCAAATCAGCATCGTAAGCGCGAACATCAGCGCGAATCGCTCATGCTCGCGCGCCTCGTCAGGCACCATATCGACCAGCACCAACACGCCGCCCGGTGCCGCCGCGGCTGCGAGCCTGCGCGACAGCTCGAGATTCTTCGCCATACTGAAGTGATGGTAGATGTTGACGGCGAGGATCAGGTCGTAGCCACCGCCGAGATCGTCGTGGAAAATATCGCCGGGGCGGAACTCGACTCGGTCTGCGACGCCAGCGCTGCGAGCGTTCACCTCGGCATGTTTGATCACGCCCGGCCAGTCAACCTGCACCAGCCGCGCCGCGGGAAAACGCTTGAGCGCACCGATACCGTAGAATCCCGAGCCGCACGCAATGTCGAGGATTTTTCCCGGGCCCGAGCCGCCCTTGAACGGCTCCGCCGCAATCTCCGCTACCAACGGTCCGACGGCCTGCGCAATCTGACGCGAGCCGCGCGCGAACTCCTGCCAGAACGGGTTGTCGTCGGTCTCCGCCGATTGATCGAGCAGCGTGTGCCCTGCCTTCACCACGTCGGTCAGCCGGCCCGCTTCGTTCCACAACATCGGGTTCCCGATAGTCCCCGCCATCCCGCCGGCATACATCGGCGAGCCCTTGACCAGCAGCGCCTGCGACAGCGGCGGCAGCGAGTAGCGTCCGCTGGATTTTGACAGCACCTCGAGCGCCACCAGCGCATCGCACAGGATTCGCGTCGAGCGCAACGGCAGATGCTTGGCGGCTGAGATTTTCTCGGCACTGTCGGCGCCGTTGGCGATATGCGTGAAGATTTCGAGATCGAGCGCGGCTTTCATCGCGGCCGCGCCCATCAATCCCTGGAGCAGGGAAATCGGATTAGCCCCCACCTGCGCGTCATTCCTCTCGTCAGCCATGTTGGTCCCCGAGTTTGCGCGCGGCGACGCGTTAGGGCGCCCCCGGCGGTTTCTTGGCGTTCTGCTTGTCCTGCTCTTCTTTGTAGACCTCGTCCATCTTTGGCTCGAGCGTCTCGTAGAATTCCTTGATGTGCCCGATGTTGGAGCCAAGGTCGCCGGGGAAGTAGCGAAGCATGGAGGTCGTACCCGGGCGCGCCAGGCCGGAGCGCGAGCACACTTCGATATCGCCACTTGGGTCGATCGTGATTCTCACGTCGTCCTCAAGCTTGAGATATTGCGAGGTGTAGATGCTATCGAAAGAGAAGTTGCCGGGATTGGACTTGACGATTTTCCATCCGCCGAGCGAGTTGACTGTATCCTGCGAGAGTTTGAACAGCTCCGCGCGTGGGATTCCGGGAAAGCTGCGGCGAATCAATTCCGGAAAGACATCGTCGAGCGGCGCCGGCGCGGCATCTGACAGATCATTGCGGGTCGTCTGCGTTTCGGATTCGGATTCTTTCTTCGATGCGTGCTTGTGCGGCGCGGCTCCAACGGCAGCCGGCGGTGGCGGCGGAGCTTCAAGCACGCAGGTCACCGAGCCCGAGCCGGTCTGGCTGGCGGCAGCGGAGTTCATCGTGAGGAACCGGATCACGCGTTGGCCGATGCCGGGCCTTTCGAAAATTGTTTCGTTGTTCAGGATCATCGTGATCCCGGCTGCGACTATTCCCACCGCAACGAAAAAAACCGCGAGGCGGATAATCAAGCCGAGCAAGCGGCGCAAGATTGGAATGAAGATCATTACCGCGAGGACGACCACGGCAATGACGATTTCAGGCGTAGTGAAGATCATAAGATATAAGATTCCCCGGGGGAATCGTTACCTGTTTGTAGGGCGTTGGCGCAAGGGGAGGCAGATATATTGGCGGGGATGGGGGCGAGGAAACCTAACCCCTAACCCGTTCCCTCGAGGGAAAGGGAACCGGATACAGAGAGTAGCCCCTCTCCGCGCGGGGAACTGGATACAGAGATCTGGCCTGGGTCGTTGCTTACGCGGGGGCGCCGGCGAAGCCCTCGTTGCCGTCGCCGCGCAAGATCGCGTCGAAGCGCTTCTTGCCGCCGAGGTAAAAGCGGCGCGCTTCGTCGTCGGTGACGGCGGCGCGGCGGACGTCGCGACGGCGAATCGGCCAGATCCCGCCGACCATCGGATGCCGCCCCTGGCGATAGCTGAAGAAGTAATAGGTGAACTGGCGCAGCACACCCATGCGCGCTTCGGCGCCGAGTCCGCGGCCCGCGCATACGGTGAACATCGTGTGCAGGAAGCGCGGGATCGAGTAGAAGCCCATGTACGCGTCGCGATACGCGCCGAGCCAGCTTTCCTTGTCCAGTTTGTCGTGTTTGAGCGTGACGTGCTGCGAGTCGAGCTGGTTGAAATCCCAATCGATGATGGCGCCTTCTTTAGTGAAGCGCACTTGGTCTTCGGTGCCGGGCAGCGGCGTCATGATAAAGAACGATACGATGTCGAAGCCGATTTTTTTAAGCGTAGCGGCGGCGACGCGTCCGCAATCGGGGCCGTCAAACGGGAATCCCAGCATGTATCCGGCATGCACCGAGACGCCGACCTTGTGCCAGTTCTCGACCACGCGCCGATATTTGTCGATCACATGCGCGCGCACCGCCTCGAGCTTGCCCTTGTGCTGCCGATCGTCGGTGTTCTGATACTTGGTCGCGAAGTTCAAGTTGTCAGGATTGAGCGACTCGATGCCGACGAACGCCTGGTAGCATCCGGCGGCCGCGGCCAGCTCGGTGAAGCGCTTGCTGCGCCGATGCTTCGCGGTTTCGGTCTCGCCCTCGGCGACATTGGCGTAGCACGACGCGTCGACGTCCACCTGCATCATGAAGGAGAGCTTCGGATACTCCTTCTTCACTTCGACCAGGCCGGTGAGGATCTCTTCCCATCGCGGCGATCGGAAGAAGTCGTCATCGACCAGGAACAGCGACTCGATCCCGTGATGGCGGCATGCGTCGCGCACCCAGGTGACCACTGCGTCGGGCTCGCGCGACCGCATCGTGCGGCCCATCACGTTCTTCACGCTGCAG
This sequence comes from Candidatus Acidiferrales bacterium, assembly GCA_035602775.1. Taxonomy (GTDB): domain Bacteria; phylum Desulfobacterota; class Binatia; order Binatales; family Binataceae; genus Binatus. Next base: position 3,251 of record DATNLS010000275.1, on the reverse strand, counting down.
TACGAGCAGGTGAAGGGGCACCCGCGGGAAGTGTCGAGCGTGGTCATAGTGTCGTTGAAAAATCGCGTGAGGTAACGATCGTCGAGCACCGGCAGCAGCGACTCGGTGATCAGCGGAACTATGATATCTTCCTGGCCGGTCTTCGCGCGGATTCCTTGCGTCACCGAGTAGCTCTTGCGCAGCTCGCCGCGCAGGAAGTCCTCGACAATATCGCCCCAGATATTCTCTGCCTCGCCGACGACGGTGGTGACGCCGCATTCGTTGAGGAACTTGCACGAGTCGGGGAAACCGCTGACGTGGAAGCCGCCCATCATCGTCGGGACGCCCTCGGCGACGAACTGAAGCGCGAGGTCCCGTCCGCGCGGATACTGATTCGATTGCACGCCGGCCAGCCCGATCAGCAGCTCGACGCCATCTTCGCGTGCCTTTTCCTTGATCGCCGTGATTGTCTCGGGGCTGACGATGCCGTCGCAGATTTCGTCCCAAATCACGGTTTCGAGGCGGACGTTGCGCTCGACCGCATAGCGCTTGTTGAACGCCTCGTTGAGCGCCGTCATCACCGTCAAGGTGTTGTTGGGCTGGACGCCGTAGCGGAAATACTGGACGAAGCCGTCTTCGTCGTAGCGCGACGGTTTGATGAAATAGACCCGAACAGTGCGGCAAGGCTCGGGCTTGATTGCCGCGTCGGCGGTCGCGCCTTCGCGGGCCGTCAACTGAAGCTTCGCAGAGGGACGATCACTGCCATAGCGATTAGTGCCCAACAGCCAATAGAGAATACTGGCCGCGAACATCAGGAATGAGACTAGACAAACAAGAAATACCATGAATAGATCCTCTGCTTTTGCTTCCTACCCAGCCAACCCATCCGCCCATCATAGCCGAATGCGGGGAGAGCTTCTAACCGCTCGGTCAGAGAATAGTGTAAGCAAATCCCTACCGAGGCTGTCAACAATATCCATTGAACCACGATATTTGGGTTAAAGTCGAGGGTAAAACCGGGAGGAAAGGTCGCTACCGGTACATTTCGACCAGATTGATCAAGGAGATCACATTAGAATCGACGAGCACGTGCATCCGCCGTTGGCATGGCAAATTGGTTATGGTCGGATCGAAGAACTGATCAACGTGGCGCTTTCTTGAGAGCCAATTGTGATCCCGGAATTTGAGACGAAGAAGTCAGAGTCCAAATCCGGCTCATTTTTTCGCTTTGCCGCTCTCTTCCTGGTTCTAAGCATTCCCTTTGAGGTCGTCTTCTATTTGATGTTCGGAGATATAAATCATTCGGCTTGGCGTCCGATCCTGCACGGTCTACTGTCTTCCGCCCCGCCTTATTTACTGGCTGGATGGCTGACGGGGTTTCCTCGGCAGACTCAAAGCGGGTGCAATTAGATAACCACCGGCTATCTCTGGATTCAGAAAACAGACCGGCTAGCGGTACATTTCGACCAGATTGATTAGGCCCAAGTCGCGGTAGCGCTCGACCAGGTAGCCCTTGATTTCCTGCACGCTGGCCATCTGGAGCGTCTCGCGCGCGATCAGGCGGGCGGTCTGATAGTCGACCTCGCGGATGAGTTTGCGGACCACGGGGATGAACAGCGGGCTCAGGCTGAGTTCATCGAGGCCCATCCCGACCAGCAGGAGCGTAGACAGCGGGTCGCTGGCCATCTCGCCGCACAGGCAGACCTCCTTGTCGGCGGCGCGGGCGACGTTGACGACCTCGGCAATGGCGGAGATGACGGCGGGATGGAGCGCCTCGTACAGGTGCGCGACCTTGGGATTGTTGCGGTCGGCGGCGAGCAGGTACTGGATCAGGTCATTGGTGCCGACCGAGAAAAAATCGACTTCGCGGGCAAGCCGCGGCGCCAACCAGACCGCCGACGGCACCTCGACCATGATGCCGACTTCGATATTGGGATTGTGCTCGAGGCCTTCCTTGAACAGCTCGGCCTGGGACTCGGCGAGCAGCTCCTTGGCGCGTCGCAATTCCTCGAGGCTCGAGATCATCGGGAACATGATGCGGACGTTGTGCTTGGCGGCGGCGCGAAGAATCGCGCGGAGTTGCACCTTGAACAGCCCCGCCATCTCGAGCGAGATGCGAATCGAGCGCCAGCCCAAGAACGGGTTGTCCTCGCGCGGCACCCGCATGTACGGGGGATACTTGTCGGCGCCGATGTCGAGCGTGCGAATCGTGACCGGGCGCTTGCCGAGCGTCTCGAGCATCTTGCTGTAGAGCGCGAGCTGCTGAGTCTCGTCGGGAAAATCCTCGTAAGTCAGGAACGAGAATTCCGAGCGCAGCAGGCCGACGCCCTCGGCGCCGTAGCGCAGCGCCAGGTGGATGTCGGCGAGCAACGCGATATTCGCGAGCATCATCACGCGATGGCCGTCGCGGGTCGCGGTGGGCGCGTTGCCCTCATCGATCAGCTCTTTCTTGAAGGCCTCGTAGCGTTTGGACAGGCTGATGTAGTCGCGCTCGATCTCGGTGCCGGGGTTGACGTAAACCACGCCGGCGTTGCCGTCGAGCACGAGCTGGTCGCCTTCGACCACGGATTCCATCAGATGTTCGACGCCGACCACGGTCGGGATTTCGAACGCGCGCGCCAGGATGGCTGCATGCGAGGTGACGCCGCCGGATTGCAGCGCGATTCCCGCGAGGCGGTCGTGGCTGACCATGGTCAACTGCGAGAGCGTGAGTTCCTCGGCCACGATAATCGTGGGCTTGGCGAAGGGCGCGCGCTTTTCTTCCTGGCGCAGATGGCGCAGCACGCGATGGCCGACGTCGCGGAAGTCGGTCGCGCGTTCGCGCAGGTAGTTATCGGCGACCGCGAGCATCGAGGCGCTGAGCTCCTCGATCACGCGGAACAGCGCGCTCTCGGCGGTGTAACCGTTGGCGATAGTGTCGCGGATGCGGCTGACGAACTCCTCGTCCTCGAGGATCATGCGATGACCGTCGAAGATTTTGAGGTCCGACTCGGGCATCAGCGGCTCCATCCGGATCCGCAGCGTCGCCAGCTCGGCCAGCGAACGGGTGAGCGCCTCCTCGAAGCGCTTGCTCTCTACTTTGGGGTCGCGCGACTTCTGATGACGGTCGACGCTGCTGAGAAAGGTGCCGACGACGTGCGCGTTGCCCTGCGCGAATCCGGGCGATGCGGAAAGTCCGGCCAGGCGGGGGCGGCGAATCTTGGCCGGTGCGGCGTGGCGGGTTTTGCCGCCGACCTTTTCGAAATCCTTGAGCTGGCGGTTGGCCTCGATCA
>DATNLS010000050.1:0-2283 GCA_035602775.1 Candidatus Acidiferrales bacterium | reverse complement strand
CTCGGGCAGCGCGCCGACATATTTGTTCGGATCGGCGGCACCGTGGGTTTTACCGAACGTGTGCCCGCCGGCGATCAGGGCGACCGTCTCCGTATCATCCATCGCCATGCGGGCGAACGTCTCGCGAATGTCCCTCGCCGCGGCGACCGGGTCCGGCTTCCCGTTCGGTCCTTCCGGGTTGACGTAGATCAGACCCATCTGCACGGCAGCGAGGGGCTTCGCGAGCTCACGGTCGCCGCTGTAGCGCTCATCCGCCAGCCACTTGCGCTCAGACCCCCAGTAAAGCTCATCGGGCTCCCAGACATCCTCGCGTCCGCCGCCAAAGCCGAAGGTCTTGAAGCCCATCGACTCCAAGGCGACGTTACCGGCGAGAATCATGAGGTCGGCCCAGGAGATCTTCCGGCCATACTTCTCCTTTATCGGCCAGAGCAACCGGCGAGCCTTATCGAGGTTCGCGTTGTCTGGCCAGCTGTTCAGCGGCGCGAAACGCTGCTGGCCGGCTCCGGCGCCACCGCGGCCGTCGTGGATGCGGTAGGTGCCCGCACTGTGCCACGCCATGCGAATGAACAGCCCGCCGTAGTGGCCAAAGTCGGCCGGCCACCATTCCTGCGAGTCCGTCATCAACGCATGAAGGTCTTTGATGACGGCATTCAGATCGAGGCTCTTGAATGCTTCAGCATAGTTGAAGTCCTTGTCCATAGGATCGGACAAGGGAGACTGCGGGTGCAGGAACTTCAGGTTCAGCTGATCTGGCCACCAGTCCGCATTGGTCGGGTGTCCAGGGGCTGCGTTTCTGCGAGCACCCGTCATCGGGCACTTGCCGGTTGATAGATCGTGATCAATTGCCATATTTTCGTCCTCTCGATTTTCGTTCGGAGATTTTTCTCTTCTCCCTGATCCGAACTTGTTTGATTTGACTTGGTTGGTTTGAAATCAGCCGCGGGGCTTTCCGGTCCGTTTTGCCTTTGCGCGCTTGGCGCCGCATTCCTCGCACAGCGCATGAATCTCCAGCGTCGATCCAATCACCGTGAACTCGCCCAGCGCAGACTGTCCGGCAAGCAGACGGTCGAGATGCGGAATCTCGATATCGCGGATGCGCCGGCATTCGACGCACACCACGTGATGGTGCGGCGTGATGTTGCCGTCGTAGCGCGCGCTGTCATGCAGCATCGTGACCTTGCGCGCCTCGCCGACCTCGCACAGCGTTTCGAGCGTGCGATGCACGGTGGCGAGCGAGATATGCGGATGCTCCAGCCGGACTTCGGCAAAAATCGCGTCGGCGCGGGGATGCTCGCCCGAGCCGAGCAGCGCTTTGATTATCGCCAAGCGTTGCGGCGTGACGGCCAGGCCGCCCCGACGGCACCGCGCGGCGAACTCGGACAGGCGCTTGGCCGCGTAAGGTCCGCGGCGGCGTTCATTTACGAGATGTAAGTCCATAACCTAGATGATAGTGACTATCATCTGATTATTGCTGCTGTCAAGCAGATCGCGGATTTTCAACAACCTAACCCCTAACCCCTTCCCGAACGGGAAGGGCAACCGGATTGTTGGAAAGAGGTAAATTACAGGCGCGGGAGGATTGGGGCGCGGCGGCAGTCGGGCTTGGTCAGCAGCATCTGGACGTCGCCGATGTAGCGCTCGCGAAAGCCGCCTTCGCAGTAGCAAAGGTAGAACTCCCACATCCGGATGAATTCTTCAGGGTAGCCGAGCCCGCGCACGCGCTCGATGTTCTTGAACATCCGCAGGCGCCAGTTCTTCAAGGTCTCCGCGTAGTTCGGCGTGAGGTCTTCGAGATGGACCAGGCGCAAATCACTCGAGCGCGTGAGCGAATCGCACAGCGCTGTCACCGACGGGATGAAGCTGCCGGGAAAAATGTACTTCTTGATGAAGTCGACGCGCCTGGTCGCGGCCTCGTACTCGCGGTCGGTGATCGTGATCGCCTGCAACAGCATCATGCCGTCGGGCTTCAGCAGCTCGCCGCATTTGCGGAAATATGAATCGAGAAAGTGATGACCTACCGCTTCGATCATCTCGATCGAGACCGCCTTGTCGAACTGGCCGGCCAAGTCGCGGTAGTCCTTGAACAGTACGGTGATTCGCTCCGACAGCCCCTCGGCGGCGATTCGCTTGATGGCATAGTCGTGCTGCGCGTGTGAAATCGTGGTGGTCGTCACGCGGCATCCGTAGTTTTTGGCCGCATGAATCGCAAACCCGCCCCATCCCGTGCCGATCTCGACCAGGTGATCGTGCGCGCGCAGATCGAGCTTGCGGCAGATGCGATCG
>DATNLS010000051.1:0-4016 GCA_035602775.1 Candidatus Acidiferrales bacterium | reverse complement strand
CCTCTCCATCCTTAATGTCCGAGACGGCGGCGGCCATGGCGCGGAGCTTGACGACTTCGTGAGGATAGCCGGCCAGCACGTTACTCAAGATACGATACACCTCGACGTTCACCACCAGGTCGGTATGCAAGCCGTCGACTTCATAACAATCGCCGTCCTCGCTAGTGGCGAACCTCCAATCAACTATCCCGTCGTGACGCGAATAGATCGAAGTGAAGCGGACAGTCGTCGGCAATTCCGCTCCGAAAGCTTCTTTAGAAAAGTCGCAGGTGCATAGTTCCGTCCCGCAACCCTGCGGCGCCTCGATGAACTTCTGAAAAAATGAATGAACCGCGAACAGCGTCGGACGCACGTCGGGTGCGACCGCCTGCCATCCACTGCGCAGCGGCGATCCAATCGCGATCACATGGCGCACCAGGTCAGGACGCTGGCGAGCGAGCGCGCGGGCGACCAATCCCCCCAGGCTATGGCCGACAATAACAATCCTGCCTCCGGCATCCTTCGAAATATCTTCCAAACGACTAAGCATCCGCTCGACCTTGCGCTGCGGGCATCCGACATTGAAGTTGATTCCCGAGAGATACGTGCGATGGCCAATTTGTTGGAGCCATCGCGACATCGTGCTGAAGGTCCAGTCGCCGGAGCCGAAGCCCGGAATCAACAGAATCGCTTCGCGCCGGCCTTCGGGGACGTCCTCACCGTGAAAGATGGGATCCGAAAGAAGAGCTGAACGCTTGCTGCTGTAGTCCCGGTAAGCGTTGTATATGAGGCTGCTTACGGCCATACCAGATGTTAGAGCAAAACTCGCGCCGGATTGAATGAACCTCAAGATCTGCTGGAACACCAACGATTTCGATGTAGTGTCTGTAAAATTTACATAACAGAAAGATCGTTCATCTTTCGCTCTCCGCGAATGCGATTCGCGGCGATACAATCTTGGTTCGCTGCTCTCGCGGTAATAGCGTTGGGAGGGTGAACCTTCCCGTGAACCCGCCGATACTGCCCATGCTCGCGAAGCGAATCGACGAGTTACCGGCGGGACCGACGTGGATCTTCGAACCGAAGTGGGACGGGTTTCGCGCGGTGATCTTCCGCGACGGTGACGAAATCCTGATTCAGAGCCGCGACACGAAATCGTTGAATCGGTACTTTCCCGAGTTGCTCGAGCCGCTGGGCGCGCAGCTTCCTGCTCGATGCGTGCTCGACGGCGAAATCGTGGTCGCAAAGGATGACGGGCTCGACTTCGAGGAATTGCAGCTTCGGATTCATCCTGCCGCCTCGCGCGTGAAGCTGCTTTCGCGGCAGAGTCCGGCATCGATCGTGTTTTTCGATCTGCTGTGCGAAGGCGACCGCGATTGGCGGAGCGAACCGTTCGAGCGGCGGCGCGAAAAGCTCGAGTCGTTGCTGGCCCGCGCGATGCCGCCGATCCATCTGACTCCGGCCACGCGTGAACCGAGTGTCGCATCGGATTGGTTCAAGCGCTTTGAAGGCGCGGGCCTCGACGGAGTTATGGCCAAGCCGGCTTCCGTCATCTATCAACCCGACAAGCGCGTGATGTTCAAGGTCAAGCATGAGCGCGACTGCGATTGCGTAGTGGCGGGCTTTCGGTGGCACAAAGGAGGCGAGGGCACAGCGGTCGGATCGCTGCTGCTCGGCTTGTATGACGCTTCGAGCGCGCTGCAACACGTCGGCGTATGCGCGAGCTTCACACAAACGAGGCGTCAGGAACTGGTGAGATTTCTGGCGCCCTATCGGCGCGACGCTCTCACCGATCATCCGTGGAAGTCGTGGGCTGAGGCCTCTTCAAATGACGGGTCGCATCGGATGCCGGGAGGTCAGAGCCGTTGGAGTCACGGCAAGGATCTATCCTGGGAGCCGCTCCGGCCCGAGCTGGTAGTCGAAGTCGCGTACGAGCATATGCAGGGCACCCGCTTCCGCCATATGGCGCAATTCCGGAGGTGGCGCACCGACAAAAGCCCGCGCGATTGCACCTACGCGCAGCTCGAGGTTGTCCCTCCGCACGAGCTGAAAGCGATTTTCGCCGGCGACGTTTGACCCGGCTGGCGGTCTTATCAGCAGTTCCCACCGGTACTGCGCACCTTTGCCGTCCCACCGTTCGGCGTGCAGGTCGGTGGAGCAGTGTCGCTGCCGATAGCGATGCCGCCGTCGGTTGCGGTAGCGCTGACTGAACCGCCTTCAGTTGCACATGTAGCCGTAGCCTGGGCGTTCCGCTTGGCCTTTGCCAAAGTGCTGCAGAAGCCGTTCGCCTCCGCGGTCGCTTTGCTTCCATGGCTGGCCTTGGCGGTGGCCGTGCCCACGAGGCCCGAAGTGGCAAGCGCGTCGCTCGCGTCGGTTGCGCTCGCGGTCGCGTGTCCCAGTTGACCTGCATTCGCGGTCGCCTCGCTTCCGGATTTGGCGACGCTGCTTGCTACGCCCATGTCAGGTGCCGATGCCGATGACGTGCTCGAGGACTTGGCGATCGCCTGGGCCGAGCTACTTTCATCGGCATCCGCGGTCGCGTCGCTCGTTTCGGTGGCATCTGCGGTCGCCGTGCTGCCGTGACTTGCTTCGGCCATGCAGCTGCTGCCGTCCGAGCCTACGTGCATGACCGTGCCTGTCGTCGAATTGCACTTGGCGCCGCCAGCCGCGTGAGCCCTCGGCACCACGAGCGCAATCGCAATCGCCGCGGCGATTCCCACACGTACGGCAGTTCTACAATTCACGTTGCCCCCCTCTTCGTCTCTTTGCTGCAGTCTAAAGACCAGGCGAACGTTTGTCCGTCGCGTCAGTTAACAATTTGTACCTGTCGTCCGAAGTAAGCGCCACTGGTGGGAACTAGAATGACGGGCTACATCGGAGCCCGACCGCACTCAAGTAGCTTTCTTCGAGGGGCGGGTCTTGCGCCATTCGCGGGTTGGGTCGTTGTCAGGGTCAGGAGGTTCATTTATAGGCCGTAGCTCATCGGGCACATGGCGCAGGTTGATTCGGATCCGCGTCCAGCTCGACGACCTTCCGCGCATCGAATCGACCAGCACGTCATCGGCGGCGAGAAGCTTCGCAATCTCGGCATGCTTGCTGCGCCATCGCTCCAGACCCGCAAGCGCGGCTTCCTTGCTTGGTGAGTTCGCGACAACTATCAGCGGCATCTTTGTCCGCGGCGCCTTTGCGACCGGCTTACTTGAGGAGGACCTGGCGCGTGAAGGTGCAACACGGCGGGGTTCAGTGTCTGTCTTGCGAAAGTGCGGAGGCCAGGGCGCGTCGCCGAGACCGGCGGCCTCGTCTTGAGCGGCGAGCTCGAGCAGTTTTTCGAGCGAACCGGGTGCTGCGTCGATGCCTGCGTGCGGGTCGCCAATCTCATCGAACCGTTTCGGAATAGTGAGCACGGTAAAGTCGGACGGATCGCAGTCGGGGACCTCGCGCCAGTGTAGCGGCGCAGAGACGCGAGCGTCGGGGAGCGGGCGCACGGAATATGCCGAGCAAGTAGTGCGGTCCTTCGCGTTCTGGTTGTAGTCGAGGAACACGCCGTGCCGCTCCTCTTTCCACCATTTCGATGTGGCGAGAGTGGGCGCGCGCCGTTCGACCGCACGCGACAGCGCGAGCGCCGCGCGGCGCACCTCGTCGAAGGCCCATCGCGGATGAATCCGCACATTGATGTGCATTCCTCGCGAGCCGCTGGTCTTGGGCCAGCCGCGCAGGTCCATCTCTTCGAGGATTGAATTCACCTCGAGCGCGACCGTCCGCACGTCGGCCCAACTGACGCCGGGACCAGGATCGAGATCGACCCGCAACTCGTCGGGACGATCGAGATCCTCGGAGCGGACCGGATGCGGATGCAGCTCGATGCAGCCGAGATTGACGATCCACGCAAGTCCGGCAGCGTCATCGACCACGATTTCTTCCGCAGTGCGCCCCGAAGGGAACGCGAGGGTTATCGTTCGCAGCCACGACGGGCGCTGCGCCGGTGCGCGCTTCTGATAAAACGCCTCGCCTTCGGCGCCGTTGACGTAGCGCTTGAG
>DATNLS010000053.1:0-5433 GCA_035602775.1 Candidatus Acidiferrales bacterium | reverse complement strand
TTTATCCGCGCGATCTTCGGCACCGAGATGAATCCATCGTTCGCCTCGTCGAGCCGATGCAAGCGCAGCTTCGGCATCAACCTGCGCACCGAGCGCGGGCTCGAGATCATCAAACAGCTCATCGCCGTTTCCGACCTGGTTATCGAGAACAGTTCCACTGGCACCATGGAAAAAATCGGCCTCGGTTTCGATCAGATGCGGAGAATCAATCCTCGCATCGTGCTCGCCTCGAGCCAGCTCATGGGCGCGACCGGCCCGTGGAAAGACTGGATCGGATTCGGTCCGAACAGCCGCACCGCGGGCGCGATGACCTGGCTGTGGAATTTTCCCGAAGGCGGGATGCCGCCGGGCTCGGGCGCGATTCATCCCGATCATCTCGCGGGACGCATGCTGGCTCTGGGAGCGGTCGCGACACTGCTTGCACGTGAGCGCGGTAGCGCCGGCGGCCGTCTCGAAGTGGCGCAAGTCGAAGTAATCATCGGGCTGCTCGCCGATCTGATGTTGCAGGCGGCGCTCGAGCCGGGCGTTGTCGGTCCACAGGGAAATCTCAGCGCGCGCGGTGCGCCGTGGGGCGTGTATCCGTGCGCCGGGACCGAGCGATGGTGCGTGATCACGGTTCGCCACGATAACGACTGGCGGCGATTCCGCGCTGCTATCGGCGATCCCGAATGGGCGCGCGCGCGTGAGTATGAAACCGCGAGCGGGCGACTCGAGCATCGGGCGGAGCTCGATCGACGCGTGATTGAGTGGACCTCCGCGCGCACCGATCGCGAAGTGACCGACATACTGCAGCGCGCCGGCGTGCCCGCAGGCTTCATGATGTATGCGAGCGATATGCCGGCTGACCCGCATCTGCGCGCGCGCGGATATCCGCAACCTGTGGAGCAGCCCGGCGTGGGCGCGATGATGTTCGAGGGGCCGGCGTTTCACGCCACGACGATCCCCGACCCGATCGTCGCGCCGGCACCGGCGCTGGGCGAGCACACCCGCGAAATCTGCCGCACGATTCTCCGGATGCCGGACGCGGAAGTGTCGAAGCTGGTCGCTGAAGGCGTGCTCGAAGAGTCCGCATGAAACGTCCGGCGGAATCGTTGGCCAACGGGATCCCGCAGGCCGACGCGCTGCGAGCGACACAGCTCGCGCGGCGCAAGCGGATCGTCGCCGCGGCGATGGATCTTGCGGCGCACGGCGGGTACGACGCCGTCCAGATGCGTGACGTGGCGGCGCGCGCGAAAGTCGCGCTCGGGACCTTGTACCGCTATTTCTCGTCCAAGGATCAGTTGCTCGCGTACACCTGGACGGATTGGTCGCAAGAGCTCCAGGAGCACTTGTGGCGCCATCCGATCAGCGGCGCGACTCGTGCGGATCGCATCATGGATTTCGTGCGCCGAGTGACGCGCGCGCTAGAGCGGGAGCCCAAGCTTGCCAGCGCGCTGCTGAAGTCGATGCTGGTACCGGACAGCAGCGCCGACGAGCCGCGCAAGGAAGTGAGCGCTGTTATGGGGCGCGTCGTCGAAGAAGAACTGGCGCTGCTGCACGCCCACGACCGCGAGGGAATCCGCGACATCCTCGGCCAGGTCTGGTACGCGAACCTTTTGCTTTGGGTCAACGGCCGAATTCCAGTGAGCCGCCTCTACGAAAATATGGAGACCGCATGCCGCCTGCTGATCTCTCATCACGAAGCGTGACGCGCTTCAGACGGCGTTGCCGGCGCACCATCCGCTCGACCATGCCCACTGGAAATTGTAGCCGCCGAGCCATCCCGTTACGTCCACCGCTTCGCCGATCGCAAACAAGCCGGCCACCGTGCGCGCTTCCATCGTCTGCGAAGACAGCGCGGCGGTGTCGATTCCGCAGACCGTTACCTCGGCCTTGGGCCATCCCTCGGAGCCGATCGGTTTGAGCGGCCATCGCGTCAGCCGCTGCGCCAGTGTCAGAAGATCGCGATCGGGAACATTTGCGATTGTGACGTTCGACGTCGCAGTACCAGCGAGCGCATGCGCCAGGCGAGTCGGAAGCACCTCTGCCAGAACGGTTTTGAGTTCAGCTTTGGGCCGCGTGCGTTTTCGATCCGCGAGGAACGCTTCGATATCTAATGAAGGCGCGAGATTGAGCGACAGCGTCTCGCCTTCGCGCCAATACGATGAAATCTGCAGGATCGCTGGACCGGACAAGCCGCGATGCGTGAATAAAATGTTCTCGCGGAAGCTGTCGCGGTCGCATGAGGCGATCGCGTCCACCGAGACGCCGCTGAGAGTGCGGCAAAGTTCGAGCGTCTCAGTGGTCACCTTGAGCGGCACCAGTCCGGGCCGCGGATCGACGACGCCAAGGTCGAAGCGCCGCGCAATCTCGTAGGCGAAGCCGGTCGCGCCCATCTTGGGAATCGAGAGGCCTCCGGTCGCCAGCACCAACGCCGGCGCCTCGAAGCTGCCCTTGCTGGTCTCGATGCGAAAGCGGTCGCCACGGGTGATTTCGGTGACGCTATGCCTGGTGCGCAAATCGACGCCCGCGGCCGCGCATTCCGCCAGCAGCATCGCGAGAATCTCGCGCGCCGATCCGTCGCAAAAGAGCTGGCCGAGTGTTTTCTCGTGATAGCGAATGCGATGGCGTTCGACCAGCGCGATAAAATCGTGCTGCGTGTAGCGGCTGAGCGCCGACTTGCAGAAATGCGGATTGGCCGAAAGAAAGCGCTCCGGCGCAACTTCGAGATTGGTGAAATTGCAGCGGCCGCCGCCCGAGATGAGAATCTTGGCGCCCGGCCGATCGTTATGCTCGAGCAGCAGCACGCGCCGGCCGCGATTCCCGGCCGTCATCGCGCACATCAGCCCGGCCGCGCCGGCGCCCACGATTACAACGTCGAACGATTCCATCGCCGCCGCATCATACTAAATCTTGGGCGATGGCAGGCGCGGCGAAGCGAGAACTACTTGTCCAGAGGATGCTTGAACTTGCGATCCGGGTGACGAACCGTCAGCACCGGGCAGGGCGCCTTTTGCACGACGCGCTCGGCAACGCTGCCCATCAGCACGTGCGCCAGGCCGGTACGTCCGTGAGTGCCGAGCACGATCAGGTCGGCGTTCTGATCCTGGGCCGTGTGCAGAATTTCCAGGAACGGCGAGCCGACCTTGAGCAGGACCTTGACCTTGAGGCCGGCTTCGCGCAGCTTGCCCGCGACTTTGTCGAGCTCCTTCTGCGCCAGCATCCGCTGCTCTTCCGCGATACGGCCCATCGCGCCCACGTCCATCGACGGCCCCAGCTCCGGCGTCATCATTACTGGCGCGAGCGGCTGATCGACGTGCAGCAGCACGACCTCGGCCGAGAACTTGAGCGCAAGCTCCTGCGCGAAGCCCAGCGCGATGTTCGAATCTTCGGAGAAATCGGTGGCGGCGACAATTTTTGCAAAGGTTGGCACTCATGAACCATAACGCCACCACGGCAATCGTGGCAAGGGACGGACTGAGGATGCGCGCGGACTCGACCGGAGCGGTGGCGCTGCATTACAATTTGCGCAAAATCGTGGGAAACTGAACCTCTATGGCCAGCAGCCGCGGATTGATTGCAGACTTCGAGCGCGCCTTCGACGAGTTCTTCGACGAAATGCTGATCGACCGCTGGAAGGGCGGAACGGGCGCCCTCGAGTTCGAACGTACGCAGGTTGTCGAGCATCGTGATCATTACGAGGTGCGAGTCGCCGCGGTCGGCATCGATCCCGAGAAGATCCAGGCCGAAATCTCCGGCCAGCGGCTGGCGCTTCGCATGCCGGACCAACTCGGCGGCACCCTCGAGAGTTCAGTTGCGTTCTCCGATTCGATCGACGGCGAAGCCTCGACGGCGAAGTGGTCCGAGGGCACGCTGGTTATCATTGTGCCGAAAAAGAAAGGCCGGCGAATCGCGCTCAAGGCTTAACCCTCACGCATCGCGAATACCGCAAACAATATGACCGACAAGGGCGACCTCATCGCTACCGACGCCAGCGCCGCGCTGATCCACGTGCCGCCGCCGCCTGAGCTGGCCGCGTCAGAACTCAAGGGGCGCGCGCCGCTCGACGCAGCTTCACTCGAGCGTGCGGCGGCGAGCGATGGCGACGCCGAGCTGTTCGGGCAAGGACGCGCGCTCGACGCGATACGGCTCGCGATCGGAATCGACGCGCCCGGCTACAACGTTTACGTAAGCGGCCTGCGCTCGCGGCCTGAGCGCCAATCGGTCCTGCGCTTGCTCAGCGAAAAAGCCGCGACGATGCCGACACCCGGCGATTGGGTTTACGTAAATAACTTTCGCAATCCCGAATCTCCAGTCGCGATCTATCTGAAGCCGGGGCAGGGCGTCGAGCTGCGCGCGAAAATGACGGAGCTGGTCGCGTTCGTGCTCGAGCAATTGCCGAAGGCGTTTCGCCGCGAGGATTTCGATCAGGAGCGCGCCGCGCTGCGCGACAAGTACAACAAGCGCGCGCAGGAACTGTTCGGCACCCTCGAGACGCGGGCGCGCGAGCGCGGCTTCGCGATCCAGACTGCGCCGAACGGCCAGGTGATTTTCATCCCGCTCATCGACGGCAAGATGCCCGAGTCGCCCGACGCGCTCAACAAGACGATGGCGGCGAAGACTGACGCCGAGCGCGAGCAACTGGCGAAATTGCAGGGCGAGCTGCAGGACGAGCTGGCGACCTTGACCCTGCGGCAGCAGGAAATGATGCGCGAGCTGATCGACGATATCCGCGCGATCGAGCGCGCGTTCGCGGCGCGGATGATCACTCCGTCTGTCGAGGACTTAAAGCATCACTTTAATAATCCTGCCGTCGACAAATACCTGGACGAGGTTGCGGAACACATGCTCGGCAACCTCGATCGCTTCCGCGAACAGCCGGCTGAGCAGGGGCAGGGTCCGCGTCTCCCTGCAACGGAAGAGGCGCGCTGGTTCGACTACCAGGTCAACGTGATGGTCGACAACTCGGCCACCCGCGGCGCGCCGGTCGTGCTCGAGGACGCGCCGACCTATCGCAATCTGTTCGGCACGATCGAGCGGTGGATCGATCCGCTTGGACGGTCGGGCACCAACTTCACGCGCATCATCGGCGGATCGTTTCTGAAATCGCACGGCGGCTTCCTGGTGTTCGATCTCGAGGACGCGGTGGTCGAGCCCGGGGTCTGGAAAACGCTCAAGCGCAGCCTCAAGTCGGGGCGCATGACGCTCGAGACATTCGAGCCGTTGCCGTTTTTCTCGATGAGCGGTCTCAAGCCGGAGCCGATCGAGATTCACAACAAGGTCGTGACGCTCGGCGGCGCGCAACTTTACAACATGCTCTATTTTTACGATCCGGAGTTTCCGGATCTTTTCAAAGTGAAGGCCGAGATGCGGCCCTCGGTTGTGGCCGACGGCGCGGCCGCGGCGCATTATGCCGCGCGCGTGGGAGCATTGGCGCGCAAGGAGAATTTGCCG
>DATNLS010000054.1:0-11434 GCA_035602775.1 Candidatus Acidiferrales bacterium | reverse complement strand
CGCCGGGCGCGCGCGCAGCCGCGAAGAGTTCAGCGGCCAAGAGTCCAGCCGCGGCGAGCTCTGCGGCAGCGGTAGCGAAAGCATCTGCGGCGCCCGCGGCTTCGCCGGCTTCAGCCGAAGACGATTTTCACGACTCGGTCGAAGAGATGGTGCGAGGATTGCCGATAGCGGGACCCAAGGTCACGATGGTCGAGTGGCCCGACAAGCTCAAGGCCAAGGTCTTCATGGATAATTTTCCGATGGATCAAATGCCGCCGTTTGCGAAGACCAAGTTCCTGACCGACCTCAAGGCGGGCATCGACAGCGCCAAGAAAGACAACAACATCTCGTTGCCAGTCGAAGTCGATATCGTCGACAGCGCGAGCGGCAGCGTGATGCAGACTGTTACCGAGTAGCCGAACACGCCCACCGCTATCGCGTGGAGGTGCATGACGATGGCATCGAAATCTTTCGAACGGCTGCGCAAGCTCGGCGACCGGCAGACGATGCGTCTGACTCACTATGGACGCAAAAGCGGCCGCCCCTACGAAGTGACTATCTGGTACCTGGTCGATAAAGACGGGCTATACCTCGTGTCGGCGAATGCGAATCGCAGCTGGGTGCGCAACGTGAAGGTGCGGCCTGCCGTCTCGTTTCGCGTCGGCGACGAAGTCTTCAACGGCAACGTGCGCGCAATCACCGATAAGCAGGAACGCGACAAGGTGAACGACCTGACCATGCGCAAGTACTGGTACGTTGGGCCGATGCTGCGGATTGGACAATTCCTGATGTCGATGGGGATGGTGCGCGACAACACCGCCGCCTTCGAAGTGATCCTCGCGGACGAATAATTACGAGGGCTCTCCGCCCTCGGCTACGCGCTTGAGGCTCTCGACCCAGTTCTGATGCCCGCGCTCGAGCATCGGGCGCAGATACCACCACGCAAGTTTCGGCACGAGTCCGTTCTGGCATTCCTCGGTAACTACGCGGCATCCGCCGCGGCCGTCAGGCTCGATCAGCCAGCCGTGATAGGCGCGCAACACTCCACGCGCGTCCCAGCCAAGTTCATGCGACGGCTCGAAAGTGATCACGCGGCTGGTAACGGTCGCGCCGAAAGTCTTCCAGCTGAACTCAGTGTCAGGCTCAAGGTCAGGCGGATTCCCGCGAATGAAATTCACGTTGGCGCTGTTGTTGTACCACTCAGGCCACCTGGCGGCGCGAATCAGCCATCGCCAGATACGCTCGGGCGGCGCGTCAATCGCGATTTCATTGCGCGCGTAAACGGATGAGTTATCAGGTTCAAATCCCGCCGGCCATTTCATCGCGATTCGTGCTCCTTTCGCTTGCGCATCTCTTTTATCCACAGATCGGAGGGTTTTTCCACAACGAGCGGCTCTCAGCGGCTCTCAGAACTTCACGCTCGAATGCCCCCACACTATTATCGGCGCGCATATGACAAAGCGGGAAGCGAAGCGGCGCCTTGAATCCCTCGCGCTCGAAACCGGGCACAAGCGGAATCATTACGTCAAGCGCGCGCTGGTCGAATTTCTGGATCGCAACGAACACCTCCTCGGACACCGCCCAACGCGTACAGTAGGTTTCTCAACGCTGGACCAAATCCCCTGCCGCCCGACCAGATTTCCTTCCTGATTCATCGATCGCCCAGGGCCGCAGCCTCTGGCATCGACAGTATGCCCATAAGAGCATATGCTTAGAGCGTGGCGCTGAGAAAAGCGGAAACGCTCAAGCCGCTTGTTCGGGTTCGAAGCAGCAAAGATGGTCTGAAGAAGTTTCGTCGAACCGCACATTCGCACTTGGGATTCGCTCTCAAAGTTGCGCAGAGCGGAGGCAAGCATCCTGACGCGAACCGATGAAGGGATTCGGCGATGGCCAGCGTGATCGAGATTGTCGAAGACTATGACGGCGATACGTATCGAGCTCTCTATACAGTCAAGTTTGCCGAAGCGATCTATGTGCTCCATGCTTTTCAGAAGAAGTCCAAGTCGGGTATTGCGACGCCGAAACACGATCTCGACCTGATAGAAGAAAAGTTAAGGCGCGCAAGGGAATTGCACCCCCTCAGGGTTCGCTCCAGCTGATAGGCGAGGTTATATGAGTAAATCCGTCGACTACGAAGTGAGCAGCGGTAACGTCTTTCGAGATCTCGGGCTGCCAGATGCAGATGAACTCGATATCAAGGCGAACCTGGCGATCAAGATTGGCCAGATTATCGCGCGGCGCGGGCTGAGCCAGGTCAAAGCCGCGGCTGTGCTTGGCGTCGATCAACCCAAGGTATCGGCCATCGTCCGAGGCCACCTGGAAAAATTCTCTATCGAGCGGCTGTGTGAACTCCTGACTCGACTCGGCTGCGACGTGGACATCCGCGTGCAGGAAAAGAAGAAGTCAGCGCGAGGCAGGATGCGAATTCAGATTGCCGGGTGATTGGTCAAAGTCCATTTATCTTTCCCGCTCAAGGCGCGACGGTTGCTGGATCATCTTCTGCGATTCGCGCGGCAGGCTTGCCTGACATCAATTCGTTGATGTTGTCGGCGATTCGATCGACGAATCGTTGCTGTCCCGGTACTTCGTCCATCCGATTGTAGAGCACTACGATTCCACGATCCTCGTCCGGCGTGAATTCAACGTGAGCGGTATAGCCGGGAGTGGTGCCGTCGTGCTCGTAGCGATGGGACTCGACGTCATAGAGCCAGCTGAATGCGACCTGAGTATTCTGCTTGACGTTGCCTCGTAGCTGATGGTCGATCGCGAACGCGGCGGGCAGCGTCGCGCCGGATGCGCCGTCGGTGTAGTGGTCGGGATGCAGATTCGCATCGAGGTAGGTGAGCAAATCGTTCACCGTCGATTTTGCGCCGACCGCGCCAGTAAACATTCCGCTTTCGCCAAGTCCCGCGTCGGTGGGCTCCCCGCCGGCGCTGTGACCCTGGATAACTCGATGTGCTTGCGCGGGTGAGAGAGCGAACACGGTGTCGTTCATGTGGAGCGGTTCTGTGACCTCGGTCCGGATCAGTTGCGCGTACGGGACGCCGGCGCGACCGGCGAGCGCACATCCGAGTAAGCCGATACCGAAGCTTGCTGTAGAGATATTTCGCGTCCGCGGGTTTTGCGGTCCCGTGACTTACTAGAAACTGATGCAGAGCGACGCGGTCGTAGTCGGCAAACGGATTATCAGGATCCTTTGGCTGCAAATTGTCGGGGACGCTGGGAAGTCCCGAGCGATGAGTCGCGAGGTCGAGCAGGGTGATTTCGTTTCCCGGCGGTCCCGCTACAAGGTCGGGAAACAGCATCGGACGTAGCGGTTCATCGAGCCTGACTTTCTGTTGTGCCGCGAGTTGCGCGAGCAGGAGACCCGTGAAGGTTTTCGTGACCGATCCTATTTCGAAGATCGAGTCCTCGCGCGCAGCGCCGTAGGTGAATACACCGCGCTCGCCATGATCGATCACGCAATCGCCACTCCGCAACCGGTCGATTCCCTGAGCAGGCCGTCCTTCACGACGGGTGCGAACTCGGCGTCGATAGTATGCCGCCTATCGGCGAGCGCGATCGGCGGTTGCGCCGGCAGCTTGGATGCCTGGGGCGTCGGTGAAGATTCGAGGCTCCACAGCCCGACTCGCAGTCCGGTGACGGCGATCGCACCAATCACCACGATCCACTTGAGCCATTTTACGGGAATCCTCACGACGCTGCTGTTCTGAACACTGGGTGCAGGGGTCACCCCTGCCGAAGGAGGTGTCGAACCCACCGCGGATTCCACATTAAATCAAGTGATTTCCCCTTCCCCGCTCACGGATTGATTATCACGAGCGTGCCTTTAGGCAGGAGCCGCATTAATTCCTCGACGTCTTCGTCGTCGACCGAGATGCAGCCCGTGGTCCAGTTGATATCGCCCCGGTTCAGCTCCGGCTCGTCGGTGCCGTGGATTCCAATTCTGCCGCCCACGCCCACCGGATGGCCGGCTTCTTTCGGCAGCTCGCCGTCATTGCGCATTTGTTCGTAGCGCTGGCGGTCCATGTCGTTGGGATAGTTCAGCGTGAGGAACCAGTCCCAGCGGCGGCTCGGATGCTTTTCGACGATTGCGTAAACGCCCTCGGGCGTGCGCCGGTCTCCTTCCCACAATTTGGTGCCGGGCTCGAAGCTCCGTCCAAAGACAGCGTGGTAGGTTTTGAACATCCGGCTTTTGTAATAGACGATGAGCTGGTGGCGCTTTTTATAAATCGTCACCGACCAATTCAGCGGATCCTCGAAAGCGATGGCGCGCGTCTTGTCGAATAGAAGTTGACCCGGCGTGGGCACGCGATCGGTCCGCACCCCTTCGATTTTCACCTGCGGGAGCGGTTTCGGCGTCGGCATCGACGTCGGCGTGGGAGTCGGGACCGGAGTGTAGATAACGTCGGCCGTTCCGGGCGGCGGTATTCCCGACTTGACGTACTTTTGACCCGGAGGGTAGTAGGGCGCCGGCGGCTGCACGCCTGCTTTCTCCGCGTCACCTGCGGTGATCGGTGTGTTCTGTTCGACGAACGCGGCGGGTCCAGCGTGCGAGACGGCGGCGTCTATCACTACTATTGTCGCGGCGATCAATGCGGCGGTGATCGATCCAGCAATCCTGCCCATCAGCTCCAGCCAAGCTCCAGCGTCACATTATGCATTTTGTGAACGCTTGGAGCGACGGTCAATTGTAACGTAGCGTGAGTATTCGACGTGAATATCGATCAGTCGGCGAGCAACGGTAGGAGCATTCGTTCGATGGACAACAATCTTGGGCGCGCGATGGCCGGCCTCACGACCGGAATATACGTTTTGACCACGCATGAGAATGGGCGATGCCACGGGATGTCGTCGTCGTGGGTGGCGCAGGTCTCGGGCGAGCCGGTGCTGTTCACGGCGGCGGTCGATAACGCGCACTTCAGCAACGGCGTGATCGCGAGAACCGGCGTATTCGGACTGAACGTTGTGGGACGCCAAGGCCGCGCACTCGAGGATTATTTCTATTCGCCGCGCGCCCGCCGCGACAACAATCTCGACACGATCGAGTTTGAATTGTCGCCGACGCTCGCGGTGCCATGGCTGAAGCTTGCGATGATCGCTATTGAGGCGCGCGTGATCGACAGCCGCGTCGCCGGCGACCACACAATTTTCGTGGCGTCGCCGGTCGGCGTCCGTGTTGGCGAGAACGATCGGCCGTTGACGTCGCTCGATCTCGATTACGTTTACCTCGGCGGCAAAGAAGTGGTCGCGCGTGATCGCTCAGGATGGGATTGATGCCTTTGACGGTCGGCAAAATCGTCTGATAGCATCCGCGCGCAGAGAGATTTGCGATGGCAATCGAAAAGAACGAGCTGCGGCGCGTGATGGGTCATTTCGCAACCGGCGTCACCGTGATCACGTCGCTTCGCACGTCCGGCGAGCTGCACGGCTTGACCGCCAACGCGTTCACCTCGGTCTCGCTGATTCCGCCGCTGGCGCTGGTTTGCGTCGACAAGAAGGCCGAGAGCTATCCGTGTTTCGAGGAGAGCAAAATCTTTACGGTCAACGTGCTGGCCTCGGACCAGGAAGCGTTGTCGCGCAAGTTCGCAGTCAGCGGCGGCAACAAGTTCGAGGGCGTGAGTTACAAAATCGGCGCGAACGGCGCCCCGATCCTCGACGGCGCGCTCGCCTACCTTGAGTGCAAGGTGACGACCGCGATCGACGGCGGCGACCATACGATTTACCTCGGCGAGATCGAGCAGGCCGAGACTTCCGTCGAGGGGCGTCCGCTATTGTTCTTCCGCGGCGGATATCGCGAGATTGGCGACTAGCTCGCATACGCAAATCGTGAGCGCACCCGCCCGAATTCCCGGAATCAGCGTCTTCCTGCCGTCGCATAACGAGGAAGGTAATGTCGAGCGCGTCGTCCGCTCATGGGTGGCCGAATGCCCGCGCGTCGCCGACAACTTCGAGGTGATCGTAGTCGACGACGGCAGCCGCGATCGCACCGGCGAGATCGCCGAGCACCTCGCCGCCGAGGACTCGCATGTCAAGGTCGTGCGTCATCCGGTCAACCGCGGCTACGGCGGTGCGGTGATCTCAGGGATTCGCGCCGCCACTCAGCCGTACGTATTGCTATGCGACGGCGACGGGCAATTCGATCCTGCCGACCTGGAGCGATTGACCCCGCTGGTTCCCCAGTACGACGTAGTCTGTGGACGCCGAGCACATCGCGCCGATCCCCTGATGCGCAGAGTCAACGGCAAGGCTTGGACGATTCTGGTCCGCGTTCTGCTCGGCATCACGATCAGCGATATCGATTGCGGCTTCAAGCTGTTCAAGCGCGAGAAACTCGACGGGATGGAATTGCGCGCGCATGGTGCGATGATCTCGACCGAGCTGATGGCGCGGCTGGCAGGGCGTAATGCGAAGGTCACAGAGGTGGACGTACAGCATCTGCCGCGGCTGACCGGCGAGCAATCAGGTGCGAATCTCAAGGTGGTCGCACGAGCGTTTAAGGAGTTGATAGCACTGTATCGCGAGTTAAGAGATGAGCGTAAGGGGCCGCCCCGGAATGGTTCCGGTCGCTCATAAGGTTGAGACGACGCTTACCCAAAGCGGATAGAGGATAGCCCGATTGGGTCATCGCGGCGTGCGCTTTCGAAAAAATTATGGCATTGTTCTCTCAACATCTTGCCGTCACCCCGATGGCACAGGTATAGCAATACCCTTAATAGTCACATTGCGTCCCATTAAGGGCCGCCCAGATCAAGGAGATCCACGAGTATGAAGCGCACCTTAACAATCCTCTCCGCAGCTTTCTTCGCCACCGCGTTGGCGATGCCGGCTTTCGCACAAGCCCCTGCGGCAGCACCAAGCGATGCGGCTCCGGCAGCGGATGCGGGAGCGCCTGCGGCAGACGCGTCGCCGGCGGCGACCCCCAAGCACCATCATCGCCATCACCACAAATCGTCAGCCGCGAGCAGCGACAGTGGCATGGCGTCTCCGGGGGCGGAAGCATCGCCGGCCGCGGCTCCTCCGGCCAATCCGTAACAGCTTGACGGATAGTTCGACGGGGCGACCGCGCGAGGCGGCCGCCCTGTTTCGAATCGCCTAGGGTATTTCGACCCATTCAGGGTCGGGGGGCAAAGTCGGCTTTGCCTCCGGCGTTCGGCCGGGTCGCGAATTCCGTTCACGGCTGGCACGACGCCTTTTCTTTGAGCGCGCAGCGTTGCAAAGCACGCTGCGCGTTTTTTTGTAGAGAAAATTCCTGCTACCATCTGATTCCTCCTTGCGGGTATCGTGGGCCGCAGGGGAATTAAGAAGTTGTTGAGCTTTCGGCGTTCGAGCATTTGCCTGGTCGCACTGATCACACTGGTAATCACAATCCAGTCGCCGGTTAGCGCGCGGGCCAGCGCCACTAACAATTCTTCCGACGATCAGGTTTGCGATCCGCTCGCCGATTATTTTCTGGGCATGGAAGATTATCCCGAAGCCATCCGCCGCCATCAGGTCGTGATCGAAGATGATCCCGGCAATGCGCTGGCGCACTATCATCTTGGTTTCGCCTATGGCGTCGTCGGCGAGCATCGCCAGGAACTCGCCGAATACCAAAAGGCGGTCGAGCTTGGCCTCAACGATTGGCAGTTGTTCCTGAACCTGGGTTTGCTCTATCTGGAGAGCGGGCAGACGCAAGACGCGACTCAAGTACTGCGGCTGGCGGCGCTGCTCGGACCGGAGCGGCCCGAGACGCATTTCAACCTGGCGCTCGCCTACGAGCGTCGCGGAGCGCTCGCACAAGCCGAGCAGGAAGCGCTACTCTCGCTGCAGATCGATCCGAGTCAACCGGATGCGCGCAACACGCTCGGCGCAATTTACGCCGAGGAAGGCAAATATGTGAGAGCAAGCCAGGAATGGACCGAGCTGGTTGGTGAGATACCTGATTACACGCCGGCGCGGACCAACCTCGCGATTCTGCAACAGGTGAAAAGCAGCGGCTTGAAGAATGCGCCCGAATCAACCAGCTTCATCCGCATTCCTTGAGCACGGCGAATCGGATTACGGAATACGACGAAGGCAGGTGGGGAATTTGGGGAAGCGGCGGCGGTCAATATTTAATCTGAAATCAGCGGCACAAATTATCCCGGCGGTGATGTTGACCGCGGCGGTCCTTCTCGCGGCGTCGTCCGCGGGCGCGGCAACCGAATGGCGGCGGGTGCATAAGACCGTGCATTCGAAGCATGCGGCGAGGGCGACGGGCGGCGTCCCGCTTTACAAGGGCGCGCTGCTCGAGGACGCCGACAGCGGCCGCGTGCTGAGCGCCTACAACGCCGATATGGAATGGCCGCCGGCCTCGATGGCCAAGATGATGAACCTGCTGGTGGCGCAGGAGCAGATCAATGCGGGCCGCTTCAGCGGTAACGATCTCGTCAGAATTTCCGAACGCGCCGCGCATACCGGCGGATCGCGCGTCGGCCTCAAGGAGGGCGACGTTTATCCGCTGCGCGAGCTGATGAAGGCGGCGCTGGTCAAATCGGCCAACGACGCCGCAGTCGCAGTCGCGGAAAAGATCGGCGGCTCGGTCGAGGCGATGGTCCGCCTGATGAACCAGCGGGCGCAGGAACTCGGCATGACCCATACGGAGTATCAGACCGTCGACGGACTGCCGCCGCGACCGACCCATGACGCCGATCGCACGACCGCCTACGATCTCGCAATCGTGGGCCGCGCGATAATCCGCGAGACCAACCTGCTGATG
The DNA here is from genome assembly GCA_035602775.1 of Candidatus Acidiferrales bacterium. Taxonomy (GTDB): domain Bacteria; phylum Desulfobacterota; class Binatia; order Binatales; family Binataceae; genus Binatus. The sequence continues at coordinate 2,715 of DATNLS010000054.1, read as the reverse complement.
TGGTCCGGGCAGCCGCATATGGATTTCGATAACGGCGTCGCAATCCTGAACAACACCAATCATCTGATCGGGCATTTCGAAGGATGCGATGGGCTCAAGACCGGCTTCACCTTCCAGGCGGGATTCAACGTCACCACCACCGCCAAACGCGGCGACATGCGGCTGATCGCGGTGATTCTCGGCGCGCCGTCGAATGCGCAGCGCTTTGCGCAGGCGGCGAAGCTGATGACGTGGGGCTTCGATCAATTCACCTCGGTCTCGCTGCTCAAGTCCGGGCAGCCGCTGCCGGTCCATGTGCAGGTCCATGAGGGTCCGCTGATTCAGCCGGTCGCGTCGAACGATCTCAAACTGGTGGTGCCGAAGGCCGATGCCTCGGCGGTAAGGGTCGTGTACGATGTGGCACCGGCGATTGACGGGCCGGTTACGACCGGTGAACCGCTGGGACGGGCGATCGCGCAGGACGAGGGACAAGCAGCAACCGAAGTGATCGCAGTGAGCCCGATCGCGTTCACCGCCCCGCACACTCTCGGGGGCGAGGCGTACAACGGGTCATCACCGCCGCCTACTAATCCGAATCAGGAGAACCAATGAAGGTAGCCTCGAAACAACGAAACCGGCGCAACCGCAAACTGGCGCGCAAGAAAAAAAGCGACCCGCATCAGGCAAAATCCCGGCTGCGCAAAATGCGCCGCACCAGAATCCGCGGCAAGTAGTCCTCGCACGCGCGTCGCGATGTCGTTTTGATGGGCGTCCCCACAGGGACGCTCGTTTATTTGTAGCCTCGGGAAAAAATGGCAGCTGAAAAATGCCAACGCATCGGGTACGTCGCACTCGTCGTTCGTGACTACGATGAAGCGATCGAGTACTACACGAAAGCACTCGGATTTGAGGTCGTCGAGGATAGCTCGCTTGGTGGCGACAAGCGCTGGGTCCTTCTCGCGCCGCGCGGATCGGTCGAGACGCGATTGCTCCTGGCCAAGGCCTCAACGCCAGAGCAGATGGCGCGAGTCGGCGATCAGACCGGCGGCCGAGTTTTTCTTTTCCTTCACAGCGATGATTTTTGGCGAGACTATCGCGAGATGATCGCCCGCGGCGTTAAGTTCCGTGAAGCCCCTCGTGACGAACCCTACGGCACCGTTGCGGTCTTCGAGGATCTCTACGGCAATCGATGGGACTTGCTGCAACTACGGCGGTAAGTACGTATCACTGGCGGGAGCGAAGCGCAGATCACCGCGCGAAATGTCGCCGACCGAGCCACGTTTGTCATCCTGAACGCGAGCGCAGGGAACGCGCCCCGGATAGCGCGCGAGCGCCGCCGGTACCGGTTCTGAATCGCGTCGCGGTGCTCAGGCCGAGGCGAGAATTTCGCGCGCCTTGCCTAGATCGATCGCGATCTGCGCTTTGAGTGCTTCGGCGTTGTCGAATTTGCGCTCCGGGCGGATTCGCTCGATCAGTTCCAGCTTGATGCGCTCTCCGTAGAGGTCGCGGTCGAAGTCGAAGATGTGCGCTTCGATCGAGCGCGCGCTCTCCGCGAACGTCGGACGCATCCCGACGTTGGTGATCGACGGATGCGCGCCGTCGTCAAGGATGACGCGAGTGGCATAAACCCCGTCGGGCGGGATGCATTCGGTTTCGCTGGCGAGATTCGCCGTCGGAAATCCTATGGTCCGTCCGCGCTCGCGTCCACGCACGACCGGCCCGGCCAGGAAATGATAGCGGCCCAACAGCCTCGACGCGCGATGCATGTCGCCGGTCGTGATCGCTTCGCGCACCTTGGTTGAACTGACTTCGATGCCGTCGACTTTTACCGGCCCGATTACATCAGTGTCGAAACCCAACTCGCGGCCGAGCTCGACCATCACGGCCGGGTTCCCCGCGCGATTGTGCCCGAATCGGAAATTCTGGCCGACCACCACCTCGCGCACGCCGATCTTGTTGCTCATGTAGTCGCGCACGAAGTCGCGTGGCGGCAGCAGGCTCAGGTCGAGCGTGAAGTTAAGCACGATCACGCCGTCGATGCCCGACTGGCGCAGCAGTTCGAGCTTGTCATCGGGAGTCAGGATCAACTTCGGAGCGCGCGCCGGAACCAGCAGCTTGGAGGGCAATGGATCGAACGTCAGCGCGAAGGCGGTGCCGCCGGCCGCGCGCGCGCGATCGATCGCCGCCTTTAGTATCGCGCGATGCCCGAGGTGTACGCCGTCGAAATTTCCGATCGCGGTGACCGGGTAAGGACGGCGCGGGAGCGCTTCGAGGTCGCGAATTATTTCCATTCAATCGTGCGCGTGAGCGCTGCCTAGTCACTCGCGAGATCTTTCATCATCGTGTCCGCGGACGCCGCTTCCGGAGTGCCCGCGTGATCGGCCTGCAGTTTCTGCAAGGTCAGGCGCGCGTCGATTCGATCGTTGAGCTTCACAAACGCCTGCGCCTCACGCAGCAGAGCGGCGCTCGCATATTTGCCCTTGGGAAAACGCATCACGAGATCGTTGAACTGCAAAATCGCCTGGTCGTACGACTGGGTTTCGAACAACGCGTTCGCCGCAAAGTACTCGGCCGGCTCGCTCAGCGGCGATTTCGGATACGCATGCTGCAGCTTGGTGAACCTGGCGACCGCGAGCGGATACTTGCCCGCCTTCATGGCGTCGAGGCCGTCGCGATAAAGCTTGATGCCCGGATCGTCGGAGGTCGCGGCGTCGGCGATCTCCTGGTCAAGCTCGG
>DATNLS010000113.1:0-4959 GCA_035602775.1 Candidatus Acidiferrales bacterium | reverse complement strand
AGGAAAACGGGGAGCCTGATTGGCGGAGAGCAGCAAATATAACGGCTCGTCCGGGCTGACAAAATCGTGGAGCGGCCGCGCCACTTCGGAGTTCCGCTGGACCGAGGATGACGAGGAATCGCTACGCGTCCTGAAGCTCGGCGGCGCCCTCGGAATCTTCATGCTGCTGGCGTACTTGGCGTACGACCAGTACGCGCTGGGCAGGCACGCGCCGGGTACGGGTCCGCACTGGCTGATCCTGGCCGCGACCTGCCTGCTCTTCGGGCTGTCGTGGACGCATTCGTTCAAGCGCCATTGGAGATTCTGGATCCTGCTGTACAACGTGGTCCTGATGGGGGCGTTCATCCTGATCAGCCGAGAGACGGGCGACCCCGAGTCTCGCTTCATCGCGATTATGTTGTGTCCGATGGCGACCGCGGCGTTCGTCAGTTGGGGCACGGGCTGGCAGTTTTTGATGGCTCTGTCGGCGGTAGCCGGCTACGCGGCAGCCGGATATTTCGTGCCAATCGATAGCCCATACGGAATGTACCGTTGGATGGGACTCGTCACTGCGCTGTTCTTCGCGCAATATACGTCAGTCTTCATCGAGCGGTATCGCCGGCGTCTCAGAAGACAGGTCGAGGATCTCGAGGAAGCGGCGCGGTTTCGGCAGACGCAGATCGCGACGATGGCACATGATATCCGCAGTCCAGTCGCGGCGCTGAGCGGCTACGTCAACCTGCTCGAGGAAATTGATATCAGCGCGAAGGAGCGCACCGACCTGCTCGGACGAATTGGATCGACCGCGTGGAACATGGACTTGGTGGTGAGCAACGTGCTGGATTACTACCAGGCGCAGGATGACGACATCGTCGCGGCGCCGTGCGAACTGGATCCCTGTCAACTGCTAAACGAGATCGCGGAAGATTGCGGGCTGCAGGCGCGGCGGCGGCGCCTGAATCTGCGGGTCGAGATCGGGATGCTGCCGGCGTGCCAACTCGACCGGCGCCATTTCCAGCGGATAGTGAGAAACCTGATTGGCTATGCGATTGCACGGACGGCGGTGGGCGAAGTGACGCTGCGGGCCGGGGTGCGCAATGACGCGATCGCAATCGAGGTCGCCGATAGCGGCCCGGCTCTTTCGCAAGAGCATCTGGACGCGCTGTTCCAGCGGCCGAATCGAAACGGCGACAGCAGCGCCGCGCACGGACTCGGACTCTATCTCGCGCGCGCGATGGCGGAAGCGGCGGGCGGACGGACTGGGGCCCGCTTCGCGGCTGGGCGGCGCGGGCTGATCCTGGTCGCGGAATTCCCGCTCGCGGCGGATCCACCGAAAGCGCGCTCAACGTGAGGAAACTGTCCGACGCTTCGAGCAAACTCTCCAGCGAATTCGAACTGATCGCACGGCTCAGCGCGGGAATCCATCTCAGCCGCCGCACGCTGCTGGGCATCGGCGACGATTGCGCGATTATCTCGCGGCCCCAAGGGCAGTTGCTGTTCACCATCGACAGCCTCGTCGAGAAGGTTCACTTCGATCTGCGATGGGGCACGCCGCAAGCGCTCGGTGCGCGCGCGCTCGCGGTCAACTTGAGCGATATCGCGGCGATGGGTGGGCGTCCGACGGCGTGCGTTGTAAATCTCAGCGTGCGCGAAGGAGTCAGGTCGCGGACTCTCGAGCAAATTTACGCTGGACTGCGCGATGCGGCGCGCGAAGCATCGACCGATATCGTGGGGGGCAATATCACGCGCGCGCGTGAGCTGTCGATAACGATCGCGCTGCTGGGCGAAGCTGGACGCGGGATGATGCGGCGCGACGCGGCGCGTCCCGGCGACGAAATCTTCGTGACCGGCACGCTCGGCGACGCGGCGCTCGGCTGGCGCATCCTGGCGGGCAAGTTGAAATTGAGCGGCGATGCGAAAAAGAAGCGCGCAGCGAAAAAATATGTCGTCGAGCGGTTCCTCCGCCCCAAGGCGCGGCTGGATGCGGGGCAACGGCTCGCAGCACTGCGGCCCGCGCCAGCCGCGATAGACGTCAGCGACGGACTGATGCAGGACCTCGGGCATATCCTTGAACGGAGCGGAGTCGGCGCCGAGATCGACGCGTCGCGAATCCCGATTTCGCCAGCGTACCGTACGCTGATGGGCGACGACCTGATGCATGCGCTCACCGGCGGCGAGGACTACGAACTGATTTTTTGCGTGAAGCCCGGCCACAATGAATCCGCACTGTCGCGCCGCTTGCGGGTCGAGGTGCGGCGAATCGGCAGGATCGTTCGGGGCAAACGGCTGAAGGTGATTGGTGCTGACGCGCCGATTGTCGCAGGATGGGATCAGCTGCGGACGCGCAGCTAAATTGAATTGATGATTTCCATTCTGCCGTTGGTGGTTCTGATCCTCGTCGTGCTTAGCGCCACGCTGGCGGCGTCCGAGACCGCGCTGTTCTCGATGGCGCGGCTGGAGCACACGCGCGAGCAGATGAGCCTCTCCGTGCAGCGCGCGCTCGACCGCCTGATGCGCCGACCGCTCGAATCGCTGATCGTGATTATCGGGCTGAACGAAGCGTGCAACATTTTTGCCGACTGCCTCGCGACGATCATTCTGCTGGCGTGGCTGGGCGACAAATGGGGGCCGATCGTCGCGGCGCCCGCCATGCTCGTGGTCGTGCTGTTGTTCTGCGACATCACGCCGAAGACGTTCGCGCTTGGATTTCCGTCCGCGCTGGCCTGGCTCACCGCGCGGCCGCTGGCGGCGCTGGCCGACCTGGTCCATCCGATTGCGCGGCATTTCACGCCGTTCGAGCAGGCGCCGCGTCCCGGTCCGGTTTCCGAAGAAGAATTCAAGACGTTGTTGAGGCTTGGCGAGAACCAGGGACAGGTTGAGCCCGCCGAGCGCGCGATGATTCATCGCGTGTTCGATTTTGGCGCGCACCGTGCGTCGGAGGTGATGACGCCGCGCGACCGGATCTTCTCGCTCGACATCGAGATGCCGGTGGCGCAGTTGGTGGCGGAGATCGCGCACGAAAGTTTCTCGCGGGTGCCGGTCTATCGGCACAGCCAGGACAATATCGTCGGGATTCTGCACGCCAAGGATCTCGCAGCGCGGCGCCTGGAGCCATCGCCGCCGCGGGTCGAGCGCCTGGTGCGACCGGCGTATTTCGTTCCGCCGGGCAAGCTGCTCGCGGATTTATTCGACGAGATGCGCCACGGGCGCTTCCAGATAGCGCTGGTGGTCAACGAGTACGGCCGGCTGCTGGGCCTGGTGACGCTTGAAGACCTGCTCGAGGAATTGTTCGGCGAGATTCGCGACGAGTTCGACAACGAAGGTCCCGAGCTCACGAAAATCTCCGATCAAGAATGGTCGGCGTCGGGTGCAGTCGCGCTGGGCAAGCTGGCCGACGCGCTAGCTCCGGCGCGGGTGATCGAAGTCTATGGCGGCGGCAAGACGCTCAGCAGTCTCATCTTGCGCAGGCTCGGGCGGGTCCCGCGTACGGGAGAAAAACTGAGGCTCGGAGAGTTCGAAGCCACCGTCGAGCGCGTGCGCGGCGCGGCGGTCGAGCAGGTGAGGCTCCATCGATGACGCTGATCTGGCTGATAGCCGCGCTGGCCGGATGCCTGGTAGTGCAGGCGTTTTTCGCAGCCTCGGAAATCGCGCTGGTTTCAGCCGACGATTTGAAGGTTCGCGCCGGGAGTGAAGGCGGACACGAGCGCACGCGAGTACTGGGTGAGCTGCTGGCGAATCGCGACCGCCTGCTGGCGCTCACTCTCACCGGCACCAACCTCGCCACCATTGTCGCGGCAGTCGTGCTCACCAGCTTTCTGCATCGAGGGTGGCCGCACCTGGTTTATCTCGCGCCGTTTATTTTAACGCCGATCACGCTGGTGCTGGGCGAGTCGATCCCGAAGCTGGTGACGCTTACCAGGCCGCACGCGTTCGCTCTGTTCGCCGCGCGGCCGTTGCGCTTCCTCGCGACGATTCTCGCGCCGCTGCTCTACGCGGAGACCGTGCTGAGCAGGTTGCTGCGCCGTCTGGCAGGGGTGCCGGCCGGCGCCGAGAGCGTGTTCCTCACCCGCGACGATTTGGCGCGATTGATGCGCCGACGCGAGAGCGATGCATCCGAGCAGCCGCAACACGACGCCATCCTGCCCACTGAGCAGCAGATGATCAGCCGTATCTTTCGCTTCTCGCAGGCCGAGGCGCGCAAGGCGATGGTGCCGCTGGTGGGCGTCGACGCGGTGCCGGAGGAGACCTCGCTCGCGGCCGCGATCGAAACTGTCCGCCGCGAAGCCTTCAGCCGCATCCCGGTCTTCCGGCGCCGCATCACGGACATTGTTGGCGTCGTTCACGTCTTCGATCTTTTGCAGGCGCCCGATCTCAGCCGCCCGGTGAGCGACATAATGCGGCCGGTCAGTTACTTTCCCGAATCGATGCCGCTCGACGAAGCGCTGGTCGCGATGCAACGCACTGGAGAAAATCTCGCGGTGGTGGTCGACGAATACGGCGGCTCGGCGGGAATTCTCACGCTCGAGGATCTGATCGAGGAAATCGTCGGCGACATCGAGGACGAACACGACCTCGGCGAAGAGCTGGCCAAAGTTGTTAACCCGCGCGTGCTGTCAGTTATCGGACGCGCACCGATTACCGAACTGAACGAGCGCTTCGGCCTCAAGCTTTCGGAGGCGGATGAGTATGCTACGATCGGCGGGCTGGTGGTCGAACGACTTGGGCATATCCCCAAGCCCGGCGAAAAAATAATTGAGGGCGATTCGACAATCACGGTGACCCGAAGCGACGCGCGCGCGGTGCTCGAATTGATGCTGACACTTGCGCATCCGATCCGCCCGGAACTCCTCAAACGGCGATGACCGAAAAGCGAATCCGCGAAATCCTCGACGGTGTCGCCGCGGGCAGGATGACTGCCACAGCGGCGTTCAAGCACATCCGCGAGCTGCCGTTCGAGGATCTCGGATTCGCCAAGCTCGA
>DATNLS010000056.1:0-20609 GCA_035602775.1 Candidatus Acidiferrales bacterium | reverse complement strand
CACTGGACTTCACGCCGCAGCGCGTCTTCATTCAGCCGGTAGTCGTCATGAAACGGCGACACCAGCATCGCCAAAATTCCGTGTGCAAGTTTCAAACGCGCACCTCCGGCATCGCGCTAGGCGGCCTCGCGCTCGGCTCCGCTGAATGAAGGTTGAAAGAAAAAGATTGCCTGTCCGGTTCCGATTGCGGCCTCGTATCTTCCGAACTGCTCGCCGCGCCAGATCCAGGAGTCGCCGCCCATCGCACCGGCCATCGTGATGTAATGCGAGAAGCGGCCCTCGGGCGAGCAATGCGCGCGGTAGTCTTCGGCGGCGGCGAGCACCGCGTCATGGCGCCCCTGCTTGAACCATTCCATGATGCGTTCGTCGTACAGGCGGTTGGCGGTCGATGCGATGTCGTCAGGCGACGCCGATGCGCGATCGAGAATCCGATCGTAGTCCCAGAACTTGTGCGACATACCGCCCGACGCGACGAGCACCACCCGCCGATTCGATTTCCAGATAGCCTGTCCGATCGCCGCGCCGTACGCCAAATCATTTTTGACCGACGCCGTCTGGCACACGCTCACCGAGAGCACGCGGCGGCGCGCCTCATGATTGAAATAGTGCATCACGTTGAGCGTGGGATAGTGTATCGGCAAGTTGGTATGCGCCGACGCGATCGCACGAATCCCGCGCTCGCGCGCCTCCATTTCGACCGCGCGCGCGAGCTCTGCGTCACCCTGGTAGTCATATTCGAGGCCGTGCAGCATCTCCGGCAGCTCTTCCGATGTATACACACCCGAGAGCCGCTCATGGGCATTGAGTACGTACTCCAAAGTCGAGAACCAGTGAGTATCGATTAGTAAGAAAGTATCGAAGTCGAGATGACGGATACGCTCGCGCTCAAGCTTCGGCATCGCGTCGTAGAAAGTCGTCACGTTGCGGCCCATGTATGCGCGGCGCGCGATCGGATCGGTGATCATCAAGCGCGGTACGTGCGTGGTGAATACGGTCGCGACGACCTTACCCATCGTGCTCCTCCTCGAGCTCGGGGAAACGCGCGGACCTGGCCGTATCGACGTAGCGTCCGGCGATGAACAATCCTGTTTTCATCTCGCGGTCAGATAAAGTTTCGCGGATCAGCTGAAACATAGCAAAACCGCGGGCAAGTGGTATCTCTACGCAGCTTTTCCTTGACCGCAGATCGTAACGGCCCTAACCTTCCATCAGACGCCGGCTGTCAACGTGGCTGCATTACCAACCATCATTCCGATTTTTCCGCTGCCGAATCTCGTCTTGTTTCCGGGGCTGAGCGTGCCGTTGCATATTTTCGAGCCGCGCTATCGCGAGATGATCGCCGACGTCGCCAACACCCACGGCACCATCGGGATGGCGCTGCTCAAGGGCGACTGGGAAGCCGACTACACGGCCTTCCCGGATATTTTCGAGGTCGGATGCGCGGGCAAAATCGGCGGCCTGGTCAAGCTGGCCGACGGACGGTACAACCTGGTGCTCGAGGGCATCGGCGAGTTTCGCGTCGCGCGCGAGATTCGCGATCGATCGTATCGGCAGGCGGAAGTGGCATGGTGCCCGGTGCCGCCCGACGCCCTCGAGTGCGACGCCGAGACGATGGACGCGCTGCGCGAGATGCTCTTCAGCTACCTGGGCGAGGCAGCGCAAGAAGCCTGGCGCACAATCGTGGTGCAGCGCGGTTTGCGCGGCGCCGAGCTGATCAACTTCCTTTGCTTTCATCTCGACATCACGCCGCTCGAAAAGCAGACGCTGCTCGAGGCGCTCGCGGACCGCGTCGACTGCCTGCTCGATGTGCTGACCTTCAAGCTCGAAGAGCGCAAGCACGGCCCTGCCGGCACCAGCGGCGGTCCCGACACCGTGCAGTAGGATACTCCGCGGAACCTAATCGCCATTAGTTCGGTCCGCGTTCGCGATCCGCTTTCCAAAACAATCCTCAGCACCTTAAAATCCCGCGTAGCATCCGCAGCCAACATATGGCACCGGCGCGACACAATGCTGGCAGCTTGTGGCCGAATCGTAACGCCTGTCGCAAATGAGCCATGCTCCGCACGAGGAGGAGCGATTCGCATAATGCGGAATGATTTGCGAAAAGTTGGCCAATCTTTGTGAATTTCTCAACGTCTGACAGTCCGAGTTGACGTTCATGATGGCTTAACATGCTGGGTAAATCGCATTAGGGCAGTTGCTGCTAAATTCGGCATGATCATTGCGTAATGTCCGTTTGAACGACATTAGTCGGAATCCTAGCTTCGATTGACTCGACCCGTTGACTCGGGTTCGGGCACGGGCGGGAGAGGACAAATACGATGGAATGGGAAAACAGCGCTCTCGGAAATCTCTTCGTGCCGGACGTTCTAACGCCTGAGCAGTTCTATGACAGTCGGCGTGACGACAGTACGATCCGCCCCGTCAAGAAGCTGATGATGGCGATCCTTGAGGACGCCCTTCGATGCTTCCAGAATAACGCCGACGCCAAGGGCGGCCCGCGCAAGCGCCTGTTCAACGAAGCCGAGCAGTGGCTGATCGGCGAAGGCGGCGAGGGACCGTTCTCGTTCGAGACGGTCTGCGAAACGCTTGGAATCGAGCCGCAATTTCTGCGTCGCGGCCTGCGCGACTGGCGGACTCAGCAGCTCGCGGGCGTGTCGACGCGGCGGCTGGCAAGACGCTCGCCAGTGGTTCGCAGCGGCCGTATCAGTGCTCCGGCGCGTCGCGATGCGAAGCGCACGGCGACGGCGCAAGCTCGCTAAGTAATTCGCCGGCGCGATACGCGTCGGCTTAAATCCTGCTGAATAGAAAGGCGGCGCAGCATCTCTCACGAGATGCTGCGCCGCCTGATTTTTCTTGTGCCAAGGCGCCGGGGAGCGCGAGATCCGCAGCGAACCTGGTCTGCGCTCTCAGATTACGAATGCGACGCCGGAGCCGGGGCTGGACCGCCGCCACCTGCGGGGCCTCCCGGACTCGCCGGCGCAGTTCCTCCGGGCGGAGGAGGCACGTAGCCCTTGGGCTGCGCCTGCACCCACTGTTCGCAAGCCGGAATGTCGTCTTCTTCGAGCGACTCCTGCTGCATAATCTGCTCATTGGACCAGCCGTGCGTCTTCTCCCAGTGCACTCCGGGACATTTCACGGCCAGGTTGAAATTTCTGGACGTCGAGGTTACCGCAGCTGGCTGCGCCGGCGCCGCAGAACCGCCGCCGGTTGTACTGCTTTGACTTGCGCAACCGGCGACTAACAATGCCAGCCCCGTAGCCATCGCCAATCCAATCTTCCGTTTCATGGAATCCTCCTTCAATCTAGGAACCCCTCCAACTCCACTATTCGAGCTAACAAGGCCATCCGCCGTTCGTTTAAGCAGGGCCAAAATACACCGTTCGGAAAAATTAGCAAACCCCCCATAATCAGTTCATAACGCCTGGAACACAGTTTGTTCACCGCGCTCCGAGCGGCGCGCGCGGCCTTCAAAACAGGCTAGTTCCAGATGAGCGAGGGTTTCGAATGTCGCCGCCATCACGTGGAATATCGGCCTTTCTTCGCCGCCAAATACCTGTTGCGCAATTTCGAACGCCGTCTGCGGCGACTTGCGCGTCAAATCGAGCATTTCCGCTTCTCGATAACGGTGATGCTCAATCAACTGATTCGCGCGATGACGGTGGTCATGATAGACGCCGCCGTGCGCGGGCAATACCAGCTCGACGTCGAATTTCTGCACCTTCAGCTGCGACGCGATGAAGTCGCCGAGCGGGTTGGTTCCCGCTGCATCAGGATAGATCCCGACATGTGGCGTAATTTTGGGCAACAGGTGATCCCCGACAATCATCACCTTTTCTTTGCGTAAATAAATCACGTTGTGGCCCGGCGAATGCCCCGGCGTCCAGATTACTTCGAGCTCGCGGTCGCCGATTTTGACCACGTCGTGATCGTCGATGTACTTGTCGGGTTGTGTGACCGGCCCGTACATCGAGGTCCCCATCCACGCCGGGCGCATCCCGGTTGGCGAGAACTGTTCGATCGGAAATCCGTGCTTGGCGAAAAACGCGCGCGATTCCGGACGATCGTTCGGACTCATCCTGCCGAACTCGATCATCCGGCCCGCGCGCTCAGCTTCGAGACGATGGATGTGCGTCGTCGCGTGACTGCGGCGTCGAATTTCTCCGGACGCGCCGAAGTGATCGATGTGATGATGGGTCGCAACGATCGCGTCGAGGTCCTCGATCTTGATATCGACTTCCGCCAGCGCTTGCTCGAGTGCCGCGATGCTCTCGGGCGAATTCATGCCCGTGTCGACCAGCGTCCACGCGCCGTGACAGTCGATCAAATAGACGTTGATGATCGTCGGCCGCATCGGCAGCGGCAGAAAGATCTCGTAGATACCCGGATGAACCTCAACTATTTTCGCCATCGATTACTCTCAGCGGCTGGTTTCGCATGACCGGGAAGTCCTTGCGCTCCGCCGCTTCCTTCGTGATCGCAACTCAATCGATCACTCGTGCAGCTCGTCTTTGACCTGGAAGGTCACTTTGATTCTCACTTTCCATCGCACCACTTTGTTGGCCTCGACCAATGCGTCGATGCTCTCGACATGCGCAGTGTGGATGCCTTTGATCGTGACGCCGGCTCGCGAGATTGCCAGTTGCACGGCGTCTTCGACCGAGTTGGCCGAAATGCCCGTGAGGTCGATTGTTTTTTCAACCATGACGCTCGGCCGCTCCTAGGGACGCAATTCGCGCGCGCTGGTTTGACGCTCGCACGCACGTGGCGCTACGCTCGCCCCTGCACAGTGGTTAGCGCACGGCGAGATCCGAAACAAGGTGACATCGCGCGAACGGGCTGTGCCGCAGCCTGAATGGAAGCGCTCGATTGGTCAGCAGGTCGGGAGAGCAGTTAGTTGGCAGTCAAAATCGAGTCGCCCTCAGGCGAAGAAGCACTCACCGAGTTCGTTCTTTTTCAGCATCTGGTTTACGAATACCGCAGCGCGCGATGGGCCGCGATGGTTCCGGTGCAGTTGCCGATCCTGATGGGCGAGGGACCGTTCGCCGCCGGGCGCAGGATTCGGCCGTTCAGCGCACGCGTTGATCGCAATATCGTCGCGCGCGCCGTCGCGATTATAGACAGCCACTATCAACGCCACTGGAACGAAACGCTCGGGCACATTGTGATGTTCGAGGCGATGCCGGGGACGCGTGACGCGGTTAAAGCGATGATGGACGCGGCGTCGGAATGGATGAAAGCGAACGGCGCGACAGCGGCGCGAGCCGGTTACGGATTGCTCGAATTTCCGTTCGTGATCGACGATTACGAAACCCTGCCGCCTGACATCGCGCGCCAGAATCCGGCGTACTATCACGCGCTGCTCAAGGACGCGGGCTTCGAAACCGAGCGCGGATGGGTTGACTATAAGATTGAGGTGACGCCCGAGCTGATCGCGCGCTATGAGAGCGCACTCGAAGCGAGCCGCCGCGCCGGTTTTCAAATCGTCGCGTTGAAAGACTTGCCGGTCGCGCGCCGTGTCCGCGACTTCGAGCACACCTGGAACACCGCGTTCGCGCGTCATTGGGGCGCGACCCCGTTCACTACCGACGAGCTCACGTTCCTGTTCGATTTCTTCGCGATGTCCGGCGCGCTCGACAGCTCGGTGATCGCATATCACGACGGCCAGCCGGTCGGCGCCCTGATGGTGACGCCGGCCAATCCCGAAGGCGCAATCCTGAAACCCGGCCGCAAGCTCGCCGATAACGAGAAGCTGAATTTCCTCGGCATCGGCGTACTCGAACCCGCGCGCGGCCGCGGCGTGAACCTCGCGATGGCCTCGTATTCCTACCTGCACCTTATCCGGCAAGGTGCGAAGTATCTCAGCTACACGCTGGTCCTCGACGACAACTGGCCGTCGCGCCGCACCGCAGAAAAACTAGGCGCGAAGGTCTGCGCCAACTACGTCACCTACCGCCGCACCTTCTAATCTTAGACCGCCGACTGGCATCCGAGGGCGCGATCTTTATACATTGCGCTGACATCCTGTGGATGCATGAAAGGGGAATCGGTGCGGGCAATCTTAATTTCGCTTCTCGCGGCGGCGACTGCGTTGATAGTCGCCGGATGCACGATCAAGCAATCGCCCGCGCTGCCGCCGAGCGCGCAAGCGGATTCGAACTCATCACCTCTCGCAACTGAGGGATCGTGCAAATCGCCGGATCTGCCGCCGGCGGACGTCGCTCACAAACCGGGGTACCGGCAGTTCGATGTTTCGGTAACCAATTCCACGGGCTGGCCGGTCTCGGGACTCACGCAGCAGGATTTCGTCTTGTATGCGGGATCACAAAGCTTTCCAGTCGCCTATTTTCGAGAGCACAAGAATGACGAGCCGGTTGCGCTCGCGCTGGTGGTGGACACGTCGAGCAGCATGGCGCCGAAGTTGCCGACAGTGAGGCGGCCGCTGAGCGATCTTGTGAGCAACCTCAATCCATGCGACGAAGTCATCCTGTTCGCATTCGACAGTCGGGTGTATCTGCTGCAGCCCTTTTCCACCGATCATCGGGCGGCTGCTGAGAGAATCGAACACTTAGGTGGATATGGTAAGAGCGCGCTTTACGACGCAACGAACGCTGCTCTGCGGAGCCTGGAGCGGGCGGACTATCCCAACCGCCAGCTCATTCTGATCGCGGACGGCATCGACAACTCCAGCGCCGTTACCGAGCAGGCGGTAGTGGCGCGCGCTACAAGGGACCGCATCCCGATTTCTGCGATCGGTATCGGCGATCCCAACGCACCGGGAAGACCTGGCATACCGTGGGGCCAATCTTATGCATACTCGGGCACACCTGTAGTGGTAGGACCGCCTAACATAGGTACTCGCACACTTGATATGCCCCCAATTGGTCCGGCTTGGCCTCGCTCGGACCGGGTGGACGCCAATCGGCTCGAGGATCTCTCCGCGATGGCCGGCGGTCAAAGTTTCATCGTGCCCAGCAGGGGCGAGACTGGCGGTAACAGCTTCGACACCGCAATCTTTGCGGTCGCCGATAATATTGCCAACGGTTATACGATCGGCACTGTGGTCCCCGACAACGTGCCTCCATCGGAAGTCAAAGTGACGGTCTTGAATAGGCTGGACCTGAACGTTCACGCGCGTGCGATGGCGGCGTCGCCCGGAAGCGATCGATTACCGCCTTGAGGATTGCGCGCGCGAAGCCGGCGGGTCGTTTGCCAAACCGATCCGCGATGCTGTAAGAACGAAAAGTCAGCGTCCCCGTCACCGATCTTGTCTTCGAAGGAGGGATCTTTCGATGGCTGAATTCGATCTTCAAATCAAAGGTGGAACCGTCGTGGACGGAACCCGCGTGCCGCGATACCGCGCCGACGTCTGGATCAAGGACGGCAAGATCGCGCAGATAGGCGGCCGCGCTCCCGGCTTCGCGAAGAAGACGATCGACGCCGGCGGCATGATCGTCGCACCCGGCTTCGTCGATTTGCATACGCACTACGACGCGCAGATTCGGTGGGACCCATACTGCACCATCTCGGGATGGCACGGCGTCACGTCGGTGGTGCTCGGCAATTGCGGCTTCGGCTTCGTGCCGGTCAAGCCGGATTTCCGCGAGCGCTCGATGCTCACCATGACGCGGACCGAGGCGATTCCTTACGAGTCGATGAAGGTCGGAATGCGGTGGGACTGGGAGACGATTCCGCAGTATCTCGACTCGCTCGATCGCACTGCCAAGGGCGTCAACGTGATTCAGTATTTGCCGACCTCATCGCTGCTGACCTACGTGATGGGTCTCGAAGCCGCCAAGACTCGGTCCGCAACCGATGAAGAACGCGCCGAGATGCGCGCGCTGCTGGCCGAAGGAATGGACGCCGGCCTCGGTGGCTTCTCGGTGCAGCGACTTGGCCCCGATTCGACGCAGGCGGACTTCGACGGATCGCCGATGGTTACCGACACGATGTGCGACGAGGACATCCTGAATCTCGCGCGCGTTCTCCGCGAGCGTGACGAGGGGTTTATCCAGATCACGCAGGCTACTGGACATATCAAGGACGATCTCGCGTTTCTCGAGCGGCTGGCGGCCGAGGCGAGTCGTCCAATTCTGCACAACGCGATTGCGCCTGCACGACGGGACCCCAAGGTTCATCAGCGCAGCCTCGCGTGGCTCAAGCGATGCCGCGAGAAGGGTCTGCCGATTTTCGGCCAGACCGCCACGCTCCGTACCGGATTCGCGTTCACGCTCGAGCATTGGAACCTTTACGACGCGAGTCCGGCGTGGCGCTCGGTGACTACCGGAACCAACGCGGAAAAAATCTCGAAGATGAAAGATCCCGCGCTGCGCGAGGCGATCAAGCGCGAACACGACGAGGCAAATAAAAAGCTCGAAGCAATTCAGGCGGGTGTCGGAGGACCGATCCGCCATCTGATCATTTCGTGGGCGGGCGACAAGCCTGAGCTCGAGAAATATGTCGGCAAATCGATCGGCCAGATCGTCAACGAAGAGAACAAGCACGAGATCGACGTGATGCTCGATCTATCGATCGCCGGCGATCTCAAAGTCGAATTCCTCGGGCCCAATCGCGGCTTCAACGCCGAGTTCTACGCCGAGATGATCAACGATTCGCCGTACACAATCCCCGGCGTGTCGGACGGCGGCGCGCATACCAAGTTCTTCACTGGCGGCGCGTACACGACCGACTTCCTCGGCTGGCTGGTTCGCGACGAACAACGAATCACGCTCGAAGAGGCGCACTACCGGCTGTCCGCCCTGCCCGCGCACGCGGCTGGCTTCCGCGATCGCGGCGTCTTGCGCGAAGGGATGGCTGCTGACGTCGTCGTTTATGATCTCGCGCGGCTCGGCGTCGAGCCGGATTGGGTCGGCGATATCGCGCACGACTTTCCCGGTGGCGAATGGCGTCGCGTGCAGCATGCGCGCGGCTATCGCGCGATAGTCGTCAACGGCGAGATGACCTGGGACGACGGTCGATGCACGGGTGCGACGCCCGGCAAGCTGCTGCGCGGCGGCCGCAACTGATTCGCCGATGACCGTACAAATCTACAGCATGACCTCAGTGCCGGACGCCGTCGCGACTGCCGAGGCCGGCGCTGACTTGATTGGCCTCGTCATCGCCGAGCCGGGCGTCGTCGCCGAAGCGATCGGCGCCGACGCGGCGCGCGAGATTCTTGCCGCAATTCGCCCGCGCTCGCGCGGGGTGGCGCTGTCGCTGTCCGACGATCGCGACGAAATTTGCGCGATGGTCGATGCGGTTCGCCCCGACGTCGTGCACGTGGTCGCGCGCGAGATCGAGCCCGAAGACTGCGCCTGGATTCGCAAACGGATCGCGCCGGTCATGCTGCTGCGCGCGATCGCCCTGCGCGCCGGCGAGACTCTTACCGAAGCCGACGCGCATCAGGACTGCCTCGATTACCTGATGCTGGATTCGGGCGCGAAGGGACCGCCGTATGCCGGCGCCACCGGCGAGACTCACGATTGGTCAGTAAGCCGCGCCGTGGTCGAGCGCTCGCGAATTCCGGTGATTCTCGCGGGCGGACTTTCGGCGGAAAACGTCGCCGACGCGATCGCCACGGTCAGGCCGTGGGGCGTCGATTCGTTCACGCACACCGACGTTCCCGGAATGCGCGGAAAAAAAGATCCAGCGCGCGTGCGCGCGTTCGTCGCCGCCGCCCGGCGCGCATTCGCACAAACGTCGAAATCCTGAATCAGGAGGACGCGATGAATCGCAAGCAGCTCGTGCTCTCGGCGGCCCTGATCGTCCTGCTCGCGATGGACGCGTACTCGATCTACCTCTACGGCTACATCGGCTTCTTCCGCATGGTCCTGGCGAATTTCGCCGGCGTCACCGCCTTCGTCGATCTCGTGATCGCGCTGGTTCTAATCCTGGCCTGGATGGGTGACGACGCCCGCCAGCGCAAAGTCTCCGCCATTCCTTATCTCGTGCTCACCGTCGCGCTCGGCAGTATCGGGCCACTGCTCTATCTGATTCGCCGCTTCAAAGATCCAACGACGAGTACCGCAAGCGCGGCGCCGCGCGCAGTCCGGAACTAAGTGCGACCACTCGCGAGCAGCGCCGCGGCTTCCTTCTCGACGCGCGTGCCCTTGAAGAAGTTCGGATTCGCCTCGCCCCAGAAGCGCACCGGGTTGGCAAACATAAAATCGCGGAAGTCGTCTTCCGTGATCAGCCCGTCCTCGACCAGCTCGTACGCCTCGGGGACGACGTCCTTCATATCCGGCACGTCGAAATGCCCGATGTCCGAGCCGAACAGCACGTTCAGCTTCGCGCCGTATGGATTGGCCTTGCGGTTGAAGGCGTAGGCGTTGAGCGGGTCGTCGGCTTCGCATCCGAAATAAAAATTCTTGACGAACAAATCGCGGATGTCTTCGGCGCGCTCAATCTTGCACGCGGCGAAATCGTCGAGCTCGCGAATCCCGCCGGTGGCGCCGCTCTGATCGCGCTCTAGAATCGTCGCGACGTTCGGCGCATCGGGCTTCTGCTCAACTTTGCCCTCGACCCACTTACCGCCGTACTCGCGGATGAGTTGCGTCAGCATCTCGCGATTGAGGTTGGCCGGATTCGTTTCCTCGAGCGCCTCGCGATTGCGCTTCTTCCAATGCCCGATCAGATCGCAGTAAAGCCCGCACGCCCATCCGACCCCGCCTTCGAGGAAACCCATCTTGAGTTGCGGAAAGCGACGCGTCACACCGCCCAGGAAAATCGCCTTGCAGACAGCCTCGCTGGCGGCGGCGAAATGTCCGATGTGGTTGTAAACGAAATTGGTCGGCGAATTGCGCAATCCAACACCGCGCGATCCGGAATGAAAGGTCGGCGAGATTCCCAGCTCGACGCATTTCGCCCACACCAGATCGTAGTCGTACTCGCTGTCGAGCCCGAGCATGTCGAACCAGGTCGCGGATCGCGCCGCATCCATTGCCGGGATCCGGCGGCGGACCATGCTCGCCATCATCACGACTTTCAGGCCGAGTTCCCTGACCACGTACTCGAGCTCCGCGCATGCCTCCTCCGGCGTATGCATCGGGATCACCGCTGCGGGCGTCATGCGATCGGAAAACTCGCCGAAAAATTCCGCGATGAACCGGTTGAACGCGCGGCAGGTCGCGCGCCGCGTTTCGTCAACGGGATGGAACGGAATGCCGAGCCCGGCGGTTGGATAGAGCACGGTGAAATCCATGCCGAATTCGTCGAGCCGCTGGTAAAGCAGGCGCGGCAAAATCTCGGTCGCGCGATCGCGAGTGTTCTTCGTCGGCAGCGCCCAGAATGCCTCTTGCGCGCGCCGCGAGCGCTTGCGCTCCTCCTCCGACGACGTCAGCTGCCGCGATACGCGACCGTTGAACGCGCGAAATCCCTCGACTGCGCGAGCGCCGCCGAACTTTTCCAACTGGTCGACGATGATCGGGCCGAACTCCAACCAATGCCCGTCGGCGTCGATCACCGGATGCTTGAGACTCGCGCGAATCCGCTGCGCTTCTGACTTGCTCTCGATGGCCATCGCGTCGCCTCCAACTGTATTTCGAAGCTTAGTATCGAACCCGCGCCCCCGCCAAGCATGACGCGCAGCGCTATCGGCGCAGTAGGCAAACTGTATCGGTGCTGTCGATGCCCTCTAGGATCGCACGCGCTGACAGTCTAGAATCGCTACCTTTCCAGTTCGCGCCAACGTAGCTTTCCACCCGGCACGATTTCCGGGAGGCTGAAGTGATCCCCATTCGCTACAATTTGCGCAGCCTGATGGTTCGCCGAGCCACGGCCGCGATGACGGCGTCAGTCGTCGCGCTGGTCGTGATGCTGTTGTTCATCTTGTCGGGCTTCGTCGCCGGGCTGCGTGCGACCGTGATGCAAAACGCGCTGCCCGACAATTGGATCGTGCTCAGCCGCGGCACTACCGACGAGGGCAGCAGCTACATCACGCACGACCAATACGAGATCATCAAGAGCCGCCCGCAAATCGCGACGACTGCCGACGGCAACGCGCTCGTCTCGCCCGAGGTGATAACCGGTTTCAATCCCGACCCTGCGGCGCCTGCAACCTCCGGGGTGATGTTCACGTTGCTTCGTGGCGTGAATCCGATCGGTTACCAGGTCCATGGCGGGATGCGCCTGGAGGCTGGACGCTGGCCCAACGGCGGCGCGGCCGAGATGGTCGTCGGCCGCAAACTCGCTGCGCGTTATCCGAACCTCGCAGTCGGCAGCGATTTCAAATTCGGGCCGCGCACTTTCAAAATTGTCGGCGTCTTTTCCGATCAGGACAGCGCGCGCGAGTCGGAAATGCTGACCGATCTCAATGTTCTGACGCAGGAGGTTCACGTCAACAACGGCTTCGAGGTGCTGCACGTCGTGCTGAGACCGGGCACGCATGATGACTTCGCCAAGTCGCTCACGACCGATTCGCGGGTCAAGGTCGATACGATGTCGGAGCAGGATTTTTACGCCAAGCAGACCGCTTTCGTCGATCAGTTGCGCGCACTCGGCCTGATCGTCGCGCTGATTCTCGCCGTCGGATCGGTGTTCGGCGCTATGAACACGATGTACTCGGCCGTCGCGCGACGTACCAGCGAAATCGGCGTACTGCGAGTGCTCGGCTTCAGCCGCTTCAACGTGCTCACGAGTTTCGTCCTCGAGAGCATCGTGCTCGCGCTCGCCGGCGGCGTGCTGGGCGAGATTCTCGGCGTGCTGGTCGCGTACTCGACCGGGCTCAGCAGCCAACTGATGAACGTCGGCGAATTCATCTTCAGATTTCGGCTGACATTAGGCGCGTTCGTGTCGGGGATGATCGCCGCGATCTTAATCGGCGCGCTCGGCGGATTGCTGCCTGCGTGGCGCGCCTCGCGCATCAGCCTGCTCGAATCGCTGCGATCGGTCTGAACGGGAGTCATCGTGTTCAACTGGATCAAATTGATCGAACGCAACATGCGTCGGAATCTGCGCCGCACGATTCTGACTATCCTCACCATCGCGCTCGCAACTTTCATCTACACCGTCCTCGTGTCAGTGCCGGCCTCGATGGATCGTGTCGTCAAGGACGCGTCGGGAACGCTCCGCCTCATAATCAACAACAAGACCGCGCCGTGGGAGGATCTGCCCGCGCGCTACTGCGACGATATCAACAAGATGCCCGGCGTCGCCGCGTGCGTCGCAATCACCGGATGGCCTTCGACCTGGCGCGACGTGAGCGATCCAGTTTTCGCCGTAGGCGCCGGTCCCGAGATAGGCGATGTGTTTCCCGATTACGCATTGACGGCAGAGCAGCGCGCGGCGACTTTCAGAGAAAAGCGATCCGCGGTTGTCGGCGAAATTCTCATGCATAAATACGGCTGGAAGATTGGCGACACCATCACGCTGCGCAGCACCGACTCAGACCACATGGAGATGACCTTCCTCATCACAGGCACGATGAGGTCCAAGCGCTATCCCAACACCTTTCTGATGCGGCGGGACTATCTTATGGCGGCGCGCAAGGCGCACGGTCTGCCCGACGAGGACATCGCCTGGAACGTAATAGTGCGCGCCACCAGCAACGACGCGATGGCAACGCTCGCCCAACAGATCGACGAGCACTTCGCCAATTCGGACGCCGAAACGCGCACCATGACCGAAAGCGACGCGCTATCGTCCGGGCTTTCCGCAATCGGAAATATCCGCGACATCGTCTTCGTTCTCTGCATGGTAGTTCTGCTGACAGTTCTGCTCATAGCAGCTAACTCGACAGTCATGATGGTGCGCGAACAAATCAGCGATGTAGCTGTGATGCGCGCGCTAGGATTCAGCCGCGGCGCCGTAGCTATGCTGCTATTCGGCGAATGCGGTGCGATAGGACTCTTAGGCGGCATCATAGGTGCCTTACCAGCACTCTGGATGTTCTCCGGCGGCATAACATTAGGCGCGGCGCTAGGTGGCAACGGCGCCTTATGGGTAACACCCGCGCAGGCCGTCAACGCGCTAGTCGCGGCGCTGGTAGTTAGCATAGTTAGCGGTGTAGTCCCTATCCTTGAAGCAGTAAGACTTCCCCCAGCCTTGGCTTTCAGGAAGGTGGTTTGAGTTCGGGTCTGCTACGCTAATGATCTAGTTAAGTGTCCGGAGATCAGGTGCAGACACTGGCTCTTATTGCTGCGTTCGGTGTTGTTAGTCTTGGGCTGACGATCCTCGGCATGGGTGGGGTAGCACCTATATTTTCTCATCCTCCGCTGATGGCGCTTGCGGTGGTGGTTTGTTTGCTGCTGGTCGCATCGACGTTTACTTCGGGAAATTTGAGTTCCGGTGAGCGCGAGGATCGTGGCAATCGCTGGGTGCTTGCGGTCTTCGGGGTGCTACAGTTGATGGTTGCCTATCTGCCGGCTTATACGGATCGGATAGGTTTCTGGACCATCGATGGCGATAGCATTCGATGGCTAGGTGTGGTTCTTTTCGCCGCGGGTGGTGTGCTGCGGATGTGGCCAGTCTTTGTGCTAGGTCGTAGGTTCAGCGGGTTGGTAGCTATCCAGCCGGGACATGCTCTTGTCACTGATGGCATCTATGGCATCATTCGCAATCCGAGTTACCTAGGGTTCATCATCAATACGCTGGGATGGGGGTTGGCTTTTCGTTCGATGGTAGGCGTGATACTTGCTGCTCTACATATACCTCCCATAGTTGCCCGCATTCGGGCGGAGGAGGCGATGCTGCGCATGCAGTTTGATGGCGAATTCGACAGGTATAGCGATCGCACTTATCGGCTGATTCCGGGGCTTTACTAAGGTTTCAGCCGATGCGGACAACCTAACCCCTGACCCCTTCCCGAGCGGGAAGGGGAACCGGAGCGCAGAGAGGTCCCGCTCCTAGATCGTGTCGGAGACTCCTGGGATGAAGAGGGGTTCCATTGCGTAGTGCTCGACGTCGGCTTCCATTTCCGCGCGCGCGGGCGCCGTGGCTCTGACGCTGGCGGCATCAAGGATGTCGCGCAGGAGGGTTGCATCGCTCGATGTGTTCAGGAACAGGCCGGGGCGGCTCAACACGAAATGGACGCCGCGGCGGATTGCGTCGCGGTCGCGCAACGGTTCGTACCAGCTGAATTTGCGGCCGTCGCCATTTTGCCATCGCCGGCGCGCCACTGACTTGATCGTCTGCGTCGCTACTCCGCGCTCGCGGCAAACTTTCAGCAGCGCTTCGACATCTTGCTCGTACGATTTGATATCCAGCATGGTGAAGTTGTACGGGAACAGCACCGAGTCGAATGCGAACCGCTCGAGGCTGCGGCGATGCATCGCTGCGACCTGCGAGCCGTGACCGGTAACGCCGATGAGCCGCACCAGCCCCTGCGTTCGCGCTTCGACCAATGCCTCGAGCGCGCCGCCCGCGCCCAACGCCGTTGTCCATTCATTCTCCGCGACGAGGTTATGCATCTGGATCAGATCGATCTGATCGACGCGCAGCCGCTCGAGCGAACGATGGAGACTGTCGCGAGCGCCCTGATAGGTGCGGTCGCCGGTTTTGGTGGCGAGGAAAAATTTCTTGCGATGCTCGCGCATCCACGGGCCGATTCGCAACTCCGAGTCGCCGTATGACGCCGCCGTGTCGATATGATTGATGCCGAATTCGAGCAGCAGCTCGAGCACGCCGTCGGCCCTGTCCTGCTTCATCCCGCCCAGCGCGGCCGCGCCGAAAAGGACGCGCGTGCTCTGATGCCCGGTCTTCCCAAATGGACTCGTCTCGATCACGATGTCACCTCGCCCAAAATTTCTTTGCAGGTTTTATCTTACCGCGAACCGCAGATTCTGGCGACGCCGACACGCCGCGCGCAGATTGTCACTCCGACGAATCTCAGCTAACTTCACCTGACCTTCCTAAGGGAGGTGCGTTTTATGATCACAACGAGTAAAAAGCTTGCGCTCGAAAGCCACGAAACGCACCTGCCGTCTCGAAATTAAGTAGTTCACGTTATTCCAGATTCGGCGGCGCGTTGCGTCATGCGCTGTTGTGCGCCGTGGGAACTCGCATCCACGCGACCGTTCCATGCGGCAGAGATCAACTCCGAGACAATCAGGAGCAACGAAATTGAACCTTTTCGAATTCTTCGCAACGATAGAGCGTTATCACACGATTCAGAATCCAACTTCCGAGGAAAAGCTGGATTTGGTCGTTCGCTACTGCGCGGTGCGCGACGGAATGCGCATTCTCGACGTTGGATGCGGCAAGGGATGGCTGCTGCGCCGGATCGCAGAGCAGTTCGACATCAAGGCGACGGGCCTCGAGATCAATCGCACGTTCGCAGCCGAAGCGCGCCGCCTCGCGGCAGAGAACAGTCTCACCGATCGAATCGAGATCGTGCAAGGACCGGCGCTTGAGTTTCATCCGGAGCCCGCGAGCTTCGATGTGGTGATGTGCATCGGCGCGTCGTTCGCGCTCGGCGGCTTCGAACCTGCGCTCGATTGGATGGGCCGCGCAGCAAAGCACGGCGGAATCATCGCGCTCGGCGAAGTGTTCGCCAAAGAGTTGCCGTATCCGCCTGAAGTTCCGCGGGGAGCCCGTGCCAACACCGACTACCCTGACCGGTCGCTGTGGACGACGGTCGAGACAATGCGCGCGCACGGGATGCGGCTGCGCGGGCTCATCGAAGCCTCAATCGACGACTGGCACCGCTATCACTCGCTGCATTGGCAGGCCGCGATAGACTGGACGCTCGAGAATCCCGGCCATCCCGACGTGGCCATGCTGAACAATCCCGCCGGAATGCGCCGCAATCTAGAACTCGATGGCCGTTATATGGGCTGGGCAATCTTCGTCGCGCGCAACGGGCTGGATTGATCGAGTCGCGAAGCGTCGCCGAAGATTATTCACAAACGGATCATCGACGCGTAATCTCGCAAAACTCTTGCGCTTGCTCTATGTACATGGAGAGATCGTTGTCGAGGAAGAAAATCAGATGGGGCCAACAGGCAAAGCTATTTTTCTGACCAAGGGCGTCGGCAGGCATCGCGAGAAACTCACCTCGTTCGAGCTTGCGCTGCGTGACGCGCGGATTGCCGAGTTCAATCTCGTTCGCGTCAGCTCGATTTTCCCGCCCGGATGCAAAGTCGTGTCGATCCAGGACGGGCTGAAGACGCTGACTCCCGGCCAGATCGTTTACACCGTCATGTACGACAACTCGACCGACGAGCCGCATCGCCTGATGGCGACGTCGGTCGGCCTTGCGATTCCTGCCGACAAGGATCAGTACGGCTACCTGTCCGAGCACAAGAGCTTCGGGCAGACCGACGAGAAGGCGGGCGACTACGCCGAGGATCTTGCGGCGACGATGCTGGCGACGGCGCTCGGGGTGGACTTCGACCCCAACGTGAGTTACGACGAACGCAAGGACGTGTGGAAGCTGTCGGATAAAATCGTGCAGACGCGCAACATCACGCAGTCCGCGATCGGCGATCGCGACGGTTTGTGGACGACGGTCGTCACCGCGGCGGTATTTGTGAATCTGCCGACGACGGACAAACAGAATCTGCCGCCGACGGACAAGCTACCGGGATGAATCTCAGCGACCTCGAAAAACGGATCATCGTTCTCGAGGACATCGAGGCGATCAAAAAACTCAAGGCCCGCTACTGCGCGATTTGCGACGAGGATCACAATCCCGCAAAAGTCACGGCGCTGTTCACGCCCGACGGTATCTGGGAAGGCGCCGGCGTCGGGCGGCATCAGGGGCATGACGCGATTCGCAAACTGTTCCAGGGCTTCCAGGAACGGATCAGCTTCTCGCAGCACAACGTCATGAATCCGATTATCGAGGTCGATGGCGAGCACGCCACCGGCATCTGGTACTTCATCGGGCCGTTCACGATGCGCAGCGGAAATCGCGCGATGTGGCTCGGCGCGCGCTACGAAGACAACTACGTGAAGCTCAACGGCGAGTGGAAATTTTCGCACCTGCGCGCGATCGGGCGGATGTCGGCGCCGTACGAAAAGGGCTGGGCGAAGTAGTCGTTATTTCGAATTGAACAACTCGAGCCGCGAGCTGACTACCTTCTTCACCGCCTCGACCGCCGGCACCAGGATTTTGTAGGGCGCCACTTCATTCGGTTCCGCCTTCAGTCCTGCTTCGACTCCGCGCCGCCATGCGATCCGGATTTCGGTGTTGACGTGGACGATCGTCATGCCGGCCTTGATCGCGCGCCTGAAATCGTCGTCGTTGGTGCCCGAGCCGCCGTGCAGCGTCATGAAAATTTTCGCCGCGGCTTTGATCTCCGCGATCCTCTCGATATTCAGCCGCTTCTGGACGTTGCCGTGAACCATACTTTCGAGCATCCCGTGCATGTTGCCGACCGCCGGCGCGAGCACATCGACCTTGGTCGCATCGACGAAATGCTTTGCCTCTTCCGGCGTCGTCAGAATGCCGACACCCGCGGGAACCTTGTCGATCACGGCCGATGACGAGCCGATCCATCCGATCTCACCTTCGACCATAATCGCCGGATTGATTGATTTGATCGCCTCGATCGCTTTTATCGTCTGCTTGATGTTTTCCTCGAAGGGGAGCGCCGAACCGTCGAAGATGATTTCGTCGAAGCCCGCTTTGGCCGCCGCCTCGGCCTTGGCAATCGAGTGAGTGTGATCGGCGTTGAGAAAAATCGGATAGTTGTATTCGTCGCGAACCGCCTTCACCAGCGCCGCGGCCTGACGAACGCCGGTGAACTCCCGTTCGCCTTCGGACACGCCGACCAAAACCGGCAAGTTATTCTCGCGCGCGGCGGCAACGATCGCATCGAACGCGACCAGGTCCGAAAAATTGAAATGACCGACGGCGACTTTGTCCGCTTCGGCCTGCTTCATCACGTCGCGTAGCGATGTCATTTTCAGCGTTCCCTCCATTTGCGGCCGTCATGTTTGAGCAGATCGTCCGCGGCAGCCGGTCCCCATGAACCCGCCGCGTAGTCGGGAAAATCGGAGGCCGGGGTCGCCTTCCACGCAGCCAGAATCGGGTCGACCACGCGCCATCCGGCGTCCACGGTATCGGCTCGCTGAAAGAGCGAGGGATCGCCGAGCATGCAATCCAGCAGCAGCGTCTCATAACCGGTACTCGGCACCGCGCCGAAGTAGTCAGCGTATTTGAAGCTCATGTCGACGCCGCTCAAAGTGACTATAGGTCCGGGAACCTTTGCGCTGAAGCTCAGCGAGATGCCTTCGTTGGGCTGAATGTGCAGCACCAGTTCGTTCTGCTCGAGCTGCTTGACGCCAGTCTGGCGGAACAGCAGCGCCGGCGGCGCTTTGAACCTGATTGCAATTTCGGTGAGGCGTTGCGCCATCCGCTTGCCGGTGCGGAGATAGAACGGCACGCCGGTCCATCGCCAGTTGTCGATCGCGAGCTTGAGCGCGACGTAAGTTTCAGTGCCGGATTTGGGATCGACCTGCGGCTCGGTGCGATAACCGGGCGCCGGCTTACCTTCGAGGGTGCCCGGCCCATACTGTCCGCGCACCGCCCATTTCGGGACGTCCTCGGGTTTGAGCGGGCGGATTGCGCGGAGCACCTTGGTCTTCTCGTCGCGGACCGGTTCGGAGTCGAACGAATTCGGCGGCTCCATCGCGGTGAGCGAAACCAGCGCCAGGATGTGATTGGGCACCATGTCGCGCAGCGCGCCGGTCACCTCGTAGAAGCCGCCGCGATGCTCGACGCCGACCGTCTCGGCCACCGTGATTTGCACGTGATCGATGTAGCGGTTGTTCCACAGCGGTTCGAAGAAGCCGTTGCCGAAGCGAAAGGCGAGGATGTTCTGAACGGTCTCTTTGCCGAGATAGTGATCGATTCGAAACGTCTGATTCTCGCGAATGCATGCGCCAATCTCGCGATTCAGCTCATTAGCCGATTCGAGATCGTGGCCGAACGGCTTCTCGATGATAACGCGGCGCCAGCGCCCGTCAGGTTCTTTGGTCAGTCCCGCGGCGGCCAACTGCTTGACGATCTCGCCGAAAAAACTGGGGGACACCGCGGTGTAGAAGAGATAATTTCCCGGCGTCCCATGTGCCTTGTCGGCCGCTTCGAGCGCCGTCTTGAGGCTCGCGTAGGTCGCCGGATCCTTGAAATCGCCCGACATGTAGGAGATGCGCTGATCGAACCATTTCCAGAGTTCGTCGGTCACCTTGGCCGGCGAGAATTCTTTGATCTCGTCACC
The DNA here is from genome assembly GCA_035602775.1 of Candidatus Acidiferrales bacterium. Taxonomy (GTDB): domain Bacteria; phylum Desulfobacterota; class Binatia; order Binatales; family Binataceae; genus Binatus. The sequence goes on along the minus strand of DATNLS010000056.1, from coordinate 450 downwards.
GAGCTGCTTACGGAAATCTTCGGAGCTGATCTGCTCCTTGCTGACGCCGATGATCGCGAACTTGTCCGGCAGCAGTTTATGGGCGAGCAGATTGTACAGCGACGGCATCAACAGCCGCTTGGTGAGGTCGCCGGTCGCGCCGAAGATGACGAAAACGCACGGATCTCCGGGGCGTCCGTGCGCGGCTTTGCTGGGTGCGGTTTTTGGTTGATCGGAGGGCATGGCAGGTACCTACTAGGATTTCTTCTCGAGGTGTCCGCCGAACTCGTAACGCATCGCGGAGAGGAGCTTGTCGGCGAAATCGGCGGCGCCGCGCGAGTCGAAACGTTCGTAGAGCGCAGCGGTGAGCACGTGCGCCGGGACGCCCTCGTCGATCGCGGCGTCGATGGTCCATCGACCCTCGCCTGAATCCGACACGCGGCCGGCAAATTTTTTCAGCTCCGGATCGCC
>DATNLS010000058.1:0-2613 GCA_035602775.1 Candidatus Acidiferrales bacterium | reverse complement strand
TCCAGCCCGAACGGCTGCGCGCTCGGCATCGGATCGGCGACGATAGACTCGCCTTTCAGATCGCGGAACTGATTGAGCATCCGCTCGACAACCGGGATATCGCCCTCCGACGTTTTGCCGCCGACGACTACGTCCCACTTTCCGGCCGGGGCGCGCTTCAGCGTGAACTCGCCGTCGCCGTTCTTCACCTTGACCGTCTCGACCGACTCGGGATCGACTTTCACGATCGTTCTGTCGCGAAAATCGAGAAACGACTTGTCCAGGCTGGTCAGCAGGTACTCGGCCACGGCGTAAACCGGCGCGCGCTCCCCGCGACGTGCGTAAATTCCGCTCTTGCCCGGCTCGTTCTGCTTGAAGCCGAACAGCATCGATTGCTGCTCGCCGCTCTTGAGCACCACCGTCGCCGTCAGATGCGGTTTTTCAAGGCCATATTGCGCGACGTTGCCGGGCGCGTCGGAGACGAAGTCCGACGCCCGCGCATTGACCAGCGTGCTGAGCGCCATCCGGACCGCAGTGTCATCGGCCGGCGATGGCGTGGGCTTGACGATCTTCCATTTGTCGCCGTCGCGATCGATTTCAACGGTCTGTCCATTGTCGCGCGCGATGATCAGTTTCTGAACATCGTCGAGACTGAATGCCATCAGATCTCGGACGCGCAAATCGTTGACCGTCTTGTTCATCCCGGACGAGAAAGCGCCTTCCGTCAGCATCACCGCCGGACGGTTGGAGAGCCGCACGTAAGCATTGAAGCCGATCGGCGTCGATTTTCCGACTTCGATCGAAGGCAATGTTTTTTTGTCGAAGGTGATGACGGTGACGGTGGCGGCCGGCGGCTTGAGCCCGAACGGCGCGAGGTCCGCGGGCTGGTCATCGACGGTGCGAACCTGGACGGCGTCGGCAATCGCGCGTGCGAGGTTATTGGTCTGCGTCTGGTCGGCGTCGGCGCCGATCGGTTTCACCAGCCGCCACAGTTTGCCCTTGTCGCGTTCGAGCACGATGTCGCGGTCGGCATACTTGAGTTCGATTTTCGCGATATCGTCAGGCTTGACGTCGATCAGTTTCGGCTGCGCCTCAGTCTCCGAGTAGTGGCTGACGATGAAGGCGTAACCGCCGACAATCGCGAACAGGACCAGCACGATAATGGTGTTGCGCAGCCGCATCGGAGCTCAAATAGGATTCGAATGACGCCTCAGTTGCGCCGTTCCCACCACACAACGATCCCGGCAATCAGCAGCAGCTCGGGCAGCAGCAGCACCGCGAATGCGAACACGATCGAGAACTGCCCCTCGGTCAGGCGGAAGCGCGACGCGCGAATCGAGCGCGGCCTGATGGATATCGAATTTTCCTCGCCGGTCAGCCAGTCGGCGCTGTTGACGAAAAAGTCGCGGTTGAAGAAAGTGGCGACATATTGATTGGCGGCGAAGTCGGTGCTGCCGTATACCACGATGCGCGTGTCGCCCTTGCCCCAGCCGAGCTGCTCGAGGTTGCCGTTGATCGCCATCACCACCGTGATCGGCCCGCGCGTGTCCTTGGCGCTAAGCTCAGCCTTCTGTTGCCGGAACAGCGTGTCGAGATCGACCTCGGCCCACGACGTGTCGCTGGTCATCGCGACCGGAGTCACCGTCAGTCCCGCTTTCAGATTGGGTTGCGCAGTCAGCGACCGCGTCATCGGGAACACGGTCCGCTGCTTGAAATCCTTGGTAATCGGACTGTCGCCATAGTTCTGCACGATCGGGTTGAGCCCGAGCGCGGGACCCTCGAACAGCCGCACCACCTGGTCCACGACGATATCGTTCCCGACCTTGACGCCCCAGTCGGCCGCCAGCTTCACCATCGCGTCTTCGTCGATCGGATTGTCAGGGCGCTGCGGCCGGTAGGTCGCGATCATGCGCCCGCCGTGTTTCAGGTAGTCGTTCAACGCATCGATCTCGTGCTGGCCGAGCGGCTTGATCGGTCCCGCGACCACGACCAGGTTCACATCGTCGGGCACCTTGGGCAATTGCGCGAGCTCGAGCTTGCGCACTTCGTAGCCCTCGCCTTCGAGATCTTTTCTGATAGTGCCGTATCCATCCGTGCCTTCGGCATCGTCGGGATCCGCCTCGCCATGCCCGTCGAGAAACGAGATTACCTTCTTGGTGCTCCTGGTCGCGCGGATGATCGCGTTGGTCAGCGACTCCTCGGTGAGATCGGTGACGTTGGTGCCCTCGCCACTGTCGGCGCCGCCGTACTGCAGATGCGTGGTGCCCATGGTCGACACTTTGAAACGCTCGGCGAGCTCGGGATGCTTGTCGGGATCGACCAGCTCATAAGTGAGCTTGGGCGAGTAGTACGCGAACGTCTCGTAGAGCTCGCGCGCACTGGGATTCTCGCCGCCCTGGAAGAACCCGTACAACTTGAGCGGCTTCTGCAGACCCTTGACCACGTTGATCGACTGGCTCGACAGGCTGTAAACCTTCTCAGTCGTCAGGTCGAGCCGCGTGTGATGGAGCGACGAGATGTAATTAATCGCGACCAGCAGCCCGATAAACGCGATCGAGTAGACGGCGGCATTGGCGCCGTAGCGGGCCGAGCGTCCGGTGGTGATCGATGACAGTTCGGAGCGGCTCGAAGTGA
>DATNLS010000314.1:0-3337 GCA_035602775.1 Candidatus Acidiferrales bacterium | reverse complement strand
CAACCAAACCTGACTGAAAACTTTCGGAGTTAGAACGACGATGGCTACGACTGCAAGAAAGCTGAAAGCACTTCCCAAATCCCGCGCCAACGGCAACGGCCGCGACTTCGACGTGCATGACCTCGGACTGGCCGAGGCCGGACGCAAGCGAATCGAATGGGCCGACAAGCAGATGCCCGTGCTGCGCCGCCTGCGCGAGCGCTTCGCCAAAGAGCTGCCGCTCAAGGGCCAGCGCATGGGTGCGTGCCTGCATATCACCTGCGAGACCGCCAACCTGCTCCGCACTCTGAAGGCGGGCGGCGCCGAGGTGATCGCGTGCGCCTCGAATCCGCTATCGACGCAGGACGACGTCGCAGCGGCACTGGTCGACCAGTACGGCATCCCGACCTTCGCAATCCACGGCGAAGATCGCGACACCTATTACAGTCACATGCGCTCGGTGCTCGAACGCCGCCCGACGATCACGATGGACGATGGCGCCGACCTCGTCAGCCTGCTGCACACCGAGTTCGCCAACCAGGCCGATGACGTGAAAGCGAGCATGGAGGAAACGACCACCGGCGTGATCCGGCTGCGCGCGATGGCCAAAGACGGCGCGCTCAAGATTCCGGTCGTCGCGGTGAACGACGCGCAGACCAAGCATTTGTTTGACAACCGATACGGCACCGGCCAGTCCACCCTCGACGGCATCATCCGCGCCACCGGCGTGCTGATCGCGGGCTCGGTGGTCGTCGTCGCGGGCTACGGCTATTGCGGCCGCGGCATCGCGTCACGCGCGCGCGGCCTCGGCGCCGACGTGGTTGTGACGGAAGTCAATCCGATTCGCGCGCTCGAAGCCGCGATGGACGGTTTCCGTGTAATGAAGATGGTTGACGCGGCGAAGGTCGGCGATATTTTCATCACCGCCACCGGCGACAAGCACGTCCTCACCTCCGCGCATTTCACCCAGATGAAAGACGGCGCGTTCCTGAGCAACTCGGGCCACTTCGATATCGAGATCGATGTCGCGTACTTGAACGACGCCGCGAAAAAAGTCGATCGCGACGTAACCCGCAACATCGACGCGTACCATCTCTCCAACGGCCGCATCGTCTATCTGCTCGGCGAAGGCCGGCTGGTAAACCTCGCCTGCGCCGAAGGGCACCCCGCGCAGGTGATGGACATGAGCTTCGCCACGCAAGCGATGGCCTCCGAGTGGGCAGCAAAGAGCACTCAGATGACAGTCAAAGTTCATGAAGTGCCGATAGAGATCGAAGAGGAAATCGCCGCCGTGAAGCTCGCCGCGATGAGCATCAAGATCGACACGCTGACCGCCGAGCAGCGCAAATACCTGGCCAGCTGGGAGTCGGGCACTTGAACCGGGTTATGCCGCGCGGCGCCGACGCTTGACACGTATGGGACGAATCAACACTTCGGCCGGAATCCCAAAGCGCTCGTGCAGACGCCGGATCATCTCCAGCGACAGCGCGCGTTTGCGATGCATCACCTCATGCACCCGACTGCGCCCGCCGATCACTCCGACCAACGCGCTCGGGTCGAGCCCTTGTTGCTCAAGCCGGAACCGAATCGCCTCAATCGGATCGGGCGGATCGATCGGGAAGTGCTTTTCCTCGTAGGCTTCGACGAGCGTCGCGAGCACGTCAAGTCTGTCTTCTTCTGCAGTTCCTGGCTTGGCGTCCATCAGACCCTCGACCTCCCGCAGCATCCGCTCGTAGTCAAGTTCGGTACGTATCGGCTTAATTTCCATGTTTAATCGTCCTTACATCAATTTTATCATAGTCGCGGTGTGTCCCGATCCATTTGATGAAGACAATCTGACGACGATAGTTGATTCCGGTAACGAGTCTGTAATCGTTCCCCTTGATATTGAAAACCACACGGTTGCTGCCGACGATGCTGGCCGCTCCATTTTCACGCTTCACGTCGGCGGGGCTGCGCCAATTGGCACGGTGCGCTTCGCGATACCACGCATCGAGCGCCGCCTTCACCGCCCTTTGACCTTGTTGCCCTTTGAGCGACTCCGCAAAATGCAACAGGGTTCGTCGCGCTAGCACCCGCACCGTCAACAATGTAGCATTGTTCCCAAAGTGGGAACAACCTATATTTATCGAGGTCGCCATGATGAAGCCGGAAAGAATCGATATCGAACAGGCGCGGCGCGCTTCCGGACTCCGGATCGTCACGCTTGCCTACGTTCCCAGTCCGTGGGGCGAGGCGCTCAAGGGCATCCTCCACATCAAGCAACTCCCGCATGCGCGGGTCGGCCATGTCTTCGGCTCGCCGACTGAGACCCTTCAGGAATGGAGCGGGCAAGACAGTTTTCCGATCCTTGCGTGGAACGACGAGCGTCCGCGTACCACGTGGATCGACCAGCTCAATCTCGCTGAGCGGCTCGCACCGAACCCGCGCCTCATCCCAGAACGCGTCGAGGATCGGGTCCTGATGTTCGGCTACTGCAACGAACTATGCGGCGAGAACGGCATCGGATGGACCGACCGGCTGCGCGGAGTGCATGAGCAGCTCATGAAACCGGGCGGCGATCCCGCGGGCGTGTCGGCATACCTGGGGAAAAAATACGGCTACACACCGGAAGTCGGTGAACGCGCGACCGCGCGAGTCGTCGCGGGCCTGACCGCGCTCGCAACGCGGCTCCAGGAGCAGAAGGCGCGCGGCAGCCGATTCTTCATCGGCGACGCGCTCTCGGCGATGGACGTCTACTGGGCGGCATTCTCGAACGCGATGAAACCGCTGGCCCCCGATCTATGCCCGATGCCGGAAATGATTCGCGAGATGTTCACGACCACCGAACCGAGCATAGTCGCCGCCACCAAGCCGATACTGATCGAGCATCGCGATTTCATCTTCAAGAACTACCTCGAACTGCCGGTAGATCTGTCGTAAGCGCGACGATACTAGCGCGCCTTCAACTCGTCGTCGGGCGTCTGATCGAGGTAGTCGCCGGCGGGCAGGCGTTTCGGATTGCGATCGCGGATTGCCATCACCAGATGCTTCAGCGTTTCGATCAGTTCGTGCTCGCTGAGGCGCGGATACAACACCCGCGCGAGACGGCTGCCGTCGCGCGCGCCGCCCACCATCACGACGTAGTCATTCTTGCCGTAGCCGATAATCCCGATCTCGGCCGTCGGCGGACGCGAGCAACTGTTGGGGCATCCAGCCATGCGGATCATCACATCGACGTTGTCGAGTCCGTCGCGCTCCAGTTCCGCGAGGTAGCGCGGCAGTGCACGCTCCGCATGCGTCATCGCAAGGCCGCAGGTCGGCTTGGCCGGGCACGCCATAGCGAGCCGGCGAATCGGCGGCACCGCACCATCGAAGG
>DATNLS010000082.1:0-3203 GCA_035602775.1 Candidatus Acidiferrales bacterium | reverse complement strand
CACTGAAGCCCGCGACCGTCATCGCCATCCGCAGTAACTGCTCCTGGAAAAGCGGGACGCCCAGCGTGCGTTTCAGGATCGGCTCGAGCGACGGATGTGGATACTCGACGGGCGCGCGAAGATTGCGGCGATCGAGATACGGATGCACCATTTTGCCGACGATCGGGCCGGGGCGAATTATCGCGACCTCGACCACCAGGTCGTAAAATCGCTTCGGCTTCATCCGCGGCAACGTCGCCATCTGCGCGCGGCTCTCGATCTGAAAAACGCCAACGGTATCTGCACGCCGCAGCATCGCGTACACATCGGGATCGTCGGGCGGCAGATGCGCAAGATCGATCTCGACGCCCTCATGCGCGTGAATCATCGGGATCGCCTCTTTGAGCGCGGCAAGCATCCCAAGTCCGAGCAGATCGATCTTGATGATGCCGAGATCGGCGCAATCGTCCTTGTCCCACTGAACCACTACGCGGCCGGGCATCGAGGCCGGCTCGAGCGGCACGATTTGATCGAGCGGCTGCGCGGCGATCACCATGCCGCCGCTATGCTGCCCGAGATGGCGTGGCACGCTCTGAATCTTGCGCACCAGCTCGACCATCATCATGATTCGCGGCGCTTCCGCGTCGACGCCGCCGCGCTTGAGCAGCGTCACCAAGTCGTCGTGATGGTCGCGGAACTCGTACACCTGGTTGAGCTTGGCGAGGCGGTCGACCTGTTCGGGCGAAAAGCCGAGCGTCTTGCCGACTTCGCGCACCGCGCTTTTCGTTCGATAAGTAATCACGTTCGCAGTCATCGCGGCGCCGCGTTCGCCGTAGCGGCGATAGACGTATTGAATCGCCATCTCGCGATCGTCGCCGCTGGGAAGGTCGAGATCGATATCGGGCCATTCGCCGCGCTCCTCGGATAGGAAGCGCTCGAACAGAAGCTCCATTTTGACCGCATCCACCGCCGTGATCCCAAGCGCGTAACACACCGCGCTGTTGGCCGCGGATCCGCGCCCCTGCACCATGATTCGATTCTCGCGGCAGAACTGCACGATGTCCCAGACGATCAGAAAGTAACCGGCGAGCTTGAGCCGCTCGATGATCCCGAGCTCATGTTCGAGTTGGCGGCGAGTGCGATCGTCCATTGCGCCGCGCCATCGCTCGCGCGCGCCGGCATAGGTGAGGATGCGCAAATAGCTGTCGGGCGTTTCGTTCGGCGGCAGCGGATAGTCGGGAAAGCGATAGCCCATGTCGCAGAGCTGGAACGCGCATCGATCGGCAATCGCACGCGAGGCGGCGACCGCACCCGGCAGATCGCGAAACAGCGCACTCATCTCGGCCGGCGATTTCAGATGACGCTGGCTGTTGATCCACAACGCGCGGCCGGCTTCCTCGAGCGTGGTCTTGAGCCTGATGCACGTCAGCACGTCGAGCAGCCTGCGATCTGAGCCGCTGTGGCAAACGTCGTTGGTCGCGACCATCGGGATTCGCACCGCGTCCGCAAGCGCGGCGAGTTTGCGATTAAGGCGTTCCTCGCCGGCGTCGAGATGACGCTGCAAATCGATATAAAAATTCCCAGCGCCGAAAATACCGCCGAGCCGCCGGCTCAGCTCGCGAGGATCCTCGCCGCGCACGAGCATGCGCGACAGCGGACTCATCACGCCGCCGGCCAGGCACATGAGTCCGCGGCCGTAGCGTTCGAGTTGGTCGAGCGTGATGCGGCTCTCGCCCTTGGCAGGATAGACGGGCGCAGCGGTCGAGCCGTCTCGTGCGAGCGCGCCGGGATTGAGGACGCGCATCTTTGCGTCGGTGATCATGCGGCAAAGATTTTGGTAGCACTTGCGATCCGGCGCGAGGACGTAAAGGCGCGAGTCGTCGTCGAGCGTAAGTTCCGCGCCGACAATTTGCCGGATTCCCGCGGCCTTGGCGGCTGCGTAAAAACGCGGTGCGCCGTAAAGTCCATCGCGATCGCCAAGTGCCATCGCGCTGTAACCGAGTTCCGCCGCCCGCGCCGCGAGATCCTCAGGCGTGCTCGCGCCTTCAAGAAAGCTGAAAGCACTCCGCGCGCGCAGCTCGATGTAATCGGAGTTCATGGCGATGCGACGCGATTAGTCAGTCGTAGGTGCCGTCGAGGAACCATTTGTGCGAGTTGACGTCGCGGAAGACGCGGTAGACGCCGCCGTCTTCGAGCGCGAGTTCGTAGTAATCGCGGATGAAGCCGCATTTATCGGCGCCATTCATTTCTGATCGCGCACCGTTTCCGTTGGCGCCGTTGAGATGCGGGGTGGGCGACGGCGCCGGCGTGAGCGAGGACAGCGCCTTCAGATTTTCCGCGGACACCTGGCGCGGATGCGCGCCGAACATGCGCCCATCATGCAGCTCGAGGCCGTGCTTCGGCGGGGGATTTGTTTTGTCGGATGAATCCGCGTGCGTATCGACGTCCGAGGCGCATCCGAGCCACCATTCGCCGTCGCGCCGCCATGGGCCTGCGATCGAGATGACGCGCGCGCCGAGATTCTCGCCGCGGACGAATTCCGGAATCTCCCGCGAGCACATCACTTCTATTTCACGGGCCGGACGAATCGCGCGTATCACGAGCTGCGTCACATTTTTCGCGGGCGTTTTTTCAGGAAAAGCCGGCGCGGGTGGTGAGAATGCATCAAGACGCATCGCTTCGGGGCGATGCGAATTCTCCGCGCTCAGCATGCCGACGTTGCCGGGACCGCATAGCGCCGCAAGCCGCGCAATCGTGGTCTGCAGCTTATCGGGTGCGGGGCTGGGCGGGATGAACATGTCGGTCTGCGCGGGCCGCGGAACGCGCGGCGCAATCTCGATTCGAATCGATTCGACGGCGGCCTCGGGCGGCGCCGCTTCAAGACTCAGGTTGATGAGCGTGAGAATCGCGCGGACGTCGTTCGACGGCGCCGCGACCTCGACCCGCCGATTGAAACTGCGATGACCGCTCATTCCGAACGCGAGCGTGATATCGCCGGCGACCAGACCGCGCAGCGAAAGCCGCTCGGCGAGCCGCTCGATCATCGCACGCATGACGAATCCCAGCGGCTCCAGGAGCTCGATGCCGTAGTCGAGCTCGATCGACTCGGCAAAAAACTCGGCACGCCGCCGCGGCACGATCGGCGCGTGACTGCCACCGCGCGCAAGGCGGACCAGCTCGACTCCGCGCCGCCCCAGCCGCGTGCCCACCGCGTCGGGATTGAG
>DATNLS010000086.1:0-3944 GCA_035602775.1 Candidatus Acidiferrales bacterium | reverse complement strand
TCGGTGATGACTCGCGAGGCTCAAAATAAACTCGTTGACGCGATCGACGCGGCGCTTTTGCGGGCGGAGGTTCGCGCCGGCTCATCCTTACTGATCGGACTGTCCGGTGGCGCTGATTCTGTTGCGCTCATCTCTGGGTTGATCGAGCTTCGTGGCGCGTTAGGACTTCGGATCGTGGCGGCGCATTTGAACCATCGAATTCGCGCGGCTGAGTCGGATCGCGATGAAGAATTTGTGCGTGCGATGTGCGCGCGACTTGGTATCGAGTTGATCGTCGAGCGTGCCGACGGGCTTGATGCCTCGAGTTCAAGTGCGAACCTCGAGGAACGGGCGCGCGACGTTCGGCGCGAGTTTCTGTTGCGCGGCGCGGCGCGGATTCAAGCAGATTTTGTTGCCCTGGGGCACCATCGCGACGATCAAGCCGAGACTGTCCTGATGCGTTTGATGCGCGGCGCAGGGGCGGCCGGAATGGCGGCGATGGCCGAGCGCGGGCCGGGACGCCTCATTCGTCCGATGCTTTCGCTCTCGCGCGTCGAGATTCGTGAGTACCTTGGCGCGCGCGGTATTCCCTTTGTCGAGGATTCGTCGAATTCGTCGCCCGACATCTTGCGCAACCGGATTCGCGCTGAACTAGTCCCGATGCTCGAGCGCGAGTATGCGCCGGGTTTCAGCGGGAGGCTGACCGAATTGGCGACTGAGATGCGCTCGCTTGACGAACTGGTCACCGCGATTGCCGCGCGCGAACTCGATGCGATGCGCGTCGGCGGCGACGCGCTCGACGTGTCAGGCTTCGGCGCGGTGAATCGCGCGGCGCAGTCAGTCGTGATTCGGCTGTTCGTCGCCGAGCGGATGGGATCTTTGCGCAGGATTTCGCGTGCGCATATCGAGGCGATTCGCGAGCTCCTCCTCGAAGGCGGGCCAAGCGATTCGATCGATCTTCCGGGCGGCTGGTGCGCCGAGCGCGAGTACAATCTTTTTCGCTTAGTCGAGGCGCGGGTTGGGCGCGAAGACGGCGCGAGATTTTCGGTGGCGATCGCGCCCGACGGAATCACAATCGTCAGCGTGGCCGGTTTCAAGTTCGAGGCTTCGACCATTGCCGCGGTGGATGCGTCGATGCCGGATAGCTTGTCAGTCGCAATGTTCGACGCGGCGAAGATTGCCGGCGCCGGTTTAGTGGCGCGCAATTTCATGCGGGGCGACCGGATTCATTCACTCGGGATGAGCGGCACGCGCAAGGTCCACGACGTCTTCGTGGATCGCAAGATTCCGCGCGCTCGACGCGTTCGCTTTCCGATCGTCTCGGTCGGCGACACGATCGCGTGGCTCCCCAGCCTCGTGCGCGCCGACTGGGCACTCGTGACCAAATCGACCGAAACCGTGCTGCGCGTTGAGGCGTCTGAAATCGCCGTTTAGTGCATAATGCGTTGCGTGGGCCGCAACCTGCGTGATACTTTTTTAAATAGCATGAACCAGTTTTCCCGCAGTATTGCGCTATGGCTAGTGCTGGGCCTTATGTTCCTGCTGCTTTTCAACATCTTCAGCAGGCAACAGCCCAAAGAACCCGAAATAATTTTTTCCGACTTCCTTAACCAGGTTGAAAAAGGCCAGGTTGCGGAGGCGACGATCCAGGGCGACGTGATCAAGGGCGAGTCGACCAGCGGCGACCATTTCAAGGTCAACGCGCCGGCCTATCCCGACCTGGTCAAGACGCTGCGCGAAAAGGGCGTCAAGATTGCGGCTAAGCCGGCTGAGGGTGATCCGTGGTGGATGGTCGCGCTGGTGCAGTGGTTCCCGGTAATCGTGCTCGCGGCGCTGTGGATTTTCTTCATGCGCCAGATGCAGATCGGTGGCGGCAAGGCCATGTCGTTCGGCAAGAGCCGCGCGAAGCTGCTGACTGAGAATACGCATAAAGTTACCTTTGGCGACGTCGCGGGAATCGACGAGGCCAAGGACGAGCTCGAAGAAATCATACAATTTTTGCGCGACCCCAAGCGTTTCACGCGATTGGGCGGCAGAATACCCAAGGGCGTGCTGCTGGTCGGTGCGCCGGGCACCGGCAAGACGCTGCTAGCGCGCGCGATCGCCGGCGAGGCGGGCGTGCCGTTCTTTTCGATCTCGGGATCTGACTTTGTCGAGATGTTCGTCGGCGTGGGCGCCTCGCGCGTGCGCGATTTGTTCGTGCAAGGCAAGAAGCATGCACCATGCATCATCTTTATCGATGAGATCGACGCGGTCGGACGCCATCGCGGGGCTGGCCTTGGCGGCGGTCATGATGAGCGCGAGCAAACGCTGAACCAGTTGCTGGTCGAGATGGACGGGTTCGAGGCCAACGAGGGCGTGATCCTCGTCGCGGCGACTAACCGTCCCGACGTGCTCGATCCGGCGCTGCTGCGGCCGGGCCGATTCGACCGTCGCGTCGTAGTGCCGCTGCCCGACGTGAAGGGCCGCGAGGGCATTCTGAAAGTTCACACGCGCAAAGTGCCGCTGTCCGACGACGTCGACGGCAGCAAGATTGCGCGCTCGACCCCGGGATTTGCGGGCGCCGATCTTGAGAACCTTGTCAACGAGGCTGCGCTGCTGGCGGCGCGCCGCAACAAGGACAAGGTCGAGATGTCGGACTTCGAGCTGGCCAAGGACAAAGTGATGATGGGCGCGGAGCGGCGCTCGATGGTGATGTCGGGCTCGGAGCGCAAAATTATCGCGTACCACGAGGGTGGGCATGCGCTGGTTGCGATGCTGCAGCCCGGTGCCGATCCGGTCCACAAAGTTACGATTATTCCGCGCGGGATGGCGCTCGGCGTCACCCAGCAATTGCCGATGGACGATCGCTACACCTATCCGCGCGACTACCTGGTGACGCGGCTGGCGGTGATGTTCGGTGGACGCACCGCGGAAGAGCTGGTGTTCGGGCAGATGACAACCGGCGCGGGCAACGATATCGAGAAAGCGACTGAGCTTGCGCGCAAGATGGTCTGCGAATGGGGCATGAGCAAGGAGCTGGGCCCGATGACCTTCGGGCGCCGCGAAGAGCAGATTTTTCTGGGCCGCGACATCTCGCATCACAAGGATTACTCGGAGCAGACGGCGCTCGAGATCGATCGCGAGGTGCGCAAGATAATCGAAGACTCGTATCAGAAGGCGCGGCAACTGCTGTCGGACCATCTGGTGCTGCTCCATGCGATCGCGGCGCGGCTGCTCGAGAAGGAAGTGCTCGACGGCAGTGAAGTCGAAGCGATGGTGACGGCGTTCCGCGAAGGGCGTCCGTTGCCGCCGTCGCCGGCCGCCGTGCGCAATGATTTTCCGCCGCGTCCAGGGCCGGACACGGGCAAAGAAAAGCGCGTCGAGGACGAGAGCCCGGTGCCAGGACTGCCGCCGAAGCCGGTTCTGGTTTAGTCGTCTCGCGGGCGCGCACGGCTTCGCGCCCACCATTGATTCGATTCGCAATCGCGAGTCGGCAGCCGCGCGAGTGATGGCGTGGGGGAAGTGGGGGCCGGTGCGATGCGACGCTCGCCGATTCAATCCAAGCTTCTCAACGGCCGCGACGGGCATCGACCGACGCCCCGCGCGTCGTTTTCAAATCTCAAGCTTACCGACGGCCGCGTAATCAGGTTTCCCGCCGTGATGGGCGTGCTCAATGTGACGCCCGACTCCTTCTCCGACGGCGGACGATATCTCGACCCCGACCGCGCCGTCGAGCATGCGCTCGCGATGGAAGCGGCGGGCGCCGACGTGATCGACGTAGGCGGCGAATCGTCGCGTCCGGTGGGCGCGGTGGAAGTACCAATCGAGGTCGAGCTTGCCCGCGTGACGCCGGTGCTCGTGCGGCTGGGCAAGCTGCTGCGAGTGCCAATCTCGATCGACACGCGGCGGGCGGAGGTCGCGCGCGTCGCGCTCGATTCGGGAGCGGTGATAATCAACGACATCACCGCGCTCGGCCACGACCC
>DATNLS010000093.1:0-4557 GCA_035602775.1 Candidatus Acidiferrales bacterium | reverse complement strand
CCGACCGCTTCGATCATCTCGATCGAAACGGCCTTGTCGAAACTGCCAGTCAAGTCGCGGTAATCCTGGAACAGCACCGTAATGCGCTCGGACAGACCCTCGGCCGCAATTCGCTTGACGGCATAGTCGTGCTGGGCGCGGGAGATCGTGGTCGTCGTGACGCGGCATCCGTAATTCCTGGCGGCGTGAATCGCAAATCCGCCCCATCCCGTGCCGATTTCAACGAGATGGTCATGCGCGCGCAGGTCGAGCTTGCGGCAGATGCGATCGACCTTGGCCGTCGCCGCTTCCTCGAGCGTGGCGTCGGGACGCTCGAAGATCGCGCACGAGTACATCAGCGAGCGATCGAGAATCAGCTCGAAGAAATCGTTGCCGAGATCGTAATGCGCCGCGATGTTGCGCTCGCTGCCGGTTTTGGTGTTGCGATTCAGATAGTGAATGAAGCGGCGGATCGGATTGGCCAGCCGCGCGAGGCCGCCGTCGAGTCCTTCGGTGACATTGCGATTGCGAATCATGATCTGCACGAGCGCGGTCAAATCGTCGGTCGTCCAAGAGCCCGCCATGTACGCTTCACCGGCGCCCATGCTGCCCCCGAGCGCGAGGTCGGAATAGAAGCGGTGGTCGTGGACGCGGATAGTCGCGCGCAAATCGGCGTCCGCCGTACTCTGGCCGAAAGGGATCCGCTCGCCGCCGTCTTCGACTACGATGCGCCCGGTTTTGATCCCGGCCAGACGGCTGAGCACCGCGCCGCGCGCGAACCTATCGAGAATCGCCGGGCGACGCGCCCGCGCCGCCTCGACACCGGACGCGACTATGGAATCAGATTTGGCCATCCCGACGCATCGAATTACACGCGGTCGCATCATGGTGCAAGGGCGGGCGGGGAACTTAATTGTAGTGAAATCCGCGATGGGTTTCACACTTCCTTCGGCAGGGCTGAGCCCTGCACCCAGTGAAAAGAGAAGATGCGGGACTTTGTCCTTGTTAGAACTTGTTGCGCTGGGTCCGATCTACGGCGCGGGCGTTGCAGCCTCAAGATCCGATCGCGCAGGGGCGGATGCGAGGTCAGTTGACGGCATACTTGCGGCGGCCGAAGTTGCGATTGACTTTGCGGCGCTGGCGGCAGCGACTCGAGCCACTTCAATGCGAGATCTGGCGGCCCGCGGCTCGAGCAAGTGCTCTTCCAGCAGCTCGGGCGGGACCTGGCGCAGGTCCCAGATTATGCCGCACGCTTCGAGCAGTTTCAGCGTGTAGTACGTGATGTCGATTTCCCACCAGAAAAATCCGTTGCGCGCGGCGGCTGGGTAGTGATGGTGATTGTTGTGCCATCCTTCGCCGAGCGTCACCATCGCGAGCGCGAAACTGTTGCGGCTGTCGTCGTTGGTCTCATAGCGGCGCCGCCCGAACACGTGCGCGAGCGAGTTGATGGTAAATGTCCCGTGCGCGAGGACCACCGTCGAAATAAAAAATCCCCAGACGAGCATCTGCGCGCCAGTCGTATGCAACGTCGGCGCATGATGCTGCAGGAACGCACCCAGACCGAACAGCGCGAAGCCCAGAATGGTCGGGACCAGGATGTCGAAGCGATCGAGGAACATCAGCTCGGGAAACTTCGTGAGATCGCGCACCACGCGCAGCTCGGATCGGAAATTGGCCTCCGACGTGATCCATCCGATGTGACTCCAGATGAAACCATTCTGACGCGGCGAATGGACATCGTCCGGCTCGTCGGATCGCTGGTGATGCAGCCGATGATGCGACGCCCACCATAACGCGCCGCGCTGTACCGCGGTCGCACCAATCGCGGCAAATATGAACTGGCCGGCGCGCGAAGTCTTGAACGATCGATGAGAAAAATAGCGATGGTAGAATCCGGTAATCGCAAACATCCGGATGAAATACAGTGCGATGGCGACGCCGACCGCGACCGGGCTCCATCCGACCCAGATGACGCCCAGGCACATCAGATGTACCACCACGAACGGGATGCATCGGAACCAGTCGGTCTTCTGCGGCGCGTTGGGGTCGGGGCTGCCGCCGGCCGAGGTGTCGAACCATCGCGCGATCGCAATAAGAAATCTGCGGGATTTACCAGCCGTACCTGCCGTCATTCTATCTCCCCACCCGTCGGCGGAAGGCTCAGCCGCACGGAGTAGTCATACTTGCCAGATTTACGCAGCTATGTGAACTGGCACCAAGACGCGTCACTTGGCTGGCGTAAGCATCTCAACTTCGTCGAAGCGTGTATAGTCGACGCTCCGGCTACCGTCGGGGTGCAGCACCAGCACGTCCGCAAAGCGTGCGTCCCAGACGATCTCGTCAAGTTCGTAGGTATGTCGGGCGTGGACAGTCTGAGAGAACGTCTCGTCGAGTCCGATGATAGACACGATGATCTCGGCGGCGCAATTGGCGAGCGATTCGCGCGTGTGCCCAAACAGCGGACTGCCCTCGACAAGCTGATGGACCGCGGTCCACGAGAGCGCGAACATCGCGCTGCGGCTGCGCGTCATCGTCAGATCGTAGAGCCGGCGAATGGTGTCGCCTTCGGCGGTGACTTCCTGACGCGCTAGCACGACGTGCATATCAGCCTCGACGATCCGGTTCGCGCGCAAGTTCGCCGCACGGATCATCAGGCTATGCACGCCGTCGCGCGGACCGATCACGACGTAGCGGGTGAATCTGACGCGCGCGGTGGGGCGCGAGAACTTCGAGAAAACCAGGCCCGTCATCAGGGCGAGCGCGAGCAGTCCCGTCAGCGCCTCGATCGAGACCAGGATGTTCGAAATCAGCGTGACCGGCTCCATCTTGCCGTAACCGATCGTCGCCATCGTCTGCACGCTGAAAAAGAACATGTCGGCGAATGAGCCCGAATGCGCGTTTTCGATGCCCTGATCGAAGTAGTAGCCGGTGGCGAACAGCACGTTCGCGATGGTGAAAGCTGCGGCGATCAAGCCGATGAGCGTGGGCCATGAGGACGTCACCAGGTAGTGATAGAGGTCCTCGAAAACGCCAGTGGGCGCGCCGTGAATCGGGAGGTCATCTCTGAGGCTGCCGATTTGGACTGTTCGCTTAGCCATCGCGAAGGAATATAGCGGAGGCCGCGGCGCGCAGGCGAGGAGAGGAAGGCCGGCGCCGCTACATGCCGCAGCTATTAACCGTCATGCGGGCGGGAAGGGAGCGGGACGCGAGATCGCGAGCGATGCGCAAATGCGTTGGCCACTCGTCGTCTTACAGCATCTGTACGCCATTCGGTAAATTGAGCGATCAGAAGTGCGTAGGCGAAGGTGAGGATACCGAGCGCTGCCGCAAGCGCGACGTGCGGTGCGCTCGGTTGCCAGAGTCGCGGCGGAACCAGCCATGCGCTTAAAAACACCATTATCGGGGCGTGCACCAGATAGAGGGTATAGGAGAAGCCAGCCAGTCCGCGCGCCGCTCGAGAATAAAGTCCGGATCGGCTCCTCGCGGGACTGCGCAACAGCGCGAAGATCATCGCGGCTGACGCGGCACCCACGATAAAGTCGCCACACGCATTGATGTCGGTCTTGAAATTGAATGCGGCAACCACCAGGACCGCGGTCCCCACCGCTGCTGCGACCCATAGATATCCCGGCTTGCCGCGCTCTTCCGGCGCCAGATTTATCGAAGCGCCGAGGAGCCAAATCAGAAAGTAGGTCCGCATCGATGGTGCGATGAAAAATGCGACGATACAGGCTGCCACGGCATACAACGCCGACGTCCAGCCGGCCTTTCCCAACGGAAACGCCAACACCATCAGCGGGAAGAGCACGTAGTACCAGAATTCGTAGCTCAAGCTCCACAGCGGGCCATTCGAACCAAACGTCCGCGTCAGGATGCCCTGCAGGAAGAAGACGTTGCCCAGCATGATGCTGGCCGAGAGGTGCGGCAGTACTTCATCGCCGTGCTTCGCAAGTCCGCCGTAAATTCCCGCAGTGCCAAACAGATGTATCCCGATGTGGTCCCAAATTGCGCCGATCAACAATGCAGGGATCAGCACTACCCACAAACGAGTAAGCCGGTTTGTGGAGTAATCGCGCCAACTGAATTCGCCGTCCATCCGTCCG
This sequence comes from Candidatus Acidiferrales bacterium, assembly GCA_035602775.1. Taxonomy (GTDB): domain Bacteria; phylum Desulfobacterota; class Binatia; order Binatales; family Binataceae; genus Binatus. Next base: position 475 of record DATNLS010000093.1, on the reverse strand, counting down.
CGCAGCGCGATCCTCCCGACCAGAAAGCCGCTCAGTACGAAAAAAATCATCACCGAGTAGTGACCGAACGCGGTGACAAAATAAACGATTTTGATCAGCAGATTTGAGGGCCCTCGGATATCTGATGGACTGACGAAAAACCCCTGGCGCAGATGAGCGAGCGTCACCGCTATTGCAGCAACTCCTCGCACCATATCGAGATGATCGGATGCCGCGGTGCCGCGAAGTGACTTATGGACCAGCATATTTCGGTCGCGTCGCCATTGCTGGAGAAATATACCGGATTGCTGCGGCGCGGCGCAGTACGGTCGAAGAGGCGAGAAGCCGGCGCGGGCGCGTCGACCGATCGGTTATGCTATGAAAAATCTATCGGTGCGCCGACGCCACTGCCGGCGCCGCTCAATCCAGGAGGAAATCGCCATGGCCGAATTCGGAATCTCGATGTTCCCGACTGACTACGCAATCCAGCCGATCG
>DATNLS010000094.1:0-10144 GCA_035602775.1 Candidatus Acidiferrales bacterium | reverse complement strand
GGATCAAGATCGAGATGCCCACGGTGCGATGCGTGATACCGACGCTCGATCAGCCAGGGATGAAGAAAGATCCGTCGGTGCTGCGAACGATCGTGCGTGACGCGGCGCAGAACCTCGGCGCCTACGCGACGATCGCCGCGGGCGGCACGATCGCGCTCGGCGACCAGGTCGCGCTCGAATAGCAGCTACAGGAGTCCGGCGGAAAGTTCATCCCCGGAGACTCTCGACTTTCGTTTTACACTCGGCTTGACGATCGTTATTCTCGCTACCTACCGAATGGTAGAAGGCTTGGAGATCCAACAACGGCGAACATGCCCAAAGCACTACGGAAGAGCAAAATCAAAGGCGTGCGCACACGGCGTGCGTCTCACGCGATCTCAGATACCTATGACCAAATTCTCGCGGTGGCCGAGCAACAGTTCGCCAACTCGGGATATAACGGCACTTCGCTCGAAGTGATTGCCCGCCGCACCGGCATCCGCAAGGCGTCGCTGTTCCATCACTTCACCAGCAAGCGCAGGATTTTCGATGCCGTCGTCCGCCGCATTTTCGATCAGCTCGTCTCGATCGGGCGTGAGACGGAGCAGATCGAGAATCCAAGGGAGCACTTGCTTGCGATCGCCGCTAGGCTGCACGACTTCATCGCGAGTCATCCGAACCACGCGCGGCTATTGATGCATCGCGTGCTCGAAGATCCCGCCAGCGTGCGCCGCTCATCCGAGATGTTCATCAAGCCGCTGGTCATCGAGATGGCCAAACTGGTCGTCCGCGGAATTGAGATGGGAGTCATCCGCAAGACCGACGGTCCGATAACTCTGACGCTGATCGCGCTTGCGATACCGATCCTGCCGTACTCGTTTGCGCCGGTGGTCGAAGCCTGCACCGGCATTGAGGTGTTCTCGCCGGAGAGTATCGCGGTTATTCGAAGTCAGGTGCTGCACCGGATGGAGATACTCCTCAGCCCCTAGCTGAAAACCCGCCCTTCCAAGCATTGATAGACACTATTCCAGTCCCTTAAGGCGCCACGTTTTTGCGCGGCATTTGACTTTTGCCGCGAGCGCAATTATGTGTTGTCAACGAAACTACCGGTCGGTAGGTAGAAATTGAGCTTGGGGGCTCTGAACCTGGAATCCGACTGATCGCAGGTAGCGACGGAGACGCGCATCGACTCCAAACCAGGTGCCGCGCGGCCTCGAGCCGTGGCCTCGCGCGCCGCCAAAAGGAGGTTTTTTCTTCAGCTGGGGAAGGGCCCTGAATCCAAGAGGTAGCAAGCTACAGGAAAGTTAAAGTTCGGTATCGACCATTAGTTTAGGGAGGGAACCATGAAAAGGCAGCTTCTGTTTCTAGCGCTGGCCGGCGGTTTTGCAGTGATGATGGCACCCGCTGCGAATGCATTTAGAGGAACACCACCTCCTCCACCACCACCCGGCTATTGCGGCCACAGCTACGCGATGCTGATGACAGGATACGAACCAAACCTGACTCCAGCGACTGGATCGGGGATCGTAACCGGGCCGGGAGGATTTCCCGGGGCGCTCACCGCCATCGTCGGCGTGGGCGTCATCCAGTTCTCCCGGAACTGTTCTACGATCAGCGGTGAATTGGTCTATAACGACGGCGACCTCCAGTTTCTCGAAACCGGTGTCGGCCTGGTTGGCGGCCCGACCTCCTGCTACTCGGGAGAAAAACTATTGGTCAGTGTGCCGTGCTTTGACGGTACCAACCATTTCACCGGTGGAAGTGTAACGACCGCGGGCGAGCCGCCCGGGCTATCGCTGCTGCAATTCACCGCCAACTTCGGCTTCTACGACTATGGCTTGGCAGCCGCCGCACCTCTTCCGTTGGCGTTCACAATCCAGGAAACAGCCGGTGACGTCACCCTGGTTGGGAACACAGTTCCATCGCCGACAGCGCCGGTTATCACATTGACGATGCAGGAGCAGTCGGAAGAGTTCCACGGTATCGGCACCACCTTTGGCCGCGCGCCGTACCTGGGCAATGATGCAATCCTCTGCAGTGGCCAAGGCGCCAACGATGACGACCTCGTCGCCAACATCTCCAATTCTGATTCTGGAGGAATTGCGGGAAGCTACGGCACGGCGGTCGGTTCGGTGAATATCACGCTTAGTGGCAAGGCCAGCGGAATCCTGAGCTTCAACGGCAACGACAACCTCCAGATTCCCAGCCCGCCGGCGCCTCCGTCCAACAACACGGCCTGCGCATTCTCGGAACAGCTTGATCCTTATGATGGGCCCGCTGCATTTGCAGACGGTACCAGCAACATTTTTGTCACCCTCACCAGCCCCGCGACCGATCCGACATGCACCAATGCAGCGGATACTGACGCCGGATTCACGACCAGCGAGGTGGCTTGGGGTGTGGAAAATCTCAACGCCTATGCGGCCGTGACCAGTATTACAGATGTCCCAGACGCATTCGTTCCGCCGGGCGAGATGTCCAGTTGCACCCACCTCTTTGATGGACCAACGCCTGGCCCGAGCCCTTTTTAGCATCAGTGCGGCTGGCCGCGAACCACTGCGCTTTCTGCAACCAATAACCCCAAACCGAACGGCGGGACCACAAAGTCCCGCCGTTCGCCCCGCCCAAAACGACGCTTAAGGCAGTGGGTGTTGCTGACTCAGGCAGTGGACCGAGCCGAGACCCCAGACCAGGTCGGTCGAGGGGACGCCGACTACGCTGCGACCAGGTAGGAGCCGGGAAAGCGTCGCAGCGGCGATCGCGTCGGTAGGGGCTTCGAAGGTCGGCATCAGGACTGCGCGATTGGCAATATAGAAGTTCGCGTAGGAGGCCGGCAGGCGCGTGCCGTCGTGGATGACGGCAGGGGGCATCGGGAGCGTTTCGATTTCGAAGGGACGGCCGTCTTGATCGCGCATCGCGCGCAGCCGTGCAAGGTTGTCCTGAAGGACGGCGTAGTTCACGTCGGCCGGGTCGTTCTCGACCACGGTGACGATCGTGTCGGACGCGACGAAGCGCGCGAGGTCGTCGATGTGCCCGTCGGTGTCGTCGCCAGCGATTCCGTCGCCGAGCCACAGCACGTTGGCCACGCCGAGATAGGTGCGTAGGTAATCCTCGAGGTCGGCACGGCTGAGCGTTGGATTCCGATTCGGATTGAGCAGGCATGATTCGGTGGTGAGGACCGAGCCAATCCCGTTTACGTCGATCGAGCCACCTTCGAGCACGATGCCCGGTTCGATCACCTCAAAGCCGTAGCGCGCGCCAAGTCTCTGCGGAACGACGTCGTCGAGATCGAATGCGCCGTACTTCTCGCCCCACGAATTGAAGCGCCAGTCGAGCGCGATCTGATTCGCTTCTGCGCCCGCAGCGGCTGCGAGGCGGTTGACGAAAATCGGACCGTGGTCGCGAACCCAGGCGTCGTTAGTCGGCAGATGAAATATGTCGACCGGGAGCAGCGCGCCCGGCGCTTCCTTTTCTGTGCGGCGCGCGGCGTCGAGAATCATTGCGCGCACTTCGTCGATTTGCGCAGCGTCGGTGACCGCCAGGCGGACCGGCTCGAACCGCGCGATCTTCGCGACCATCTCCGCGTAGATCGGCGGGATGATCTCGAACTTGCCGGGCCAGGTGTCGTGATTGTGCGGCCATGCTAGGTAACAAGCGAGATGCGGCGCCCATTCGGGTGGCATCCGGTAGCCGGCGAGGATGCGGCGATGTTCAGGTGGAATTGCGGTCACGGCTACGAGCGATAGCGGCGCGTCAGGTCGGCGTAGGCGTCGATTCGGCGATCGCGCAGGAACGGCCAGTTGCGGCGGACTTGCTCAATCTTCGCGAGGTCGCATTCGGCGATCAGCGTTTCCTCGGCGGTGGCGCTGGCGCGCGCGGTCACTTCGCCGAACGGATCGGCGACGAACGAATCGCCCCAGAACTCGAGCTCACCCTCGACCCCAACACGATTAACCGCCGCGACGAAGACGCCGTTGGCGATCGCGTGACTGCGCTGGATCGTCTCCCACGCGTTCACCTGTTTGGGGCGAACTTTTTCCGGCTCGCCATGCCACCATCCGATGGCCGTGGGATAGAAAAGGATTTGGGCGCCGGCCATCGCCGTCAGCCGCGCCGCCTCGGGGAACCATTGATCCCAGCATACGAGCGCGCCGATCGAACCGCGCGAAGTTGGATGTGCGACGAAATCCAGGTCGCCGGGGGTGAAATAGAATTTTTCGTAGTAACGCGGATCGTCGGGGATATGCATCTTGCGGTAGCGGCCGACGATTTTGCCGGCCTCGTCGATGACGGCGGCGGTGTTATGATAGACGCCGGCGGCGCGCCGCTCGAAGATCGAGGCGACGATGATTATTTTCCGCGCCTTGGCAACCGCGCCGAGCGCTTCGGTGGTGGGTCCGGGAATCGGCTCGGCGAGGTCGAAAAATTTGGGATCCTCGGTCTGACACGGGTATTGGCCGCCGAACAGCTCCTGCGTGCAGACGATTTGTGCGCCGCGCTGGGCGGCCTCCTCGATTCTCGCGATCGCCTTGTCGAGATTGAGGCGCGGCTCAGCCACACAACTCATCTGGATGAGCCCGATTGCGACCTTGTCAGCGTACGATGCCATAACAATTGTGATAGCAACCGCGCACGTCCCACGCCATCACGCACGACAATCGAGTTACCATGGGCACGAAACAAATTCGTCATCGGCGGTTGCATGTACGCGGCTGTGATATTGTAATAGGGCGCGCAAAAGGAAAGCGCGCTGGAGCAATTTTCGGGACTGCCCGCCGCTGATAGCCGGGTCCTGCGCAAGGGAAGGCCGCGAACCCCGCCAGGTCCGGAAGGAAGCAACGGTACCGGCTGTCACCCTGTGCCGCAGGGGTGCCTGGCTATCATTCGACGGGCAGTCCCGAACCGAAAAATTTCGCGATGGCCGAAGCTCAAACTCCACATCTCGTACTCGCGCGCAAATGGCGACCCGAACGCTTCTCGGAGCTGGTCGGACAGGAGCACGTGACGCGCACGCTCGGCGAGGCGCTGAAGCGCGGCCGAATCGCACATGCGTTTTTGTTCACCGGCATTCGCGGCGTCGGCAAGACCACGGCGGCGCGGATTCTCGCGCGATGCCTCAACTGCGACCAGGGTCCGACGGCCGAGCCGTGCGGTGAATGCGCGGCATGCATCGAGATTCGCGCCGGCAGCTCGCTCGACGTCAACGAAATCGACGGCGCGACTTACCGCAAGATCGAGGACGCGCGCGCGATCATCGAAAATCTCAGCTACCGTCCCGCGCGCGACCGCTTCAAGATTTATATTATCGACGAGGCGCATCAGCTCACCGACTCCGCCTTCAACGCGCTGCTGAAAACGCTCGAGGAGCCGCCGCCGCACGTCAAATTTATCCTCGCGACGACGGAGCCGCAGAAGATGCCCGAGACGATCCTGTCGCGGCTGCAGCGCTACGATTTTCGGCGCATCCCGTATCTCAAGATTCTCGAGCGGCTGCAGGATCTCGCGGGGCGCGAAGGAGTCGAGGTCGAGGAGACCGCGATCCGCCTGCTCGCGCGCGAGGCCGGCGGCAGCATGCGCGACGCGGAGCGGATGCTCGAAACCGCGATCGCGACCTCGGCGGGCAAAGTGACGGAGGCCGAGGTCGCTTCATCGCTCGGCGTCGCCAGCCGCACTACCGTTCTGAAGTTGGCTGACGCGATTTTGTCGAAGAACGCGGCCCCGGCGCTCGCGTACGTGCGGGAACTGGCGAGCCGCGGCGCCAACCTCGAATCGCTCGGGCGCGATTTGCTCGAGACGCTTAGAAATCTCGCGGTTGCGAAACTTCCCGCGGGCGATTCGGACAGCCCGCTCGACGACATTCCCGATCACGAAGTGGCGGAGCTCAAGCGGCTGGCCGCGGGCGCAAGTGCGCGCGACATCATGCGTCTGTTTCGCCTGATGGCCGATTCGCAGGAACAGATTCTTAAATCGCCCTACCCCGACCTGCTGCTCGAGATGGCGGTGGTGCGGATGGCGTCGCTGGCCGCGGTTATCGACGCCGACGAATTGCTACGCGCGATCGGCACGACGCCGCCGGCATCGAGCACTCCGCCCGCATCCTCTGGCGGCGGCTCTGGAGGCCGTGGCGCAAGACCGGAGCCCGCGCCGAATCCGCAATCGAGCGGTGCGCGACGGCTGCGCGTCGAGGGCGAAGTAAAAGCCGACGCGCCGCTGCGAAGCGAGTCTCGGGAGGACGTGGCGCGCGAACTTCCAGAGCTGCGCGATTTTATCCGCGGTAAGCGCGCCGCTCTGGCCGGTTTCATGGAACAAGGCGCCGGCCTTTTGCTCGACGGCGACATTCTGACGGTCACCGCGCGCAACGACATTTACATCCGCTATTTGAACGACAACAGAGCGGTGATTGCGGAGCTAGCCAGCGAGCATCTAGGCCGTGCGATTCGAGTCGAGCTGTCGGCCAACGGCGCCGCGAATACTGGGGCCAGCCGCCCGACGATGCCGCTCGCGAACAACGGCCTCACGCGTGAATTGCCGCCGGCGCCGGCCGCGACGCCATCGGTTCAGCCCATCGCGGCGGATCATGCGCAGAAAAACACGGCGCCATCGAGACCGATTGAATCGCTCAGCGAAATCGCACCGGCATTGCCGGCGTTAGAGGCTGCGCGCCGCGCCGCGACCCCCGAGGAACGGCAGGCGGTGCTGACGGATCCAGCGGTACGGCGAGTGTTCGATACGTTGGACGCGCGGTTGGTCGAGTTGAGGATGCCGAATTCGGCGGAAAATTCGGCGAAGGAATCAAAGTAGTAGTTGCCGCAGGGAGACCCGCGGCAAGGAGCGATCAGAGTGGCAGAAATAGATTTGTCGGCATTGATGCAGCAGGCGCAAGCGCTGCAGACGCGTATGAAAGAGATGCAGGAAACGGCGTCGTCCAAAACCGTCGAGGCGCAATCGGGCGGTGGGATGGTGCGGGTGGTCGTCGACGGCTCGCTGCGCGTGCGCAAAATAGAAATGGATGCGGCAATCGTCGCGGCCAACGACAAGTCGATGCTCGAGGATCTGATCCTCGTCGCCGTCAACGACGGGATGGCGCGCGCGCAGAAGATGCTGGCCGATGAGATGGGCAAGCTCGGTCCGCTGAACGGAATGCAGATTCCCGGTTTCGCCAACGAATGACGGAGCGCGCTTGATGGCGGAGAATCTGAAGCGCCAGGACGGACTGCCGCCGGCGATGACGCGGCTCGTCAAGGAACTGTCGCGGCTGCCGGGAATCGGCGAGAAGACGGCGTCGCGGCTCGCATTCAACCTGCTCAATCGTCCGCGCGACCAGGTGATTGCGCTGGCGGAAGCGTTGCTCGAAATGAAGGAACGCGTCGGCCTCTGCTCAGGATGCTTTGGCCTGTCCGATCATCCGCGCTGCCAGATTTGCGACGACGAGGCACGCGAGCGCGAAGTGATTTGCGTGGTCGAAGGGCCGGCTGACCTGATGGCAATCGAGCGCGCGCGCAGTTTCGGCGGCGTTTATCACGTGCTCAACGGCGCGCTCGCGCCGCTGGACGGTATCGGCCCCGACGATATCAAGATGAAGGAACTGATTGAGCGCGTGAGTCCTCCCGCGGTCGTGCGCGAGGTGATAATCGCGACCAACGCTACCGTCGAGGGCGAGGCCACCGCGCTCTACATCGCGCGCGTGCTTAAACCGCTCGGCGTAAAGACGACGCGGCTCGCGCGTGGATTGCCGGCCGGCGGCGACCTCGAATACAGCGACTCCGCCACCCTCACCAGCGCACTCAGCGGCCGCCGCGAACTCTAGTTACCGTGCACATAGGCTTCGGCCCATTCCTCAGGTCGGGAATAGCGGTGATGTTCGCCATTGTATTTTCGTCATGCGGCGGTCCGGCGGCGCCGATGACTCCCGCACAGCGCGGGCGAATCGTGTACATGACGAATTGCGTGATTTGCCACAACGCCAATCCCAACCTGCCCGGCACTCAGGGGCCGCCGATCGCGGGGTCGCCGCGCGTGCTGGTTTACGATCGCGTGATGTTTCTGAAGTATCCGCCTGGCTATAAGCCCAAGCGCACCACGCATGCGATGCGCGCGCTGCCGCAGTTGGCAAATCGAATCGACGATTTGACGGCATTTTTGGCGGAAGCGGCGCAGCAGAAGTAGGAACCTAACCCCTTCCCTCGAGCGAAGGGGGACCGGATTTAAACAGAAAATAATCGGAGAGCGCCGATTGCTTGTCGGCGGCTCCGTTCTTTCTGGGATTGTCGTTACTCGAACCTTGTCAGCCGAGCGTGACCTTGATGATCACGACCAGCAGTATCCAGAGACCCAGGCCTGAGTGGATCGTTCCCGCGATCGAATCGAGCGGCTTCTTGGTCGGCCCTTGGGTACCGATGAGGGCGTTGGCTTCTATCAGGACGATCACGATTAAGGTGACGACCAGCCATCCCGTGATGCCGCTGGGGGTCGCTTCATTGAACAGATTGTAGTGACTGGCGGCGCCCATGAAGAACAGCATCGGAATCGAAAATAGCGTGTTGGTGCGCGACGCCAATGCGGCGCGGCGTCCCGATGCGGCTGCGGCCGGATTAGCCGCCGCTCCGCCGGCCATCGCGACCGCGTTGGCTATGACCACTTTCTGATTCGGCCATATGACGAACCACACATTGGCCCACATGACGAGCCCCATCAGGCCGCCGGTGAAGATCGCGACGGTCCACGGCGTCATCGCGAATTGCAGGCGCATCCCCCACCACATCAGCAGGTAGAGCAGGCCGAAAATCACCGTCCCCATTGCGCCCCATCGAAACCACCAGAGCGCGCGCGGGACCAGCTTCTGAATCGCGCCGCTGCGGACGGCCGGCTCGGTCTCACCGAAAAACGGCGTCTGCACGAAATTGAAATAATAAAGCAGGCCGATCCACGTGATGCCGAAAAGGAAGTGCAGAAATCTGAGCAGCATGAAAACCAGGTCTTCCATTAGGGTCCTCCTCGCTCGAGTTCGCCTCCCACTAATGCTGTTCAAGTCGAAATCTCTGTTTCACAGCATGAATATTTTTGCAACAGAAAGAAATTTGGCCTTTCTTCTCGAAAAGAATTCGACTCAGTTCCGAGTCAGGCGTAAGTTCAAATGATCAGACCCCAATTTCGGGAGCTGCTTTCCAAAACTTCATAGGGGCCGCGAATCTCGATTCCAGCCCGAAAGGATGGTTTTCATCATGGCCTTCAAACTTCCCGAACTCCCGTACAGTATCGACGCGCTCAAACCCCACATCTCGGCGGAAACGCTCGAGTACCATCACGGTAAGCATCACAAGGCTTACGTCGACAAGCTCAACGAACTGACTGCGGGCACCAAATTCGCGGACGCTCCGCTCGAAGAGATCGTCAAGGGCGCGGAACCGGGACCGCTTCTGAACAACTCGGGGCAGCATTTCAATCATTCCTTCTACTGGAAATCGTTGAGCCCCAAGGCCGGCGGCGAACCGAAGGGCCCGGTGGCAGATGCGATCAAGAAAGGTTTCGGCGATTTCGCGGCGTTCAAGAAAAAATTCAGCGAGGCTGCCACCGGCCATTTCGGCAGCGGATGGGCCTGGTTGGTGCGCGCGAAGGACGGCTCAATCCAGGTGGTCGCGACGCACGATGCGGGATGCCCAATCCGCGAGGGTCAGACCCCGATTCTTACCTGCGACGTCTGGGAGCACGCGTACTACATCGACTATCGCAACGCGCGTCCGAAATACGTCGAGGCGTGGTGGAACCTGGTCAACTGGGATTTCGCCAATGAGAATCTGAAATAGGCGGAAATCGGCAATTTGATTTCTCAGAGACGCCGGGCGCTCCCCGGCGTTTCTCTTTTCGCGCGCGCGCACTTAGAATCCGCGCCATGGAATCAACGAAAGCATCGCTCCAAAAGATCGCACCGGGCCTCTACGCCTGGATGCAGCCGACCACCGGATGGAGCCGCAACAACGCCGGCCTCATCGCGGGCAATGAATCCGTGCTGATCGTCGATACGCTGTTCGATCTGCCGCTCACGCGCGCGATGCTCGACGCGATGCGTGCCGCGTGTCCGCTGCCAGTGCGGTATCTCGTCAATACTCATTCGAACGCCGACCATGTGCACGGCAATCAGCTGGTCGAAGGCGCCGAGATCATCGCC
>DATNLS010000105.1:0-11574 GCA_035602775.1 Candidatus Acidiferrales bacterium | reverse complement strand
TGGATGAAACTCCGACCATGATGCGATCGATGACGTTCGTGCGATGGCCACCTTCGCGCTTGATTTCGTCAAGGGCTTGTCGCTGGCGGTCGAGGCTGCGCGCGACCTCGCGCAGCGCCAGTTCACGCAGCGAGGCGAGGTTGCTCGGCTTGAAGAAATTCTTGAGCGCGTTTTCGATTTGATCGCGCGGGTAAATCTTGCCCTCGCGCAGCCGTTCACGCAGCGCCTCGACCGGCACGTCGATATTGACGATTTGATCGGCGCGCGCGAGGAACGAATCGGGCACCGTCTCGCGGACGTCGATGCCGGTGACGCGGCGCATCATCGCGTTCAGACTTTCGACGTGCTGGATATTGATAGCGGTGATCACGTTGATGCCGGTGGCGACGATCTGCTCGACGTCCTGGTAGCGCTTGGGATGGCTCGAGCCGGGCGCGTTGGTATGCGCGAGCTCGTCGACGATAACCACGTCGGGCTTGCGCGCGATGATCGCGTCGACGTCCATTTCGTCCAGCTCGACGTCGCGGTACTTGATCTTGCGCCGCGGAACGATCTCGAGATGGCCGACCAGATCCTCGGTCTCGCGGCGATGATGCGTTTCGACGAAGCCAAGCACCACATCCACTCCCCTGTCGCGGAGCTGATGCGCCTCCTCGAGCATCCGGTATGTCTTGCCTACGCCCGCGGCGGCGCCGATATAAATCTTGAGACGTCCCCGTTGAGGTTGGGGCACCAAGTCGAGAAAAGCTTCGGGCTCGAGTCGTTTATCATCGCTCATTCAAGTCCCGGGCGTTCGGCCATGACTTTCGGCAGCGCGAGCGCTGTGACTGCTGGTGGCGCGATCGATGGCCAGGTTCAGCAACAGGACGTTTACGCCGGGCTCGCCGAAGATGCCCACCGACCGCGACCGCGTGTTTTCAGCGATCAACTGCCGCACCTGATCTTCGCTCAGACCGCGGGCATGAGCAACACGTGAAACCTGCAGGTCCGCCGCCGCCGGGCTTATCTCGGGATCGAGTCCGCTGCCTGAAGTCGTCACTAGGTCAATCGGAACCTGGTGCGGGTCGGTGCCGGGATTGCTCTCGACTACGTTCTTCAGCCGCGAACTGACCGCGTCGATCAGCGCCTTGTTGGTCGGGCCGAGATTCGAGCCGCTTGAGTTGTCGGCCGCATAGCCCTTGTCGCCGGCGGCTGAAGGCCGGCTCTGAAAATAGCGGGCCGCCGAAAAATTCTGTCCGATGAGGCTCGAGCCGACCACCTTGTTGCCCACGACGACGAGGCTGCCATCCGCCTGGTGCGGGAAAATCACATGCGCGATGCCCCATATCGCGAGCGGATAGATGATGCCGGTGAGCACGGTCAGGACGGCGGTCGCGACGAGAGCGGTGATGAACGGTTTCACTGAAAAGACCTCACGCGAGATGGAGCGCGGCGATCATGATGTCGATAGCCTTGATGCCGATGAATGGAATAATCACGCCGCCGAAGCCGTAAATGAAAAGATTGCGGGTCAGAATCGCGGCCGCACCGACCGGACGGTACGCCACGCCGCGCAGCGCCAGCGGAATCAGCGCGATGATGATCAGCGCGTTGAAAATAACCGCCGACAGGATCGCGCTCTGAGGCGTCGCCAGATGCATCACGTTGAGCCGCTGCAGCTGCGGATATTCGACGATGAACAGCGCCGGGATGATCGCGAAATACTTGGCCACGTCGTTGGCGATCGAGAACGTCGTCAGCGCGCCGCGCGTCATCAGGAGCTGTTTGCCGATCTCGACCACCTCCATCACCTTGGTCGGATTGGAGTCGAGATCGATCATGTTGCCGGCCTCGCGCGCGGCCTGGGTGCCGGCGTTCATCGCGATTCCGACGTCGGCCTGCGCGAGCGCGGGAGCATCGTTGGTGCCGTCGCCGATCATCGCGACCAGCTTGCCCTGGTTCTGCTCCTCGCGAATCAGGCGCAGCTTGGTTTCGGGCGTTGCCTCGGCCAGGAAGTCGTCGACGCCCGATTCCTTGGCGATGGCCGCGGCGGTCAGCGGGTTGTCGCCCGTGATCATGACGGTGCGCAAACCCATCGCGCGCAGGCGCTCGAAGCGTTCGTGGATTCCTTCTTTGACCACGTCTTTGAGATAAATGACGCCGAGCGCCTTCGATCCGTCCGCGACCACCAGCGGGGTTCCGCCGCTGCGCGCGATGCGCTCGACGATCGCCTTCAAGTCTGCCGGCGCCGTGCCGTGATTATCCTGGACGAAATGCGCCACCTGGTCTGCGGCGCCCTTGCGGATTCGACGTCCGGCGATGTCCACGCCACTCATCCGCGTCTGCGCCGAAAAAGGGATGAACGTAGCGCCATCGTCGCCGGCGCCGAGATCGCGCTCGCGTAGATCGAACTGGCGCTTCGCGAGCACGACGATCGATCGTCCTTCAGGAGTCTCGTCGGCGAGCGATGCGAACTGTGCAGCCTCGGCCAGTTCCCGCACGTCCACGCCCTCGACCGGGATGAATTCCGCGGCCATTCGGTTTCCGAGGGTGATGGTTCCGGTCTTGTCGAGCAGCAGCGTATCGACGTCGCCCGCCGCTTCGACCGAACGGCCCGACATCGCGAGCACGTTGTGCTGCACCAGCCGATCCATTCCGGCGATTCCGATCGCGGACAGCAATCCGCCGATGGTCGTGGGAATCAGGCATACCAGCAGCGACACCAGCACCGGCAGCCCGAGCTTGGTCCCGCCATAGAGGCCGAACGGGTAGAGCGTGACGACGACCAGCAGAAATACGATTGTCAGGCCGGACAACAGAATGCTGAGCGCGATTTCGTTGGGCGTTTTTTGGCGATGCGCGCCTTCGACCAGCGCGATCATGCGATCGAGAAAGGTCTCGCCCGGATTGGCGGTGATCTTCACCTTGATCCAGTCGGAGATGACGGTGGTCCCGCCGGTCACGCCGCTGCGATCACCGCCGCTCTCGCGAATGACCGGGGCGGATTCGCCGGTGATAGCGGCCTCATTGACGGCGGCGATGCCCTCGATGATTTCGCCGTCGCCTGGGATGACGTCGCCGGCGGATACCATGACGACATCGTCGCGCCGGAGGTCCGCGGCCGGCACGAGTTTCGTCTCGCCACCGGCGGTGATCAGCTTGGCCTGGGTTTCGGTGCGGGTTTTGCGCAGGTTGTCGGCCTGCGCCTTGCCGCGGCCTTCCGCCATCGCCTCGGCAAAGTTGGCAAACAGGACGGTGAACCACAGCCACAGCGCGATCTGAAATTCGAATCCAGCCAACGCCATCTTTTGCGCCAGCGTGTCGCGAATCAGCGTGAACATCACGAGCACGCTCGTGACTTCGACCACGAACATCACCGGATTCTTGATCATCTTGCGCGGGTCGAGCTTGATGAACGACTCGAGCGCTGCGCGCGAGACGATTTCACGATTCCAGAGTTTTGGGGCCGCGCGATCACTCATAGTTGAAACACCAAACCTAGAAGAGTTTCCCGGCCATCATCAGGAGTTGCTCGACGATCGGCCCGAGCGCGTCGGCGCAGAAGAAGGTCAGCGCGCCGACGATTAGGATTACCCCGATCAGCAACAGCACGAAGGAGACGCCGTCAGTCGGGAAAGTTCCGGCGCTGGCGGCGGTGGCTTTCTTCCCTGCGACCGAGCCGGCGATCGCGAGCGCGGGAATCGCCATCATGAACCTGCCGAGCAGCATCACGATCGCGATCGTCACGTTGTAATAGGGCACGTTGGCGTTAAGGCCGCCGAAGGCAGAGCCGTTGTTGGCGCCCGCCTCCGTGTAGCCGTACAGGATTTGCGAGAGGCCATGCGGACCGGGATTGGATATGCTCGACAGCCCGGCCGGGAGGACCACCCCGATAGCCGTCGGTATCAGAATGACGGCGGGGAAGATCAACACGTATAGCATCGCGAGCTTCATTTCGCGCGCTTCGATTTTCTTGCCCAAGTACTCAGGTGTCCGCCCGACCATCAGGCCCGCGATGAACACCGCCAGCACCGCCATCACAATCATTCCATACAAGCCCGAGCCGACGCCGCCGAAGATCACCTCGCCGAGCTGCATGTTAATCAGCGGGATCAGGCCGCCAAGCGGGGTGAAACTGTCGTGCATCGAATTCACGGCGCCGCAGGAAGTATCAGTGGTTACGCTCGCCCACATTGCGGACTCGACGATTCCGAAGCGGACTTCCTTGCCTTCCATGTTGCCGCCGCTTTGCGTGGCGGAGGCGTGTTGATTGATTCCCATTCGGCTGAATTGCGGATTGCCGTGCTGCTCAGCCCACATCGCCGGCGCCGCGCCGGCGAAAAATAGAATCGACATCACCGCGAACAGCGCCCAACCTTGTTTGCGATCGCCGACCATCTTACCGAAGGTGTGAGTCAGGCCCGCACCGATCGCGAGGATCGCCAGCATCTCTATGAGGTTAGTCAGCGGTGTCGGATTCTCGTACGGATGCGCCGAGTTGGTGTTCATGAAGCCGCCGCCGTTGGTGCCGAGCTCCTTGATTATCTCCTGGGACGCGATCGGTCCTTCGGCGATCGATTGCGATGCGCCCTCAAGCGTCGTCGCATTTACGTACGGGCTGAAGTTATCGGGCACGCCCTGCCAGATAAGAATCAGCGCGAAAATCACAGAGATTGGCAGCAGTACCCACAGCGTCGTGCGCGTGAGATCGACCCAGAAATTGCCGATGGTCGTGGCGCTGCGGCGCGCGAACCCGCGAATCACTGCCGCCGCTATCGCGATTCCAGACGCCGCCGAGAGAAAGTTGTGCGACGTCAGGCCAACCATCTGCGTCAGGTAGCTCAGCGTCTGCTCGCCCGAATACGCCTGCCAGTTGGTGTTGGTGGTGAAGCTGGCGGCCGTGTTGAACGCAAGTCCCGGCGGCACCCCGGGCAGCCCCTGCGGATTCAGCGGCAGGTAATACTGAAGCCGCTGCAACGCGTACAGGAAGATCATCGAGACCAGGCTGAACGCGAGCATCGATATCGCGTATCCAGCCCAGCCCATTTCGACTTCGGGGTTTATCCCGCAGATCTTGTAGATCAGGCGCTCGATTGGCGACAGCACCGGGTCCAGAAAGGTGTGCTCATGCGAGAACACTCGGGCCATGTACAGGCCGAGCGGCACGCTGATCGCCGTCATGAGGATGAAGTAGACGGCGAGCTGATCGATCGAATTCGATAGCATGTAGTGCTTTACCGACTAGTCACTTAGAAGCGTTCGGGGCGCAGCATCGTGTAGATCAAATACACGCCCAGCAAGACGGCACAGACCCCACCGAGAACAGTTTCAACCGGGCTCATAGTTTGTCACACCCCCGAACGTATTCGATCGCGACGACGAAGAAAGCGATGCTGGCGAGAATTGAAATCAAGTCCCACATACCTGGTTGCTCCAGCCAGTAATTATTTAGTGTTAATGCGAACGCAAGTCAGCAGGATGAGAGGCGTCGGCGGAGCGAGGAACGTGTCCGTTCGAGCCGTTCATGTGGAGATGCGCCTCGGCCACAATTTGCATCGCGGGACATGGGCCGGCAGCGAATGTTTCGGCGCGTGCAACGACTTCTTCACGGGTGAGCTTGATACCGTCCTCAGCGAGCGGCCTTAGCGCGCCGCGGCGGCCGTCATTAACAACGAACGACCACTTGCAGCGCGCACAGTGATAGAGGTAGCGACGCGGCTTGAAGAGGCCGGGTAGTTTGTCGAGCACTTTTATTGCGAAGAGGTGCGGCATGGTCGCTTTTGCAGTTTGTTTCATTGGAACTGGCAGTGCCCGCCGGATTTCTTCCGACAGAACTATCAGCACCGTGCGTGCCAATGCGGAAAGTCGTGTTCTATATGGCTTTTTGCGGTCCCCGGCGGGATGACATTTCAAATTGCATCGTGCTGTTCGATGCAGACTTCATTGAAATGCAATGGCAAGCAGGAACAGGAACCGGACTAGCGCGCTTAGCCGCGCATGAGGGTCGGATTCCGGGCTGGCTCGAACCGATAGTTGCGACGCCAATAGACTTCGTCGGTGAATCCGAGCCGCCGATACCATTGGATAGGGGTGTCGTCAGGGTCCGTATTGATGATTATCGAGCGGCCGCCTTGGTCATAGGATTCGGCGATGACCCGGCAGAGGAGATGTCTCGCGAGACCTCTCATGCGAAACGGCGTTCTCGTAGCGAGATTGAAGATCAGTCGATCGCTTCCATCGTAGTATCCGAGGATTGCCGCCGGCTCATCGCCGACACGCGTGATGAGGAATCGGCCGATGCTTGCCAGTTCGCGCTGACGCACCGCCAGTTCCTTCTCGACGTCGTCGGCTGCCGGTGCGTCTTCGGAGTTGGCAAATCCCTTCAGCTTCACCAGCAGATAGTCCATCAACGTGTCCGCAGTAACAGCCTCGATGGTTACGGCCGATGACTGGAATCGTTCTGGACGCAGTCCAACGTGGGCGAGGTGAGTATTTGCTGTGTCCTTCAATGCTCCAGCCGCAACCAGCGCCGGGCCAAGCGCCGCGTCAAGATCTTTGTCGTCGAGCCAGATGTTCACGGCGCCGTTTTCGAAGTAACTAACGGCGTCGGCGAGAAACTGAGGCACCTCGTCGGGCGTCATCGCGTCGACGATGATGAGCCCTGAATCAGGATTTTCAGCGTGTCGGCGATAAGATCCGAACCGCCTTTGCACCGCCTGGTAGCCAAGCTCCGGCATGGAAGTTCGATACCATGAACGAACTTCCGCGCGCAGACGATCGTGATCCCGATGACGCATGGCGATTACTCCTGCTTGACCAGTAAACCCCGCGAGCGCGCCTTCTCGAAGATCCAGCCGAAGAACATCAGCGCCGATGCGAAGTACACTACGTTCAAACCGGCGCCCCACCAGAAATGCAGCGGTGAGAATCCCTTGCCGGCCAGAACCTGGCGCATCCCTTCGAACGAATGCGCCGTCGGCATCATCCACGCGATGTCCTGCAGCCATTTCGGCAGCGACGATACCGGATAAAAGATGCACGATACCGGCATCAGCAGGCCCGCGAACCCCCACGCCAGGGCCTG
Source organism: Candidatus Acidiferrales bacterium (assembly GCA_035602775.1). Taxonomy (GTDB): domain Bacteria; phylum Desulfobacterota; class Binatia; order Binatales; family Binataceae; genus Binatus. Next base: position 4,511 of record DATNLS010000105.1, on the reverse strand, counting down.
GATTTTGGTGGAGTAGCGAAAGATCATCCCCGTGATGGCTATTCCGATCGCAAGCGAGAAGACCAACAGGTTCGCGATGTAGGGAATGAACTTCGGCAGCCAAGGCCAAATGTCGAACGACCACGCCGCCCAAGCGATTGTCGACGCCGCCAGCAGGCCGACCATCACCTTCAGAATGCACACGACGATAATTCCGGCCATGTATTCCGACAGCATCAACGGGGTCGAGAACAAGTTGATGAGGTTGCGGCACCACAGATCGTCGATGAAGGCGACCGCCATGTCGCGCTGAAACGAATAGAACATGGTCCAAAGGATTGCTGCCCCGAGCATCAAGCTCACGATGCTGACCTGCAGCCCTTTTCCGTGCGTCAGGTAAATCGAAAAAAAGCCCCACAGGACGACGTCGAGCGTCGGCCACCAGAGCGTGTCGACGACGCGATCGAAGTTGCGCCGCGACTCGTAAACATGCCGCGCGATCACGGCGTTGACTCGATGTAATTTCATGCTGCCTTGCCTTTTACCAGGCGCATGAAGACTTCCTCCAGCGCCGGTTCCTCGCGTTCCTCTTCCAGGATCGCCTGTGTGATTTCGATCGGACTGCCGGCCGCAATTACTTTCCCGTGGTGCAGAAAAATAATCCGGTTACACATCCGCTCGACCTCGTCCATGTTGTGCGACGTGTACAGAATCGTCGTGCCCTTTTCGCGTTGAGCGTCGAGCAGCGCGTTCTTCACCTGCCACGCGATTTCGGGATCGAGATACGCCGTCGGCTCGTCGAGCAGCAGCAGTTCCGGGTCGTTCAAGAATGCCTTGCACAGCCCGACCCGCGTATTTTCGCCAGACGACAGTCCCGAAATGGCCTTGTCGCGCAGCTTGGTGATTCCGAACCGCTCGAGCTGTTGGTCGATTCGCTCGCGCGGCTTTTTCAGATTGTAGATGCGCGCGAAAACCTTCAGATTCTCGAGCACCGTCAGCCGGAACGGAAACGTGGAATACGGCGAGGTAAAGTTCACCTTCTCCAGGATTTCCCCGCGATGCGTCGCCATCGACTTACCGAAGATGCTGATGTGCCCCGAGCTCGGCGTGATCAGCCCGAGGACCATGTGGATGGTCGTGGTCTTGCCGGCCCCGTTCGGCCCGAGCATCCCGATGATCTCGCCGGGCTCGATTCCGAAGCTCACGTCATCGACCGCGCGAAACTCGCTGAACGTTTTGCTCAAATTTTCCACTTCTACCAGCATCGAATTACCGCCTTTAACGCGTGCGCGTTGTTGTCCCCAAAAAACAAAACGGCCACGGAGTGCTTGCACCCGTGGCCGTCTTACGCGTTCTGATTAAGCTATTGAGTCAATGATGACCGAACGTCGCAGACACACCACCACGGGAGTTCTCCCGGGCCCTCTGGATATTCGGATTCATTCTGGCGTGTCTTCCTCTAGCGTTCGGACTATAGGTTTGTAGCAGCTTGCACGCGTTCAGGCTATAGGCGCAAAGGAGCTCATGATGGTGGAACCAAAATATGGCGACGTATCGGTTACGCTCGACGGCAACGTGGCCCAGCTCGAGATTCACCGGCCGCCGCACAATTTCTTCGACTTCGCTTTGATTCGCGATCTCGCCAACGCGTTCGAGGCGCTCGATGAGACCCCCGAATGCCGCGCGCTGATGCTCTGCTCGGAGGGCAAGTCGTTTTGTGCGGGCGCCAACTTTGCCAATCGCGACGCGCAAAGCGGTGAGGCGCCGGCCCGCACGGGCGAGAATCCGCTCTACGTCGAGGGCGTGCGGCTGTTCCGATGCCGCAAGCCGGTCGTAGCGGCAATCCAGGGCGCTGCGATTGGCGGAGGTTTCGGACTCGCGCTGGTGGCGGACTTCCGCGTGGCGACCGCCGACGCACGCTTCGCCGCGAACTTCGTCAAGCTCGGCATCCACCCCGGCTTCGGCCTCACCTACACGCTCCCGCGTTTGATCGGTACACAAAAGGCCAGCCTCATGTTCTACACGGGTAGGCGCATCGAGGGTAAAGAGGCGCTCGCATGGGGCCTGTGCGATCAGCTGGCGGAGCCGGACAAGCTTCGCGATTCCGCGATCGCCCTGGCGGCCGAAATCGCCGAAGGCGCGCCGCTCGCGCTGTTATCGACGCGAGCGACGATGCGCCAGGGACTCGCCGACGCGGTAAAGGCGCAGACCGATCACGAATTCAAGGAGCAGTCCCGGCTATTCAAAACTGAGGACCATCGTGAAGGCGTGAAGGCAGTCAGCGAGAGGCGTCCCGGCAAGTTCCTCGGCAAGTAACCTGCAAATAGGAAACGGGAAACCTACCGCGATTCGTCTCCCTTCGAGAACTTTCTAACAGGGACGAAGTCCCGCATCTTTCCTAAACACCGGGTGCAGGGGTCACCCCTGCCGCCCGCCGCGCAGGCGATTTGATGGGTTCCTCCTACGCCGCCTCGGCCTTCACCCCATTCAGCTTCTTCAACTCCGGCATCACCTCGGCCGCGAACAGCCGCAGGCTCTTCTCCGCATCCTCGATCGGCATTCCTGAGTAGCTGAATACGCCGGTGAAATGATCCGCGCCGACTTTCTGCCGGATCTCGTCGATCTTGTTGAAGCACATCTCGGGCGTGCCCCAGACTTGTAGGCTCAGGAAGTACTCGATCGACGCGCTGGTGTTACCCTTCAGCGCCTTCGCCATCTGCTCGTAATATTCGTAGCCTTTGGCCTTGCCGAAATGCTCGCTTGCCATCTCGTAATGCCGCAGCGCCGTGTCCCAATAGCCGCCGATATATTTGACCGCCATCTCGCGCGCGCGATCGGCGCTCTTGTCGCAGAAGGTCCAGCCCGCCGCGATCGTCGGCAGCGGGTCTCCGCCATTCACCTGTTTGTAGATAGTGCGGTACTCGTTGAGTTCCTGCGCGACGGCCTCCCACGGCTTCTGCGGAATGATGAGGATACCAATGCCGAGCTTCGCCATGATGCGCGCCGACTCGGGCGAGACAGCGGCCGCGTAAGTGCGTCCCTTGAACGACTTGAACGGCTTCGGCCGGATATCGCGGCGCGGCTGCTTGATGTATTTGCCGTCGTATTCGCAGTAGCCCTTCTCGAGTCCCTCGAGCAGCATCTCCGCCGATTCGATAAAGCGCTCGCGCGATTCGCCGAGCGGAACGCGGAAGCCTTCGAATTCGATCCGCGCGAGCCCGCGCCCGAGACCGAGAATCATGCGGCCGTTCGACATGTGATCGACCACCGACACCTGCTCCGCTACGCGCATCGGGTCATGCCACGGCATCACCACCACCATCGAGCCGAGCTGAATCGTTTTGGTGCGGCCCGCGTAGTAGGTGAGGAACTGCAGCACGTCGGGGCACATCGTGTAGTCGTCGAAGTGATGCTCGACGCTCCAGATGGAATCGAATCCAAGCGGCTCGTAGAGGTCGCCGATGCGCAGGTCTTCGAGGTAAACGTCGCGGTCTGATCGAACATTATGCGGATTCTGAAAGATAACAGCGCCACCAACTTTCATCGGAGATCCTCCATGAGACCGGGTTACCGCAACCCGCGTGATTGCGATTCAGTAAGAGACTCTCATCACATACCAATCGTTTAGTAAAATAGCAAAGCTCTTTATTCCCTCTGCCTGCAAGGGAGAGGATGAAGGCGACGGTGCTTGTACAGCGCGCGATTCAAGATTCTGGCCTTTCTGCAAATCACCTATGCCAGCACTCCGCAAGGTAATCATATGATCCATGGAAGCTGTCTCTGTGGCGCAATCCGCTTCGAGTTCACCAAACCGGCCGGCCCGTTCGAGCTTTGCCATTGCGCGCGATGCCGCAAAGTCACCGGTTCGGCATTCTTCTCCGGCCTCTACGTGCGCATCGAGGACTTCCACCTCGTCGAAGGCAAAGAGCTGATAACCAGCTACGAAGCGCCGATCTTGCGCGAGCCTCCCGCATACCGAGTGTCCTTCTGCAGCCGATGCGCCTCGCCAGTGCCGAATCCAAATCCAGAACCGCAAAGGACTCGCGGCCGGTCAGGATTGCTCGAAATTCCCGCCGGGCTTCTCGACGACGATCCTGAGATGAAGCCCGACAAGCACATCTTCGTCGAGCTGAACCCGCCATGGTTCGAAATCACCGACGACCTCCCGCAGTATGATCTGCCGGGCTTGGCTACGCTCCGCGCCAAAACGAAAATCCTTGAATGATGCGACAGACCGCACGTTTGACACGCCAGTGACGCTCGCGATACTTCACCGCAATCTAGCGCCATCGAAGGGAGGTAAGTGCGATGTGCAAATCTTTGCAAGCACTGGTCGCGACTGTCGCAGTCTTTGCATTGATCGCAGCGTCTGCCCGGCTCGCGGTCGCCCAGCAAGCCGATGACAACGACGCCGGCATGCAGATACTGGTTTCGCCGTCGGCAGTCCCTTCAAAACATCACATAAAACTGTCACCGCTCGACGTGGCCGGATGCTAGAGCGGCGAAACCGAGGACAGCGGTACCCGCACCGG
>DATNLS010000379.1:0-3010 GCA_035602775.1 Candidatus Acidiferrales bacterium | reverse complement strand
CAGGGCATCAGCTGCTCGAAATCGCGCTGATGACTTTGAACTGAAGCCCGCACCGCCTCCGCACCGGCCAGCACTTCAGCGCTGGCCTCGTCGCCGCGTTCAGCACTCAAGGTCCGCGCGATGTCGGTGAGAGTTTCAGCCCGCAGCGCCAGCTCCGCCGAGCGTCGCGCAAGATCTGCCGGCGTCGCGCCGGCTGAATTGGGCGAAGCGGACGCCGCTATCGAAAGAACTTCCAAAGCGTCCTCGAGATGCTTTCGGGTCACGGTCAGGGTCCGTCGATCGTCCGAGAGCACACGCAGAGATTCGCGGGTAATTTCCAGCGCATCGCTGATCCCGGCCAACCATTGCCGCCCTGCGACGGGCGCGCCGACCATCTCGCGGCATGCGTTTCCTAGAACGATCAGATGGCCGGCGAGATTGCCGCTGTCCACCGAAGAGATGTATTTCGGATCTAACGCACGGAGGTCGTGGGTGTCGTACCAGTTGTAGAAATGCCCGCGGAAGCGCTCGAGCCGATTCATGGTCGTAAGCGTCGCCTCGAGCCGCTCGGTCGTCTCAATCTTACCCATCCAACCAAAATCGCCGGCGGCGACCACCGATAGCAGATACAGTCCGAGGTTAGTCGGCGAAGTCCGATGGGCTAATACTGGATGCGGTTCTTCTTGGAAGTTGTCCGGCGGAAGCATGTGATCGTTCGCCGTGATGAAGGTTTCGAAGAAGCGCCAGGTCCTTCGTGCGATGAGGCGCAGTGCCCGGGCGTCCGTTTCCCGAAGCGGATTCGCACCGTCTATAGGCGAAAAACTCGCCCACTGTGCGACTGCTGGCGAGACCATCCACAGGATCACGAATGGAGCTGCGACCAACCATGCTCTTCGACCCATGAATGCGAGCACGACGACGGCTGCCCCACTGAGCGCAATGCCGCCGGCCATCCACCGATAGTATCCAAGCAGATCGAGCCGGGTGCTGAGCCGCGCCTGAGCCGCGGTCACCCATTCGAGTAAGCGCCGACGCCGCAGGAACAGCCGAAAGAAGGTGCGCACGATCGCGTCGGTCATCAACCACGCCTGATGCGCAAGCAGTGTGACCAGAAGTGTTACCTGTGATCCCGAGAGGGCGAAATCGGTGCCGACTGCGTACCAGTGTCTTCTCTGCGAGAGCCCGATCCTTCGCGGCACGATACCGAGAAAAGCCGGCAAGAGAGTGGGAAGCGCGAAGGTCGCGACTATAAACCCGCTCCAGATCGCGGCGGCGGCCAAAGGCAGCGTCCATCCCATCAGCAATGCGAGGAACGCGGCCGGCGCCGCCAGCGTGCGGCGCAGGTTGTCCAGCATCTTCCAGCGACCGACCAATGGAATCGCGGCGCGGCGCTGTTCGCCGCTGAAATCCCGGCCACGTCCGAAAATCCACGGCAGCAATTGCCAATCGCCGCGCGCCCATCGATGCTGGCGAGCGGCGGCGCCGTCGTAACGTGAGGGGAACTCTTCGACCACCTCGATATCAGATGCCAGTCCGGCCCGCGCGAAGATTCCCTCCAGAAGATCGTGACTGAGAATGACGCTCTCCGGGAGCCGGCCGTCGAGAGCCGCCTCGAACGCGTCCACCTCGTAGATCCCCTTGCCACTGTACGAACCCTCGCCGAAGAGATCCTGGTACACGTCGGAAACCGCGAAGGCGTACGGGTCGAGTCCACTCGGACTGGTGAAGATGCGCTGAAAAAGCGACCCCTCACTGCCGTTGGGCAGCGAGGGGGTGACTCGCGGCTGCAACACCGCGTAGCCCTCGACCACCCGGCCGTTATCCGGATCCAACCGCGGACGGTTCAGCGCATGCGCCATCTTCCCGATCAGGCGCTTCGCGGTCCCTCGCGGCAGCCAGGTATCGGCGTCGAGTGTGATCACATAGCGAACGCCGGTAGGTACCGCGGGCGCGCGTCCACTGATTGTCACAAAAGTGGTGTCGGTCGCGCCGCGCAGCAAGCGGTTAAGCTCGTGCAGCTTTCCGCGTTTGCGCTCCCACCCGATCCATTTTCCCTGCCCCTCGTTCCAAATCCGCCGGCGATGGAGCAGGAAGAAACGATCCCCTTCCGGCAGCGCTCCGTGACGTTGATTCAAGCGCGCGATTCCCTCGGCGGCTGCGCCCAGGAGATCGTCATCGTCCGGCGCATTCTGGGTGGCGCAATCGGTCCAGTCCGAGAGCAGCGCGAAACTGAGATCGCCGTCCTGGCTCGCGAGGTAATGCACCTCGAGACGCTCAATCTGCTCTTTGACTTCAGCGCGCGCGGTCAAGAGCGTTGGCACCACGACTATCGTACGCAGGCTCGGCGGCACTCCGTCGCGAAGCTCCATTGCTGGTAGAGTTCTGGCTCCGAAGGCATTTGAAACGCCGCGGTTAACCAGTGCCACCGCCGCCTCCGATGCGGGCAGCAAGCCGAGAAACGCCAGCAGGAAGAGCGTCCATCCGCCGATCCCGAATTCTGCTACGCCAAACAGCGGTATGAGCAGAATGAACAGCGCGATGATCGCGAGCGTGCCGACATATCCCAGGATTCCCACCGCCGCGTTGGCCCGCACCAACCATTCGCTTATCGGGACACGGAATCCCAGCTCCTTCTCGATGACGCGGCGTCCATTCGAGATGAGGTAATAGCCGGGCTCCTGCTCGCGGCGGTCGGACGCGCCTCCGACCCCGGGCGGCCCGAGCGCTGTGCGCTTGGCGGCCGCAATTGCGTGACGGGCGACTTCGAGTTCCGGTTGGGACGAGCCTCGCGCCAGCTCTTCTATTGCGTGCCGGTAGCGATCCCGGGTGGGAAAATCCATTTCGGCGAAGTCGCTATCGGCGCGCAGCGCCGCATCGACGAGGCTCACGCTCTCGAAGAACTGCGTCCAATCGACGGCGGATATCATGCGCATGCTCGTGATCACGTTACGCACTGTCACGTTCATCGCGCCTTGTTTCTGATGCTCGGTTCGGACGGCTTCGTCGGCGGTGGTTCCCATGGAAACCAGAC
>DATNLS010000248.1:0-8311 GCA_035602775.1 Candidatus Acidiferrales bacterium | reverse complement strand
CTTCAAGAAATTCCTGCTGCACTACAACTTCCCGCCATTCTCGACCGGCGAAGTGAAGTTTCTGCGCGCGCCGTCGCGTCGCGAAATCGGCCATGGCGCGCTCGCCGAACGCGCACTCTCTCCGATCCTTCCCGACGAAGCCGACTTCCCGTACACGATTCGCGTCGTGTCCGACGTGCTCGAATCCAACGGCAGCTCCTCGATGGCCACCGTATGCGGCGGCAGCCTGGCGCTGATGGACGCCGGTGTGCCCACCAAATTCCCAGTCGCAGGCATCGCGATGGGCTTGGTGAAAGAGGGCGACAAGGTCCGCGTGCTGACCGACATCCTCGGTGACGAGGACCATCTCGGCGACATGGACTTCAAGGTCGCGGGCACCAAGGCTGGCGTCACCGCGATTCAGATGGACAACAAGGCCGGCGGCGTGTCGAAGGACATCATGCGCCAGGCGCTGCATCAGGCGCGCGATGCGCGGCTCTTCATTCTGGGCGTAATGGAAAAGGCGCTGCCCGCGGCGCGCAAGGACGTTTCCAGCTATGCGCCGCGAATCGTCACCCTGCACATCAAGCCCGACAAGATTCGCGAAGTGATCGGCCCGGGCGGCAAGGTCATCCGCGGGTTGGTCGAGCAGACCGGATGCAAAATAGATATCGAAGACGACGGCACCGTGCTGATCGCGTCGGCGGACGGCACCGCGATGGAAAAAGCGATCAGCATGATCCAGGCGATCACCGCCGAGCCCGAGGTCGGCAAAATCTATGACGGCGTGGTCCGCAAGATCGTCGAGTTCGGCGCCTTCGTCGAGATAATGCCGGGCACCGACGGTCTCCTGCACATCTCGCAAATCTCGAACGAGCGCATCCGCCGCGTCGAAGACGTGCTGCACGAAGGCGACGAGATCAAAGTGAAGGTGCTCGACGTCGATCGCAGCGGCAAAATCCGGCTCTCGATGCGCGAGGCCGAACAGGAACCCAACAAGGGAAATTAGTCGGCGAATGATTCAAAAGAGCGTTATCGGAAACGGCGTCCGCATTCTTACCGAGGCGATGCCGCAAGTGGTTTCCTCGTCGATTGGAATTTGGGTGGAGAACGGCTCGCGCTATGAGGAGCCGGCTGAAAACGGCACTTCGCATTTCATCGAGCATCTGCTTTTCAAAGGCACCAAAAAGCGCACCGCCGCGCAAATCGCCGAAGCTTTCGACGCGGTCGGCGGCGTGCTCAACGCCTTCACCGGCAAGGAGTTCACCTGCTACTACGCCAAGGTGCTCGGCAAGGACCTCGAGATGGCGACCGAGGTGCTCGCCGATATTTTTCTCGACTCGGTATTCGATCCGGCCGAGATAGAGCGCGAACGCCAGGTCGTCTTGCAGGAAATCTCTCAGGCTGAAGATACGCCCGACGATTTCATCCACGACCTGTTCAACGAGGAGTTCTGGAAAGGTCATCCGCTCGCGCTGCCGATTTTCGGCTCGGTCGAGACGGTAAATAAAATCGATCGCGAGCTGCTCGTCTCGTTCATGGCGGCGCGCTACCGCTCGAGCCGCGTCTTTATCGCCGCGGCCGGCCAGGTAGAGCACGAACGCCTCACCGCGAAATGCGCCGGGCTGTTCGGCGGCGTCGCGGGCGACGGCAAGGTCGAGAAATTCTCGCCTCCGGTCGACCATCCGCTCGTGCTGACGCGCGAGAAAAAACTCGAACAGGCGCACATCTGCATCGGCGGCCCCGGCATCAGCCAGTCTCATCGCCTGCGCTACGCCGCTTACGTGCTCAACACCGCGCTCGGCGGCGGCATGTCCTCGCGGCTGTTCCAGGAAGTGCGCGAGAAGCGCGGCCGCGTTTACAGCATCTACTCGTTCATCTCGTCGTTCATCGACTCGGGCTACTTCGGCGTCTACGCCGGCACCAACCCCGAATGGGTCGACGAAGTCCTCGAAGTAACGATCGCCGAACTGCGCAAAGTTGAACTCAACGGCCTCGAGCCCGCCGAACTGTCCCGCGCGAAAAGCCAGCTCCAGGGCAACATGCTGCTGGGCATGGAATCCACCGACAGCCGCATGAACCGCCTGGCGCGCAACGAAATCTATTTCCGCCGCGACGTCTCACTCGAAGAGTTGTCAGCCGGAATCGAATCCGTCACCAACGACAACATCGTCGAGCTGGCATCGAGTTGGTTCCAACCCGACAAACTCGCGATGGTCCTGCTGGGCGACCTGAAAGGCCGGAAAATCTCCCGCGAAGTCTTCGCCCCCCTCGCGTAACTCTTGCCTCTCCCGTTGTTTCACGGGAGAGGCGGCTGGCCGCAGCGCGGCCAGTAGGTGAGGGTTCTGCGACTCAAGCTGTGAACTCGCGACGTCAGCTTCTTTTTCTTCCTTCAGGCGTTCGCGACCCCGCCCAATCACGAATCGCCCGCCCGCCAACTTCCATGGAATCCCACCGGCACGCGATGATCCAAATGCGCCCGCGCGATAGGTCCGTTCTCAATCTCTTCTGCGTCGAAAATCGCGAGATGACTCGCGTTTCGATCTTCATCGAAAATGTTCGTCAGCAAATATCCTTCGCCTTCTCTTGAGCCGTCTCGCTTCGGCACGAACACCGGCTCCGCCACCGCAAAGCGCGGGCCCGCCGTATAGACGCGCATCCGCCCGGCGACGTGATCGAAGTGCCCGATGCCTCGATGAAAAATGTCGTCGCTGCCCGGACCGCCGACGCAAGCGACATAGCCATGCCGATAACTCATACCCGCGCGCCGCTCATCGATGCGCGGATACTCACATCGCTCGTCGCTCAATCTCTCCACAGTGAAGCGGCCCGGCTTCGACCAATCGAACTCCCAGCGCGTCAGGTACTGCGTGGCGCGTCGATGATCAATCATGGATCCGTCCGCGAACGGAAACAGCGGGAGCTCCTGCTGCGATACGTCGGCGACAATCCGGTCGTTTTCGTTGAACGCATTCATCAGATGCCACACCATGCACGCTCCGCCCTCGAACCATCTGATCTCCTCGACGCCTCCGTTTCTCGGTATGATTCCGACGTGAGTGCCCTTTTCGGGCTCCCATGCGATCAGCGGTGCGCCGGCCATCGCCCGTTTGATCGATACCGTGACCGGGCACATCGCGACGACGACAAAGTCTTTAGTCACCGCGAAATCATGCACCAGTGCCGGGAACGGTCCGTGGATCATCTGCGATCGAATCAGCTCGCCGGATGCGTTTGCGACATAAAACTCGATATCGCTGTTCACACGTCCGGTCGGAAAGTTCGCAAAGAAAATCATCTCACCCGACTCAGGATCGATCTTCGGATGCGCCGTCATGTTCCGCGGCAGTTTGTCGTTGAAAGACCAGCGACCCTTCGTTTCGAGCGATACGGGATCCAGTTGAATCGGTGCATGACCTTCCTCCACCGCCAGCAGCTTGTTTCCATGCCAGATGATGTTTGTGTTGGCGACGCCGTCCGTTCGCATGCCGGCGACACTCGAATCCGAATCCGACGGCATGCCCGAAGTGCCGAACAGTGCTCGGCCCGCCGCATGTTCGAGCGTCCACTGCTGCGTCCGCACCCAACGATTGCGATAGGAAACGTTTCCGTTGTGCACGCGGAACGCATGCACCATCCCGTCTCCATTGAGCGGATTGTAATGCGCGCGCGGCGCAAACTGCGGATTGGGACCGATGCGATACAAGGTTCCCTCGAGGTCCGCCGGAATTTTCCCCTCAATCGTCAAATGCGCGCAGTCGCATTCCATCGGAATCGGCTCAAACCCCTTCGACAGATAAGGATCGTTCGAAATCGCGCTCACCATTTTCCAGAGCCTCCAACCATGTTCGCTAACAGGCGGCGCGCGCCACTCGCAACGCAGAAACCCACTTGATTTTCGGTTTTGAATGTTCCGCAGCCGCTCGGCCGAAAAAAAATTTCCTGTCAATACCCTGCCGCGCCCCTTCAGACGTTCTAACAGGGACGAAGTCCCGCATCTTCTCTTTCCGAATACCGGGTGCAGGGGTCACCCCTGCCCAAGGAGGTGTGGAACCCACGGTGGGTTCCACATTCAATAAGTCTGCGTCCGCGCGCTTCCATGAGCGTTTGCCATCGCGCGGCCAATTCGCGATACGATCGCAAGAATGAATCCGATCGTGAAAATCGCGCGCCTGCGCAAAACCGCGCTGCCGCTTCCGACCTATCAGAGCGAGCATGCCGCGGGGATCGATCTGATGGCCGACATCAGTGCGTCAACCGAGATGGCGCCGGGCGAGCGTCGCGCCGTTCCGACGGGGATCGCCATCGAGATTCCCGTTGGCTATGAGGGCCAGGTACGCCCGCGCAGCGGACGCGCGCTGAAAGAGGGCCTCGCGCTCATCAACTCGCCCGGAACCATCGACGCCGACTTCCGGGGAGAAGTTAAAGTATTACTTGTAAATTTAGGTGAGCAGCCTATCGTGATCCTACCCGGCGATCGTATCGCCCAGCTCATTATTTCACCTGTCGTTCGGGCCGACATCGTCGAGGTCGACGAACTCGCGCCCAGCGCGCGCGGCCCCGGCGGCTTCGGACACACCGGCCGCTGAGCGACGTGGGCCTCTCGATTGCGCCTGCGGCGTCGCGTAATTTAGTTCTATCAGCACAGCGTGAAAGACAAACCAACCCAGACCGACGCGGCATTGACCGCGGTGACGCCAATTGACGGCCGCTACCGCGCGCGCACCCGGAGCTTGGAGGCGTATTTCAGCGAGTTCGCGCTGATTCGCTACCGCGTCCGCGTCGAGATCGAATGGTACCTGTCGCTCGCGGAGCATCCGGAGATCAGCGCGCTGAAATCGATTCCCACCGCGACGGCGAGAAAGCTCCGCGCCGTTTACGAGGACTTCACGCTCGACGATGCGCGCCGCGTGAAGGAACTCGAGGCGACCACCAATCACGACGTCAAGGCGGTCGAGTATTTCGTCAAAGAACGCGTCGCCACGATCGACGCGACGCTGCCGATCGAGATGGTGCATTTCGCCTGCACCTCCGAGGACATCAACAACCTAGCCTACGCGCTCATCCTCAAGGAGTTCGTGGCGAACGACCTGACACCGCGGCTCGAAGCGGCCAACGCGCCGATCGTCAAGCTGGCGCATCGGTACAAGGCGCATCCGATGATGGCGCGGACGCACGGCCAGGAAGCGTCGCCGACGACGGTCGGCAAGGAGCTGGCGATATTCGCGACGCGCCTCGCGCGCCAGCTCTCGCAGCTTCGCCGCCAGGAATTTCTGGGGAAGCTCAACGGCGCTGTCGGGAATTTCAACGCACATCACTTCGCGCATCCCGAAGTCGATTGGATCGCGCACTCGCAGAATTTCGTCGAGCGCCTCGGCCTGACCTGGAATCCGCTGACCACGCAGATAGAAAGCCACGATTTTATCGCCGAGCTGTTCGGCATCCTGATGCGCATCGACACGATCCTGCTCGGCTTCTGCCGCGACATGTGGAGCTACATCTCGATCGGCTACTTCGCGCAGAAGGCCGTCGCGGGCGAGACCGGCTCGTCGGTCATGCCGCACAAGATCAATCCGATCGACTTCGAGAACTGCGAAGGCAACCTCGGAATCGCGAGCGCGCTGTTCGATCACCTGGCGGCGAAGCTGCCGGTCTCGCGATGGCAGCGCGACCTGACCGACAGTACGGCGATACGCGCGATGGGCACGGCATTCGGGCATCTGGTGGTCGCGCTGGCGTCGTTGGAGCGCGGCCTTGAGCGCGTCGAGGTCAACGAGGCTCGGATTGCCGAGGACCTCGAGGCCGAGCAGGCGTGGGAGGTCGTCGCCGAGGCGATTCAGACTCTGATGCGCCGCCACGGGCTGCCAAAGCCGTACGAGACGCTGAAGGAACTGACGCGCGGCCGGCCGATCAATCGGCGAGTTATCGAGGAATTCATCGCGACGCTGCCGCTGGACGACGGCGCCAAGCGCGCGCTGCGCGAGTTGAATCCGCGCAGCTATGTCGGGCTGGCGGAGAAGCTGGTCGAGCAATTCGCGCCGCCTGAAGGGAAGGGGAACCGGTCATCTTGAATATGCGCGCTATCCACAGCGCTCGTGGCTCGGTTTGTGGACAACTGGCGCCGGCTTCGTTGTGATGAGGCCACCGGTGGGTAAGATGATTAGATTAAGGTATTCCAATCCTGCATAAGGGAGAACGCAACGTGGAAACTCCGCAGAAACTCGAAATGGTTTACGAGGGCAAGGCGAAGAAACTTTACTCCACGTCCGACCCCGACCTCGTAATCGCCTACTTCAAGGACGATGCGACCGCCTTCAACGGCAAGAAGAAGGACACCATCGAGGACAAGGGCGTGATGAACAACCGCATGTCGGAGTTGTTCTTCACGCTGCTCGAGAAGGAGGGCGTGAAGACGCACTTCGTCCGCCGCTTGAACGACCGCGAGATGCTTTGTAAGCGCCTGCAGATTATTCCGGTCGAGACGGTGGTGCGGAATATCGTTGCGGGCTCGATGGCCAAGCGCCTCGGGCGCGAAGAAGGCGAACCGCTGCCACATTCGATTGTCGAGTACTACTACAAGTCAGACCCGCTCGACGATCCACTGATCATCGCCGAGCATGCGATCGTTTTCGGATGGGCGACCGCCGAAGAGCTGAAGCAGGTCGACGCGATGGCGCTGAAGGTCAATAGCATCCTCACAAAATTCCTGGACGAGCGCGGCGTGATCCTCGTCGATTTCAAGCTTGAGTTCGGGCGCCATCACGGCGAGGTTCTGCTAGGCGATGAGATTTGTCCCGACACTTGCCGCTTCTGGGACAAGGCGACGCGGCAGAAACTCGACAAGGATCGCTTCCGCCGTGATCTGGGCGGCGTCGAAGAGGCATATCACGAAATGCTGCGGCGGGTGGAAAACTAGTGGCTGAACGACGCGCGCCAGAGGGAGTGAGTTGCAAGTAAGAGTGTTCGTGACGCCTCGCAAGGGAATCCTCGACCCGCAAGGGCGCGCGGTTGAAAGTTCGCTCCAGAGTCTCGGCTTCAAAAACGTCTCGGGCGTCAAAGTCGGCAAGTACATCACGCTGGAAATCGATGCGCGCACTGCGTCGGAGGCGCGCGACGAGGCGAAGAAGATGTGCGAGGCGCTGCTCGCCAACCCGGTCATCGAGGATTACCGCTTCGAGGTGAACGGCGAATGAAGTGGGGCGTCGTGCGATTCCCCGGCTCGCTGGACGACGGCGATGCGATTCACGCGCTCGCGGACGTGATGGGCCAGGACGCGCGAATCCTCTGGCATAAGGACGAATCGCTCGCCGGCGTCGATTGCATTCTGCTGCCAGGCGGGTTCAGCTACGGCGACTACCTGCGCACCGGCGCGATCGCGCGCTTCTCGCCGATCATGAAGAGCGTGGCGAAGTTCGCGGCCGACGGCGGGCTGGTCATCGGCACCTGCAACGGCTTTCAGATTCTATGCGAGGCGCATCTGCTGCCCGGCGCGCTCACGCGCAACCGCTCGCTCTCCTTCGTATGCGAGCGCGTTTGGCTGCGAGTCGAAAACGCGAGCACCCCGTTCACACGCGCGACCAGGCAGGGCGACGTGCTGCGGCTGCCGATCAAGCACGGCGAAGGATTGTACGTCGCGCCCGAAGATGAGTTGCGCCAGATGGAAGAGCGCGGGCAGGTGATCTTGCGCTACGTCGATGCCGACGGGCGCGAGAGCGACGCGGCGAATCCCAACGGCTCGATGCGCTCGATTGCGGGCGTCGCCAACGAGCGCTTCAACGTTTTTGGCTTGATGCCTCATCCCGAGCATGCGGTGGAAGCGATGCTCGGTGGCACCGACGGGCTCAAGATTTTTCAGTCGATTGCGGGGAGCGCTCGATGAGCGAGCATCCTGTGTCGCTTGCGGGCGAGCCGAAAGTCGATGTCGAGCAGGCCCGAACGTTCGGGCTTGCGCCCGACGAGTATCACAAGATTCAGGAGATCATCGGGCGCACGCCGACTTACACCGAGCTTGGCGTTTTTTCGGTGATGTGGTCGGAGCACTGCTCGTACAAATCGTCGCGCCGTCATCTGCGAAAGCTGCCGTCGAAGAGTGAACTCGTTGTGCAGGGGCCGGGCGAGAACGCCGGCGCGATCGACGTCGGCGACGGCTGGGCGGCGGTGTTCAAAATCGAAAGCCATAACCATCCGTCGTTCGTCGAGCCGTACCAGGGCGCGGCGACCGGGGTCGGCGGAATCCTGCGCGACATTTTCACGATGGGCGCGCGGCCAGTCGCTAGTATGAACTCGCTCAAGTTTGGATCGTTCGATCATCCGCGCACGCGATATTTGTTGG
>DATNLS010000345.1:0-2464 GCA_035602775.1 Candidatus Acidiferrales bacterium | reverse complement strand
TCAGAATTACAATGACTGGGACCGCTACGAGGCTGAAGAACAGGGTAAGTCCGTGGCCAAGCGTGCCGCACGCTCGGACCGCGAGATCTTCAACGAAGAAATCGGCATCGCTCGTATCGCCGACGACTGCGGCTTCGACTCAGTGTGGACCATCGAGCATCACTTCACGCCGTACACGATGGTTACGAATCCGTTGCAGTACCTTACCTATATCGCGGGCATCACCAAGCACGTGGATCTGGGAACGATGGTCACGGTGCTGCCATGGCATAATCCGGTGCGCGTCGCCGAAGACGTCAACATGCTCGACGCCTTCCTCGGCCCGGACCGGGAGATCATTTGTGGTGTAGGCCGAGGGCTAGGGCGCCGCGAGTATGCTGGGCTAGGTATCGATCAGAACGAGGCCAGGGTTAGGTTCGATGAGTCATTGCAGGTGCTCACACAACTCTTAGCCACCGGTAAGTGCGAATTCGAAGGGGAGTTCTATAAGATCCACGGCCTACGTTTGCGGCCTCAACCCGAGCACGACCTAAGCGCGAACCTATGGTGCGCGGGTGGCACGGAGCAGACGGTACAGATCATCGCGAAACACGGGGTGAGACCGCTCACGATCCCAACTACGAGCCTCGATGTAGCGCTGTTGAACATGCGTCGTTACGCTTTATTGCGGCGTGATGCCGGCTTCGCGCCGAGTCATACCAAGCTCGCGCTATGGACTTATGTTGCAGAGACCAATGCCGAAGCTGAGGCTGGTGCGAAGCAACACATGGTGGAATATGCCGATTCGGCGCTGCGTCACTACGAGCTGCTAGGTACCCATCTTAAGGACATCAAGGGCTACGAGTCCTATGGCGCGCAATCCGATGCGTTGCGCAAGGATGCGTCACCATTCAAGCAAGGTTTCTACAACAGCCATCCGTGGGGCACTCCCAAACAGACGATTGCGCGAGCGACGGAACTAGCTAAGGCATTCGGCACCGACGAGATAATGTTCATCTTCAAGTACGGCGCCATGCCTATGGCGATGGCCGAGAAGAGTATGCGACTGTTCGCCAAAGAGGTGATGCCGGCGCTGAAGGAACTGAATCCTGAGCCCCTGATGCCGTCCGAGCCTCGCGCGGCGGTTGATAGTAGGACGTCGGCGTAGTTAATCGGAGCGTCGAGCGCGGGTGAATCCAAATCGGATTTGCCCGCGCAACCAATCCTGGGTGTCTAGTGTAGGTCTACCCAATCGCGCCAATCTCGTAAGTGATCGCGGTTCCGATGCGCCGCGCCAAATCAAACAGCTTCAGCATCGGTCCGAATAGCGCGTCATGCTCGACGGCGTACGACAGCGCCGGCTCGGGCTTATATTGCGATGGTTCGCCGAAATCACTTCGCGGATCCGCGTCGCCATCGGCATGCGGAAAGATCAGCCGCAGCCTTTCTACCGCACTCGGTACCTCGAGCTCCAGGATCCGCGTCAGAATGTCGTCGCGCGTCACTCCAAGCTGCGGGCTGAAATTCGGAATCTCAGTTGCCAGCATGCAGATGCGCTGGATCACCGCGACCCGGATTCCATGCAGCAAAATCAGACGCCGACGCTGCGCGGTCTCGGCCGGCTCGATCGCCTCTAGTAGCCACAGCTGATCCGCTTGCAGCCGCCGCGCGAGGCGCGCCAGTTGGTCGTATCGATTAAGGCGTCCCGTCAGTTGCGCCAATTCGCGCAGCGCCCGCGCCCGGGCCGGACTCCGCGTGCGTCCCGCCCCATTGAGCCACATCGCCGGATTGAGCGTGTTGATATACGCGCGCAACACGTCGATCTCCGTGTGATCCAGAGCCGCCGCGACCATTTGCAATGCGCGTCGGAAGCGTGCCGAGCGGGTGCGCATCGCCTGAAACAATTCCGGGTCCTTCGAGACCGCACGCCCAACTCCGTGAATCGTGTTCGCCATGAAGCCGAGTTGCTGCAAAATCGCGTTGTTCGGTATCGCCCTTAATTGCGAGGGATGCGCAATCTTCGCCGCCCGTCCCCATTCTTCCGCCTCCCGCGCCAGTGGCCGCGATCCGCTGCGATAAAGCAGGTTCGCGCCGAACAGGTTGAGCAATGCCGCGTAGTCAGGATCGTCCACCAGGTCGGTGAACTCCTGCTCCACCGTCGCAAAAAATTCCGCCACGTAGTCCGGCGCCGCGTAGATCGGATCGTTGCCGATCTCGTCGCTCACATCGAACGCGAAGCCGAGCATCTGTCGCATACTAGCGGTTGCCGCCGCCGGCGTGAGGAATAGCAGATATCCGTCGCCGCCCTGAAAACTTATTTCCTCTTTCACCCGCAGATCGCGCCGCTCGAACTCACTTCGACTGGTCGGCGGCGCCGCATAACGCAAACGATCGGCAAGCGTCTGCGGATGTCCGCCGCGTCCGATCGATTCGCCATGCGTGTTGAACAGGATCACTTCGAGTGCGCTCAGGTGATGACGTTCGA
>DATNLS010000362.1:0-3811 GCA_035602775.1 Candidatus Acidiferrales bacterium | reverse complement strand
GTAGTAGCGCGCCGCGATCAAATAAGTGAAAGGCTGCACGCCGAGCGGCATCTGGTTGATGGGAAAAGTGAATCCCGAAAGCAGGAACGAAGGCAGGAACGCAGTCACCAGGCCAATCTGGCTCGCGGCCAACTGATTCTTGGTGGCGACTGAGATCCAGAATCCAAGCCCGAGAATCGCGATCAGGTAAATTCCCGAGCCGACGCTCCACGCGATCAGCGATCCGCGAAACGGGACCTGGAACCAGAAGACGGCGATCGCCGCGCAGGCTGTGGTATCGAACATCCCCAGCGCGAAGTAGGGCAGCAGCTTGCCGATGATGATTTCGAGCGAGGTCACCGGCGTCGAGATGAGCTGCTCCATGGTGCCGCGCTCCCATTCGCGCGCGACGGTTAACGACGTAAGCAATACTCCGACGACCGCCATCACGATTGCGGCGACCCCGGGCACGATGAAATTTTTGCTCTCGAGATCCTCGTTGAACCAGGTCCGGGCTTCCACCGACAGCACCGGATTCACCGTGGGCGCGTGGGACTTGACCAGATACTCCGCCTGAACGACGGCGCCGTAGGAGGCGACCACCCCTTGCGCGTATCCGATCGCGAGCTCTGCACTGTTGTTATCGGAGCCGTCGACCAGAGCCTGTATATTCACCGGCCGCCCGTCGTGCAGGCGCGCGGAAAAATCGAACGGAATCACAATTGCGAGCTGGCATCGGCCATCATCGAGCGCGGCCCCCAGCGCGCGGTAGTCGGTGACGGTCGCGGCCAGATCGAAATACTCAGATGACTGGAAGCGCTTGAGCAGATCCTGGCTTGCCTGGCTGCCTTCCTCATCCAGCGCGAAAACCCGAATGTGCTTGGTGTCGAGGTTGACGCCGTAACCGAGCGTCGTCATCAGCATCAGCGGCATCAGCAGGACGATCAGCAGGCTGCGCGAGTCGCGCAGCACCTGCAAAACTTCTTTGCGCGAGATGGCGACCAGCCGGCGAAGATTCATGGCGACAGCTCCGAAGCGACGCCATCGTCGCGTCGAGTAGTCAACGCGACGAACGCATCTTCCAGGCTGGGGCGAATTACCTTGAGGCTCGTGACGGATATCGCGTCGGCCTCGAGCGCCGCGCGAATCGCCGGTGCAGCGGCGGCGTCGGCGACGACGAGATGCAGCGCGTTGCCGAATACGGCGACGTCGCGAACACCGTCGAGGCCGCGGACGCGTTCGATGGCGTCGCCCAGCCTATCGCATTCGAGCAGCAGCAACGATCCCTGGATCGAACCGAGCTTGAGTTCGGTCGGCGTGCCGAGCGCGATCAATTTGCCGCCGTTCATCAGGGCCAGCCGGTTGCAGTACTCGGCTTCGTCCATGTAGTGCGTGGTGACGAAGATGGTGACGCCCTCGCTGCTCATTTGTTGAATCAACTCCCAGAACAGCCGGCGCGAGAGCGGATCTACGCCCGAAGTTGGCTCGTCGAGAAACAGGATCGGCGGGCGATGCAGAACGGCGCAGCCCAGTGCCAGGCGCTGCTTCCATCCACCGGCCAGCGTGCCGGTGAGGCTCGACTCGCGCCCGCGCAGTCCCGCCATCTCGAGTGCCCAATCGATGCGCTCGCGTAACTGGGCCGACGGGACGCCGTACATTCCCGCGTAGAAGCGCAAGTTCTCGAGCACGGTCAGATCGGCATAGAGCGAGAATTTCTGCGACATGTATCCGATGTTGCGGCGAATCAGTTCGGGCGATTCGACCACCTCGTAACCAGCGACGATCGCGCGGCCGGATGTTGGATGCAGCAATCCGCACAGGATTCGAATCGTGGTCGACTTTCCCGAGCCGTTGGGCCCGAGAAAGCCGAAGACCTCGCCGGTGCGGGTCTGAAACGAAATGCAATCGACGGCGGTGAAATCGCCGAAACGCTTCACCAGGTTCTCGACCTCGACCGAATTGCCGTTGGGACGCGTCATGCAGCCGCCCGCGCCGAGTCTTTGCGTACGGCCTCGACAAAAAGATCCTCGATGGTCGGTGTGACGCGGACGATCTCGTCAAACGAAATCTGACCGCCTGTCAGCCGCGCGCGGAAATCAGGGATACGCCGATCGGCATCGTCGACGAACAGATGAACCGCGTCGCCGACCATTACCAAGCTCGAGACACCGTCGGCGGCGGCCAGTTCGTCGCGAACGCGGCGCGCTTCGGACGACACAATCGACACCACCGAGCCCTGCAAGCGTGACTTGAGGCGCGCGGGCGAGTCGCAGAAGAGCAGACGCCCCTGATGAAGCAGCGCGACGCGATGGCATCGCTCGGCTTCGTCGAGGTACGCGGTGGAGTTGACGACGGTGACGCCCTGGCCGACGAGTGAGTAGAGCATCGCCCAGAATTCACGGCGCGAAACCGGATCGACGCCGTTGGTCGGCTCGTCGAGCAGCAACACGCGCGGCGTGTGTATCAGCGCGCAGACCAGCCCGAGCTTTTGCTTCATTCCGCCGGAGAGCTTGCCGGCCTGCCGCGCGCGGAACTCGCTCATGCCGCACGCTTTCAGAAGTTCGGCAGCGCGCGCCTCGCGCTCCTGTCTGCGCACGAGGAACAGGTCCGCGTAGAACCGGATGTTCTCGTCCACCGTCAGGTCTTCGTAGAGGCCGAAGCGCTGCGGCATGTAGCTGATCACATGCTTGACGCCTTCGGGATCGGCGACCACGTCGCGTTGTGCGACACTCGCGGTGCCGGCATCGGGCGGAAGCACTCCGGCGAGGATGCGCATGGTCGTCGTCTTGCCGGCGCCGTCGGGTCCGACGATACCGAAGATTTCGCCGGGTGCGACCTCGAAGCTCAGGTGATCGATCGCGCGGACGCCCGGAAAATCCTTCACCAGGTCGCGCACGACGACGGTCTTGTCATTCACGACTGTTGCCGCTTTGCACCGGAGGGCCGAGGTGAATTGTCGCGTCCGCGGGCATCCCGGGTTTCAATTCGTGCCGGGGATTTTGCACGTCGATCTTGATTCGATAGACCAGCGTCACGCGCTCCTTGTGAGTCTCGACGCTCTTGGGCGTGAACTCGGCCTCTGAAGAGATGAAGGAAATCTGCCCCGGGTACGCTTTGTCGGGATAGGTGTCAGTATGAATCGTCGCCGCCTGGCCCCATCGGATTCGACCGAGATCAGTTTCGGCCACGTAGGCGCGCAGCCACACGTGATCGAGGTCGGCCAGCGTGACGACGGGCGTGCCCGGCTGCATCACTTCGCCGAGCTCGGTCTGCCGCGTGAGAATGACGCCCGAGAACGGCGCGCGCAGGGTGGTGTAGCCGAGCATGATCTTCGCCAGCTCGAGATTTTCCCTGGCGCTGCGGATGTTCGCCTTGGCGACCTCGATGTCCTGTTGCGCGCTGCGCTCCATCGCCTGGTCCCGTTGCATCGCGGCACTCGACTGCTTGAGCGCGGTGTCGGTGTGGTCGCGCTGGTCGCCCGAAATAATTTTGTCACCCCAGAGTTTCTGACTGCGAACGTAGTCGATATTTTTCTGAGCGAGGTCGGCGTTGTCGTCGGCTACTGTCGCGCGCGCGGCGGAGAGCTTTTGCATCGCCGACGCAAGCTGCTGTTCCTGCACCTGCAGAGCGGCTTCGTTGATTGCCACCTGCTGGCGGTAGTCGCTGTCGTCGAGCCGCGCCAGCAGCGTGCCGGCCGCCACCCACTGACCTTCGTCGAAGGGCAATTCGACGACGCGCGATTGCACCGCCTTGAAGCTGACGACGCTTTCGTGCGCTTCGATATTGCCTGAAACGAGTAGATTGCCAGTCGAGTCGCTCGCGTTGAACAGAA
>DATNLS010000331.1:0-4203 GCA_035602775.1 Candidatus Acidiferrales bacterium | reverse complement strand
TTACCAGGATCTTCTCGATGAAGGCTCATACAGCGGCAAGGGGATTTACGATGTCGAGATGTTCGAAGCCGCGCTCGCGGGCCGCGTTCCCGACGACACGCTCCTGAGCCACGATCTTTTCGAAGGAACTTTCGCGCGCTCGGGATTGATCTCCGACGTCGAGCTGGTCGAGGAGTTTCCGGCACGCTACGACGTTGCCGCCGCGCGTCAGCATCGATGGGCTCGCGGTGATTGGCAATTGCTGCCGTGGATTCTTGGGCGCGCGCACGCCTCCAATGGCGGACCGGATGCCTCGCAACCGCGGGACGGCCGCTCGACGATGCCGTCGCTCGGACGCTGGAAGATGATCGACAACCTGCGCCGTACGCTGTCGGCGCCATTCGTGTTGCTGTCGCTGGTCGCCGGATGGACGCTGCCGCCGGCCGTCGCCGCGATGTGGACCGTGTTCATCGTCGCGACGATCGCAACGGCGCCGATGCTCCCGTTCGTCACCGGAATCATTCCGCGCCGCCGCGACATCTCCAAGCGCAGTCACATCCGCGCGGTCGCCACCGACTTTGTGATGGGAGCCTCGCAGCTCGCGATGCTGATGATCCTGCTGGCGCATCAGGCGTGGCTGATGACCGACGCAATTGTGCGCACGCTATACCGCCTGTTCGTCAGTCATCGGCTGATGCTCGAGTGGACGACGGCGGCGAAGGCGAAGCGGATGAAGCGGCAGGACGTTCGTGGCTTTTACGCGACGATGGCCGGCGGGCTGGCGCTCGCACTCGCGACTGCGGCATTCGTCGCATGGGTCGGTCGCGGCGGCGGAGTGATCGCGCTGCCGTTCGTGGTGTTGTGGATTCTGTCGCCGGCGATCGCTCGATGGACGAGTCTGCCGCCGCCGGTCGAGGGCACCAAGGCGCTGACGTCGGCCGACACGGTGGCGCTGCGGCTGAGCGCTCGCCGCACCTGGCGGTTCTTCGAGCAGTTCGTGACGGCGGAAGATAACATGCTCCCGCCCGATAATTATCAGGAAGACCCCAAGCCCGTGCTGGCTCATCGGACGTCGCCGACCAACATCGGCCTCTATCTGTTGTCGATCATCGCGGCGCACGACTTCGGCTGGATCGGAACGCACGAGACCGTCGAGCGCCTGGGCGCGACTCTCGACACGATGAAGCGGATGGAACTGTTCCGCGGGCATTTCTACAACTGGTACGGAACGCGTGACCTGCGGCCGCTGGACCCCAAGTATGTGTCGTCGGTGGACAGCGGCAATCTGGCGGGACATCTGATCGCGCTGGGTAACGCATGCCGCGAAATGATCGCGCACCCAGTGGCCGACCATCAATGGCTCAAGGGCGTCGAAGATTCGATCGCACTCATTCGCGAGTCACTGCCGGCGTTGACCGCCGACCGCCGCAGCCACACTGTCACGCCCAGGCAGCTCGAAGAAGTGCTCGAGACCATGGCGCCGTTGATCCAGTCGGAGCCTCCGACGGTCAACGAACTTACCGCGTGGCTGGAAGAACTTGCGGCCGAGAGCGACTCGATCGTCGACATCGCACGCGCGCTGACGCTCGAGCGCGCCGACGCCGCGGCCGGCGACGTGCTCGTATGGGCGGAGGCACTGGGCGCTTGCGTCCGCAGTCATCAGCGCGATGTCGAGTTGCTGAGGCCGTTGGCAACTCGCGGGACTGGCGAGACGCCAACCGATCCGATACCGGCGCTGGGCGATTTGCCGGACATATATAATGACGTGGCAAGCCGTGACCCGGCGGTTGAGCGGGTCGAGCTTTCGCGCGCGAGCGACGCCGCCAATGCGCTCGAGCGGCGGCTGACCGAACTCGCCGCGACCGCCGGCAAGATGCTCGACGCGATGAAGTTCGACTTTCTGTTCGACCCCGCGCGCCAGCTTCTGTCGATTGGCTATCGCGTAACTGACGGCAGTCTCGATCCCAATTGCTACGACCTGCTTGCGTCCGAGGCGCGGCTGGCGAGCTTCGTCGCGATCGCCAAGGACGAAATTCCGGCGCGGCACTGGTTCAGGCTGGGACGTGCGATGACCCCGGTCGATCGCGGCTCGGCGCTGATTTCGTGGTCGGGCTCGATGTTCGAGTACCTGATGCCGTCGCTGGTGATGCGAGCGCCGGCCGGCAGCCTGCTCGAGCAGACTACTCGGTTGGTGGTGCGCCGGCAGATGGCCTATGCCGCTGATCTTGGCATGCCGTGGGGAATTTCGGAGTCGGCGTACAACGCGCGCGACCTCGAGCTCACCTATCAATACTCCAACTTCGGCGTGCCGGGTCTCGGGCTCAAACGCGGGCTCAGCGAGAATGCGGTAATCGCGCCGTATGCGACTGCGCTGGCGGCGATGGTCGATCCGGAGGCTGCCGCGCGGAACTTCTCCCGGCTGCTCGCCGCGGGCGGCCGCGGCCACTTCGGCTGGTACGAGGCGCTGGACTATACGCCGTCGCGCGTTCCCGAAGGCGAGAGCGTCGCGATCGTGCGCGCCTACATGGCGCATCATCAGGGCATGACGCTGGTCGCGCTGGCCGACGCGCTTAACGACGGCGCGATGCGCTCGCGGTTTCACGCTGAGCCGATCATCCAGGCGACCGAGTTGCTGCTCCAGGAGCGAACGCCGCGCGACGTCGGGGTGGCGCGCCCGCGTGCCGAAGAGGTCAAGTCGGCCGCCAACGTTCGCGAGAGCGCGCCGCCGACGATTCGCCGCTTCCATTCGCCGCACGATCTGATCCCGCGGACGCATCTTTTATCCAACGGCAAGTACACCGTGATGATCACGGCGGCCGGATCGGGCTTCAGCCACTGGCAAGACCTGGCGGTTACGCGATGGCACGAGGACGTGACTCGCGATTCGTGGGGGACGTACGTCTTCGTTCGCGATGTGCAGAGCGGCAAGGTCTGGTCGGCGGGTTTTCAGCCGGCCGGGGTCGAGGCGGACAGTTACGAAGTCGAGTTCTCCGAGGATCGCGCGGAAATCGTGCGGCGCGACGGCACCATGACAACGACGCTCGAAGTGGCGGTGTCGCCCGAGGACGACGCCGAAGTCCGGCGTGTGTCGATCACGAATCTCGGCAGCCGCGTGCGCGAGGTCGAGTTGACCTCGTACGCGGAAGTCGTGCTGGCGCCCGCGGCGGCCGACACGGCGCATCCGGCTTTCTCCAAGATGTTCGTGCAGACGGAGTTCGACGCCGAGGTCGGCGCGATTCTGGCGACGCGGCGGCTGCGATCGCCCAGCGAGGTGCCAATCTGGGCGGCGCATCTGGCGGTGACCGAAGGCGAAACCGTGGGCGAGATTCAGTTCGAGACCGACCGCGCGCGATTTCTCGGCCGCGGTCGCGACCTCCGCGACGCGGTTTCGGTGATCGACGGGCGGCCGCTCTCGGATACCGTGGGCACCGTGCTCGATCCGATCTTCAGCGTCCGCCGGCGCCTGCGCATCCCGGCCGGCGCGACCGCGCGCGTCGCGTTTTGGACTATCGTCGCGCCGAGCCGGGCCGAAGTGATCGACCTGGTAGACAAGCATCACGACTCGAGCGCCTTCGAGCGCGCGGTGACGCTGGCGTGGACCCAGGCGCAAGTGCAATTGCACCATCTGCGGGTTAACGCCGACGAAGCGCATCTCTTTCAGCGCATCGCCAACCGCGTGCTCTATTCGGATCCGACCCTGCGGCCTTCGTCCGACCTGCTTCGGCGAGGCGAGGGCGGCCAGTCCAAGCTATGGCCCGCCGGAATTTCCGGCGACTTGCCCATCGTGCTGGTGCGGATCGACGACACCGACGATCTCGAGATCGTGCGCGAGCTGGTTCGCGCGCATGAATACTGGCGGATGAAGCGGCTGAGCGTCGATTTGGTGATCCTCAACGAGCGGCCGCCGTCGTACCATCAGGAACTGCAAGGCGCGCTCGAGGGTCTCGTGCGAACGGTGCCGTCGCGTGCGCTCGCTGACGGGCAGGGCGCGGGCGGAAGCATATTCGTGCTGCGCGCCGACCTGGTTTCCGCTGAGCTGCGCAGCGTGCTGCAGACCGTGGCGCGAGCGGTGTTGCTGAGCCGGCGCGGGACCTTGTCCGAGCAGGTCAAGCGGCTGGAAACGTTCCAGCCGGCGGCAAGTCCGCCGCCGCCGCGAACGCGCGCGAGACGTCCAGCGGATATTTTGCTGCCGCGGCGCGATCTCGAGTTCTTCAACGGACTCGG
>DATNLS010000315.1:0-19307 GCA_035602775.1 Candidatus Acidiferrales bacterium | reverse complement strand
GGCGCACTCAGGCGACTTGCGGGAATTGTTTTTGGCGCGATTCGCGCGATCGACGGCAACGAACAGGAGAACCGGATGATCGCGCGCTTCGCCGCCGAGCAGACCGCGGGCCTCGGATGCCCGGTGCTGTACGGCGTCGAGGCGGGGCATGGCACCGAGAATTTTACGATCCCGTTCGGCGTCGTTGCGCGAATAGATTCCGCCGCGCGCCGGATTATTTTTGTCGAGCCGGCGGTGACGCGCTAACGGGAAAATTTTGCGGAGGATTGGGCGTTGGGATGGAGTGAGGTCAAGCAGGCTTTCAACGACGCAGTCGAGCAGGGGGTGATTCCCGGTGCGACGGTGGTCGTGCGGCGCGGCACGGACGTCGCGTTCGAGGGCGCGTTCGGATTCAGATCGATCGAGCCGGCCAGTTCGCCGGCCAAAATCGAAACCGTGTACGACTTGTCGTCGCTCACCAAGGCGCTGTCGACGACGGTCGCGCTGATGATCCTGGCGCGCGACGGCAAGTTTCGCCTTCACGATCGGGTGACGCGCTTCTTTCCGAACTTCGGTGTGCACGGCAAGACCATCATCACGTTCCGCCACCTGATGGCGCATTGCTCGGGGCTCGCGGCGTGGCGTCCGCTCTACCAGCGGATTGCCGAGATCGAAAAGAGCGGACGGGTCAACTTCATGGCGAGCTACGGCGCCAAGGAGTTCGCCTACGAGGAAATCCATCGCGAGAAACCGGAAGCGCCGCCCGCCACCAAGACGATTTACTCCGACCTCGGCTTCATCATGCTTGGTGAGACGATCGAAAAAGTAGCGAGCGTCGCGCTCAACCGCTACTGCCGCGAGAAAATTTTCCGCCCGCTAGGCCTGCGCGCGACTGACTATATAGATATCTCGCATGTCCGATCGCGGCGCCTGGAGCCGGTCCCCGACATGTTCGCGCCGACCGAAATTTGTCCTTCGCGCAAGCGCCTGCTGCTCGGCGAGGTTGACGACGAGAACGCCTTCGCGATGGGCGGAGTGGCCGGGCATGCCGGACTGTTCGCGCCGGTGCGCGAGGTCGATCGTATCGCCAGTGTGTTGATCGCCTGCTATGCGGGACGTTCCGATTTCGTGCCGCGGAAAATAATCCGCGAGTTCTGGACGCGCGATACGACCGTGCCCGGCTCGACCTGGGCGCTCGGATGGGACACGCCGTCGGCCGAGAACTCCAGCTCGGGGCGCCGCTTTTCGCCGGGCGCGGTGGGCCATTTGGGATTCACCGGAACGTCGATCTGGATCGAGCCGGATCGCGAAATTGCGATCTCGATGCTGACCAATCGCGTTCATCCGCGTCGCGACAATCAGAAAATTCGGGACTTCCGCCCGAAGATTCACGACCTGATCATGGACGCTCTCGACGGTGGCTGATTCCGCAAGCGCATCACGCCTCGCGCGCATTCCCGCGTCGGCCCGGCGCGTGCATCTGATCGGCGTCGGCGGTACCGCGATGGCCGCGCTGGCCGGCATGCTGGTGGAACGCGGATTTTCGGTCACCGGCTCCGACCATCAGCTCTACGAGCCGACGGCGTCGCTGCTCCGAAATTCGCGGGTCGAATTGATGACGGGATTTTCGCCCGCGAATCTGTCCTCCGCGCCCGACCTGGCGGTTGTAGGCAACGTGATCGTGCCGAGCAACCCCGAAGCCGTCGCGCTGCTCGCGTCGCCGATTCCGTATCTCTCGATGCCCGAGGCGTTGTGGCATTTCTTTCTGAAGGACCGGCGCGTGTTGATGGTCGCGGGGACGCACGGCAAGACCACCTCAACCGCGATGATGGCGCACGTGCTCGAAGCGGCGGGCCGCGATCCTTCGATGCTGGTCGGCGGAGTCGCGGTCGATTTTGGATCGAACTACCGGCTGGGCAGCGGCGACGACTTCGTGATCGAGGGCGACGAGTACGATACCGCGTTTTTCGACAAGGGCCCGAAGTTTCTACATTACGGCGCGCGCGGCGCGATCATCACGGCGGTCGAATTCGATCACGCGGACATCTATCGCGATCTCGATCACGTGAAATCGAGTTTCCGAGCACTGGTCGCTCAGATGGATTCGTCGCGCGTGCTCGCGGTATGCGCCGATTTTCCGCACGCGCTCGAAGTTAGCTCGCAATCGCGTGCGCGACGGCTGACCTACGGACTGCGCGAGGGCGAATACCGCGCGGCGGATATCACGGTGGGTGCCGACGGCGCGCGATTTTCGGTGACGCGCGGCGGCGCTCGAATTCACGATTCGATCCATCTGCCGATCGGTGGCCGAATGAACGTCGCGAACGCGCTCGGCGTTTACGTATTGCTCAGCGCGTTTGGAGTCTCCGGCGACGAGATTGCGGCTGGACTGCGCACCTTCAAAGGCGTCGTGCGCCGGCAGCAGGTGATCGGAGAGGCGGCGGGCGTGACAGTGGTCGACGACTTCGCGCACCATCCGACCGCGATCGGCGTCACGCTGGAGGCGATTGCCGAACGCTTTCCCGGCCGGAGGATACTGGCAGCATTCGAGCCGCGCTCGAACACGGCGCGGCGCAACGTTTTTCAGGATGGATTCGCCGCCGCGTTCGACCACGCGTCGCGCGTTTACCTTGGCCCCGTCTATTTCAAGGAGAACGATCCGATCGCCCCGGCCGAGCGGCTGGAGACCGGCGCACTGGCGAATGCAATCACCGCACGCGGCCCGAATGCGACGGCATGCTTGTCGAACGAGGAGATCCTCGAGCGGATGCTCGCCGACGCCCACGCCGGCGACGTCGCGCTGTTCATGTCAAACGGCCCGTTCGATGGATTGAAGGAGCGATTCCTATCTGAACTGCAAAGCCGGTAGCGCTTTGCAGGGTTGGCGAACGAGATTACCCGACAGTCGAACAGCGAATGTTTGCGGCCAAGCCGCTCAGGGGACGGTGGGATTTTACTTCGTGCGCCGGCGATAACGCTCGATTACAAAAGCGGCCGTACCACCGAGCAATGCCAACCCCGCGGCACTCATGCTCGGATCGAGCTCAGGCACTGGGCGACCCGCGAAGGCTGCTCCAGGTGCAAGAACGTATACGATCAGCGCCACAACCCCGGCGATTCGCAATGAATCCTTCATCGAATCTGTTCCTCCCCGAAATGGCACGACTGATCTACTTTGCGCGCCGGCGATAGCGCTCGATTACAAAGGCGGCCGTACCACCGAGCAACGCCAACCCCGCGATGCTCATGCTCGGATCGAGCTCAGGCACTGTGAGACCCGCGAAGGCTGCTCCGGGTGCGAGAACGAATACCATCAACGCCACAACCCCAGCGACTCGCAACGAATCTTTCATCGAATCCATCCTCCCCGAACGGCACGAATGATCTAGCGGATTGACTTGGTTATTTCAAACCCTTTGTTGCTGACTAACTCTGGCGCCGGCTCGGATGTCGTCAGGCGCAAAAGTCTGGCGAAAGGATAAACCAGCTGCGCCGCGTACACCGCGGCAAATTCGCCCGCGGAAGCATCTTGTTCGGCCGGAAAACTGGAGTCCTGAAGGCCGAGCGGTGCGTCATACTGATCGTAGGCGCGATGCTGGGTCCCGAAAATGTGATCCCACAGGCTGAAGAAAATCCCAAAGTTGCTGTTCTGCAGGCGCGGATCGCTCGCGTGATGAATCCGATGGGACTGCGGCGTCACCAGGATGTATCGCAACGGTCCGTAGTTCGATCGGATCGGGGAGTGATACAGCCGGAAGTGGATCAGCGCCACGGTATTGTAAACGCCGATCACGACAAGATCCGGCGTCAGCAGCATCAGGGGCAGAGTCCTGATTACCAGATCGGCGATGGTATCAACGTCGTGAAAGCGATGCTGCGTGAACAAGTTCAGCTCTCTTTGCGAGTGATGAACGGCATGAAAATTCCACAGAAAATCGAATCGATGCCGCGCGATGTGACTTGCATAGGCCAGAAAATCACCGGCCACGATGCCCACGATCACCAACATCACGCGCGGCATCGCGTTCGGCGCAATCAACTCGAAGTCGCCCAGCAGGTGCCGCTTTACAAGGATGAGACCGGCGATACACAGGGGGATCCAGCTCAGCTGGCGCGCCAGTTCTCCCCCGAACCACAACGAATCGAACCAGAGCCCGCGCGATATCGTCTGCTCGGATGCGTCCAGGGGAAACATCCGCTGGAGTACCAAGCTCCACATTAGCACGGCGGCTGCCCACATCGTCGCGCCGACCAAAAAGCGCCACGGAATCACCTTGACCGTCCCGCCGAATGCTCGACCCTCCGCAAGCACACCGGGATGAGTAGCGGCGATATGTAGATACAGGATGGAACCGGCGATTAAGGCCGCCGCTAAAATCGAGAGGACGGCCGCGCTCGCGCCGGTCGTGAGACGGAAAGCTCGAGGCGCTAATTCCATAGTCCCCAACTGTTCGTCAGTATCACGTATGCCGCCACCATCGCATTGCAGGCAGAATGCGCGACGATGGCGTCAGTCAGCCGTCCGCGCCGATACACCACTATCGCAAAGCCCATCCCGGCGAGAATGCCGGCGATCCAGTTCCGATGCAGCACACCGAACAGGATCGACGAGAGCAGAAAAGACAGCCAGGTGAATCGCTTCGGATCAACCGATTCGAACTCCGCTGAAACCAGTTTTCGCAACAGGTAACCTCGAAAGCACAACTCTTCCGCGATAGGAACGGTTACCACCGCACCCGCCACCCGGAAAGCGATCCACCAGCATCGTTGCCATCCAGGTAACCCTTGGAGCCCAGCCGCCATCGCGGGATCGTGCAGCGTCCCGGACCATCTCGCGATCGCAATCCAGATCGCAAAAATTACCGCGCCCGTTCCAATCGTGCTCCAGTCAGGATTCCATCCAAGTCGCACGATCTCGCCGCGATAGACAAACAACACCGCCGCCGTTGCGATCACGGTTACCGGGTAAAGCCAATCGAGTGACGAACTGAACGGCCGCGTCAGCATCCCGGCGGCGAGTGCCACGAGCATCGGAAGCAAGTACATGTCCGCGGACGTGCTTCGCTCGCTCGCCGTTGGCACGGTGTCGATCGGATCCGCGCGGAAGACGGAAATACTGCGGCTCGAGACAACTATGGCGACGCCCAGAAGATTCAGAAAAGCCCAGCCGGCGACCGTATGAAAAAATTCTATCGAGATCGCCGGACTATGCCGGCCAATCAGTACCAACGCGGTAAGCCGAACGCCGTTCAGAAGCCAACTCAGAATCACGCCCACCGGAAAAAGGATCAGAGCTGCCGGGAATCGCAGACTCCGGCGGCATACCCAGAGATATGCGGCCAGGAAGATCATGATCACAACGATGCCATCGATTCCGGAGCATTGCGGCGAGATGATGACCCTGAAGCCCTGCACCGCGATCGAGTGGCGCTGCCAGTTGACTACCGGATGCTGCCCAAGCGCACTCAGCATCGCGGCGGCAGCCCAGATAGTGAACTCGTACATCGCCGTGGACAGCGTTGGAATGATGCTTCGCAGGACCGGCGCGGGGACGAGTCCGATGACGATGCCAATGTGGAATGCACTCGGCCGCGCGCTGTACCATTCGCGCCAGACCTCGAGCGGAATCAGCGCGACCGCGAAGGCTCCTGTCGCGCCGATAGCGATCGCTATCCGCACCAATGCCCACGCCGCGACCGATTCCGACGAAGCGAAAAATCTGGGCTCAAGGGTGC
This sequence comes from Candidatus Acidiferrales bacterium, assembly GCA_035602775.1. Lineage (GTDB taxonomy): Bacteria > Desulfobacterota > Binatia > Binatales > Binataceae > Binatus. The sequence goes on along the minus strand of DATNLS010000315.1, from coordinate 13,593 downwards.
TCCACGCCACCAGCGCGGCCGCCAGCATCAGCTGGATCGCGACAATTCGCTTGCGCCTGGAAATCGCAACCGGTGTGGCCAACAGCCGCATCGCCAGCATCGCAAACTCCGTCCAGCTCAGCAGAATCGTCGCTGCTGCCGCACCGAATATCATGAAGCGGATCCATTCGGTGAGCATGATCAGGTGATGGCGGAGGCTGGGATCGCCACGCATTAGAATCGCGTTCGAATTCGAAAATCGGTAGTAGGTTGCGACCTCGGCGCACAGCACGGCCACCAGCAACGCGCCGTACGCAGGAGCCGAGAGCTGGTAGCCGGTCGTTCGCTCGTGCGAAGAAGATCGCGTTGTGTCCGGCGTGATCGGCGCTTCCACGGCGCCGTCGTGTGCCGCCTGACGCGCACCTTTCGGCATCTAGTACCCTAGCTTCGGATCTATCAAATTGAGCAGTTGACGATTCGCGGCAAACCTCTTTAGATTCTCCACAAACAGTTCGCAGGCCTTGTCCATGTAACCGCGATTGGCGCCGGACATGTGCGGCGTCAGGATTACATTCTCCAAATCCCACAGCGGGCTGCTTGCTTCCAGCGGTTCGTGCTCGAACACGTCGAGGCCTGCGCCACCGATCTTCTTCGCCGATAGCGCCGTGGCCATCGCGTGCTCGTCGATCACTTCGCCGCGTCCGATATTTACGATATACGCGCCGGGCTTCATCGCGGCGAACTCGCGGTCACCGATGAATTTGCGGGTGTGGTCAGTTAGTGGGAGCGTTATCGAGATGTAGTCGGATTCGCGAAGGATCGCTTCGCGCTCGTCGGGTCCGAAGTAACGCGCGGGAATTTTGCCTTCAGGATCGCCGAGCCCCGCCGGACACCATCCGGTATCGACATGGTTTGCCAGGTTGCGCTTGAGCGCGATCACCTTCATCCCAAACGCGGCCGCGAGCCGCGCCGTTTCCCTGCCGATCGAGCCGTAGCCGACGATGCCCAGCGTCTGGCCGCGGATATCGTCAACTCTTGCCATGAACGCACCCGAGCGCATCCACTCGCGGCGAACCTGCGCGCGAATCGCGAGATGAATGCCATGCGCATACGCGAGCATCGAGCCGAGCGTGTATTCCGCGATCGGCGTCGCATGAATTCCGCTCGCGGTCGCGATTGGAATCGTCGTGCTTTTGAGCGGGCCTGCCAGCACGTGGTCGGCGCCGGCGCTGAGCAGTTGAATCCATTTGAGAGTGGGCGCGCGGCTCGCGATGTCGTTCGGCACCCGAAACGTGAGCAACACGTCGCATCCGCCGGCGACCAACTCGCTTGCTTCTTCGACCGTGCGGCATTGGCGATCGGCCAGGTCTGCGCCCGGCACCGCGTTCAGGATTGCAGTACGCTGCGCGGGTTGTAGCGCGACTGTGGATATTATTTTCATCGACGTAGCAAACCTTCGCACGGGTTGACGCGTGCATCAAGGAAAAATCGCCCCGCTTGAGGAGATCGCGTGGCCAGCTTATATTTGCACTGTTCCTTGACCATGGATCGTCGGCGAGCGTGATGAAATGAAGGCGCAAAAGATACTGAAGCTGGGAGTAGCCACTGCCGCGCTGTTTACGCTCACTCATCTGGCGCACGCTCAGGACTCGCAGACTGGCTCCCAGGGCGGGACAGGTTCGACCGCGCACAACATTACAGGGCAGGGCGGCAGCGACGACACCACCCTCGAGATAGCGCCGCAGCCCGGTCTGGTCACGCCGAAACCCGCTACCCAGGAAATTCCCAGCGACCGGAATTTCAATCCGGGTGAGGATACTTCGTCGATCGACTCCAACTTCCGTCCCGGCACCGAGAATGGCACCGGCGATATCGACAGCAGCACAAACGGCAGGGGCAACAGCGACGGCAACCAGCCGCACGCGCGCCCCTACCTAGGCATCACGGTGCAATACGCGACGCAATGCTATCTCGGCGGCGAGGAGCACGGGCTCGAAGTGCTGACGATCGATCCAAATAGCCCGGCGGCGCAGGCGGGTCTGCAGGCGCGCGCCGGAATGACCGCGGTGGGCGCCGCGCTCACCACGCTGAGCTCAATCTTGCCCGGCGGCTCGATCCTCGCGACCAAGGCGCTGGGCGGCACCGGCGCAGTGGGGCAGGGCGGAGACTTGATCGTCGCGATTGACGACCGCCGCGTGCGCGATCAGAGCGATCTGGAATCCGCGATGGAGCACCTCAAGCCGGGCGACACGATGTACCTGACGGTAATCCGTCCCGACGGGACGGGCGACCACCCGGCCCACAAGACTATCAAAATTGCGGTGCGCGTCGGCGCGGTCGGCGAGCCAATTGCAAACGCGGCGCCGGCCGGCGGCGACAGCTACACCCACTAGCTCGCGATTCATTTTCAGATTTTTTTCCACACTGTGGCGCTCCCGCCGCGTGATTTTCCGTCTTGTCACTAGCCGGCGCCGGACTTACTATCCTGACCAGCGCAGAAATCCACGTCGAGGTGATCGGGTCATGCTAAGTCCGAGCGTCCTCATTGGCTGGCCGCTGCTGGTCGTTCTGCTATCCCCCTGCGCTGCGTCCGCCATAGACACTTCCAACGACCACGCCTCTCCATCGATAGCGGCGCAACCCAACGACGCCGGGAATCTGCACCTGCCACAGGCACAGCCGAGTGCCGGCGCGAACGCGAGCATCCCCGCGCCACAGCCGGGTGAGTCGGGGACACTCGAGATCGCGCCGCAACCGTCTACGAGCCTTCCCGCTCCTGACAATCGCGAGACCGCTGAGCAGCGCGCATTTCGCCAGTCGCGTGAAGACGACATCGCAAAGCTCAATCGCAATTTCCATCCCCAGGATTCGGAGGACAGTCACCCGCTGTTTCTCGGGTTCGACCTCGAGTATTCGACACAGTGCTATCTCGGCGCGGAGGAGCACGGATTCGAAGTCGTGAGCGTCTATCCAAACAGTCCGGCGGCGCGTGCGGGTTTGATCGGCAGAACCGGAAGCACGCCGTCCGGCGATTTGGCCGCGCTCGGGAGCGTGCTGCTTGGCCCCGTCGCGTTGGTCACTTTCCCGTTGCTGCGTAACTCGGGGGCTTTGGGCACGCCCGGCGATCTGATCGTCGCGGTGGACGACGTGCGAGTGCGAAACGAGGCCGAGATTCGGCACGCACTCGGCCATCTCAAACTCGGCGACACAGCCTACATCACGGTGATCCGGCCGCTCCCCGGCGGGTACCATCGCACGATGCGCATCGCGATTCATATCGATCACGCTACCGACGCGGCCGGTAACATCATACCGTCGCCGGGAGCACCGCCCGCCGCGGCGCCGTCGGTGGCTACGGAAAGCGCGGTGAACTGAACGGCACGGAGTATGCGTTCCATCTTCAACAGGCTCTCGGTCAGAGCCGGGTCGGATGGCGCACGCATACGTCGGAACTTCGGGATGGAACTACCGCGATTGGCGCGGCAGCTTCTTTCCGGACGAGCTTCCGGTCAAGCGATGGCTCCCCTTCTACGCGACCCGCTTTGATTCGGTCGAAATCAATTACACGTTCTATCGGCTGCCATCGAAGGAGGCGTGCGCAGCGTGGTATGAGCAGACGCCCTCGGAGTTCCGCTTCTCAGTAAAACTGTCCCGCTACATAACTCACATCAAGCGGCTGCGCGACGCTAGACGGCCATGGGAGGACTTTCTGGAACGCGTCGCCGCTCTGAAAGAGAAGCTGGGACCGATCCTGTTGCAGTTCCCCGCGAACTTCCGCGCGTCCGAAGCGAATCTTGAAAGCGTCGGCGAATTTCTCGAATACGCAAGTCGCGACCGCTCCCGGCGGCTCGCGCTGGAATTTCGCGATCGCTCCTGCTTCGACTCGAACATGATTCGACTCCTGCGCAGACATCGCGCCGCGCTGGTGATTTCGCACTCCAGCAGGTACCCGTTGCCGGAAGTCGGCCGAACCGCGGACTTCATGTATTTCCGGTTTCACGGTCCGCACGAAATGTTCTCATCGTCCTACTCCGGTGCGGAACTCCGGCATTGGGCGAACACGATCAACGCTTTCCTCGGCCGGCGCCGCGACGTGTATGCGTACTTCAACAACGATGCGGCCGCCCACGCCCCGCGTAACGCAGAGTCGCTTTTGCAACAATTGCAATTCCGCCGCTCTGTTCCCCTCTCCAGAAGGGAGAGGGGCTAAGGGGAGAGGTTCCGTCAGAGGTCATGCAAACCTTTCCACCAAGGACTCAGGGACTCCCCCCTCCGCGGTAAAAACTTCTGAATTACCGCCTCTGGTCACCAACCGCCTCCGACTCTCCGTTGCAATCTGCGGGCATGTCCATTGCTTTGATCTCTTGCACACATCTTCATGCTCATTTCGATGGAGGCCAATCAGATGGCTAGAGAAAGCACCACCCGTGGCAACGGCAGCAAATCACACAACCGTCACCAATCGAGGTCAGCTTCGCGCGGCCGTCGAGGTCCCGCGGTCAGCGCCGAATGGCTCCGCGATTTTCTGTCAGAGATGCTGGCGGTGGAAAAGGGCGGCGTAAAACTTTACGAGAAAGCGCTGAGCGAGCTGGAGCATTCGGAGCTCGAAGAAAAGTTGAACGAGTTTCTGCAGCAGACCCATCGGCACGTCGAGCTGTGCACGTCGATGCTCGAGGCGGCTGGCGGCGACTCCGGCTATCAAAGTCCCGGGGCGCAAGCGGCGGATCATAAGGCGAACGGCCTGATAAGCACGGAAGTGCAGCCGAAGATGCTGGACCTGAACAACATCGAAAACCTGGTCTTGGCCGAAACCAAAGACCACTGGGATTGGGACGTGCTCGCGTCGATTGTGCCGAAAATCGGCGATCCCAAGCTGAAACGCGCGGCGTCCAAGGCCGTCAGCGAAGTCCGGCGGCAGGAAAAAACGCATCTCGACTGGAACGAGAAAACCTTGAGCAAGCTTGCGATGGAATCCGCAACCCAGGTGGCGTCGATCGATACGGGCGACTTCCGCGACGAAGAGATGCCGGCGAACTCGAAGGAAAGCTGATCGAATGGGCGATGAACTGAGCTGACAGCTCACCGCTTCCCCTTAACCAAGTTCCAACAGGGGCGAAGCCCCGCATCTTTTTTTCTTAACACTGGGTGCATGGCTCAGCCTGCCGAAGGAAGCGTGAAACCCACCGCGGGTTTCACATACGATTACGTTCCTCTCGTCTTTTGACGCGCGTGTTCGCGTGCGATTTTCTGCTATCATCTTCGTGACGCCAGCGGCATGCACGCTCCTCGCGCGCATTGCCGTAGGGCGAATTTGCGTATTCGGAACGCGAAAAGTTGCAACGAAGCCTCAAAGAAGCAGCCGGCGAACTACAGGCGCGGCTCGCGGCTAATGCAGAGCGCCGATTCCCCGTGATGGGACTACGCGGCGCGGCCGGCGCGCTGATGCTCCGCGAGATGCGGCTGCGCCTGACGCGTCCGATCGTCGCCATCACCTCGACCGCTCCGGAAGCCGAAGCGCTCGCTGCAGAGGCGGCGTTCTTCCTCGATGAAGCCGCGGACGCCGACGCCGCCACTCGCCGGGTGCATCTGCTGCGCTCGTGGGAAGTGAAGCCGATGGCGCAATTGTCGCCGCCCACCGACGCCCAGGCGTCGCAGCTCGCGGCGCTGTTCGCGATGCTTCGGCATGAGTCGCCGCTCGTCGTCACGTCGGCCGAAGCGCTGATGACGCGCACAATTCCGCGCGCAGTCTTCAACGATTCGATCGTCAAGGTGGCGATTGGCGATGCCGTCGACCTCGAGGCGCTGGTCGAAGCGCTCGCGGCGTGCGGCTACCAGCGCGTGCCGCAAACCGAAGAGCAAGGCGACTTCAGCGTGCGGGGCGGGCTCGTCGATGCGTTCTCGCCGTTGTACCGAGACCCGATTCGCATCGAGCTCGAGGACGATGTGATCACCTCGATTCGCCATTTCGACGCCGACAGTCAGCGCTCGGGCGCCGAACTGGTCGAGGCAACGATCACGCGCACCCGCTACGTGCCGCCGTCTGCGCTGAAGGATCCGAAGCTGCGCGAGCAGGTCGTCTTGCGCGCCGCCGAAATCGGCATGGTGCGCAAGGAGGCTGCCGAGCTGTCCGAGGCGCTCGAGAACGGTCTGCTCTTTCCCGGCGCCGAGTTGCTGATGCCGTATGCGTACGGACGCCCGCTCGACAGCGTGTTCGATTACATGCCGGCCGGCACGCTGCTGTGGCTGGTCGATCCGGGACGCGTTCTAGCCGAGGCAAATCGCTTTGCCGATATCGTGAACAACGAAACCGCGGCTGCCGCGCAGAAGCCCGCGTTTCATCCCGCGCCGGAGTCGCTGTTCGTCGGCGCCGACGCATTCGAGCGAGCGCTCGGGAACTTCACGGCTGTCGAAGTCGGATCGCTGGTGACGATGGCGGCGCCGCGCGAGGGCTGGGCCGTGCCGGTCGAAGTCAAATCCCAAAACGCTCTGCGGCTCGGCGCGAACCAACTGAGCGGCGTGCGAACGCCCCCGAGCTTCGAGCCGCTGGCGACGGAACTGCGCGAAGTCCAACGCGGGCAGGGGCGCTCGCTGATGATCGTCGAGGGCCCGAATCAGGTGGCGCGCCTACGCCGTCACCTGGAGGCGTATGACCTGGACGTCAACGTTGAATGCAAAAGTCTGTCGGCATTGCTCGAATGGCCGGACTTCCGGCCCGCGATCATGGAAGGCGAGATTTCGGCCGGCGTCGTTTTGCAGGAGGACGGCCTCTTCCTCTACAGCGAAGAGGAAATTTTCGGTGAGCCGCGCGCGCGCCGGCGCCGGCGGCCGGCGGCCAAGGGCGCGCTGCTCAATCTCGAGGAGCTGAAGCCCGACGATTTCGTCGTGCATATAGATCACGGCATCGCGAAGTACCGCGGCCTGCGGCACATGAAGGTCGCCGACGTCGAGGGCGATTTTCTCAATCTCGAATACGCGGGCAACGACACCATGTACGTGCCGGTCGAGCGGATCAATCTCGTCCAACGATACATCGGCGGCGACAGCGCGGAGCCCAAGCTCGACAAGCTCGGCAGCGGTTCGTGGGAGAGGGTCAAGCGGCGCACGCGGCAGGCGGTGCTCGCGATGGCGGCCGAGCTGCTCGACATCTACGCCGCGCGGGAGGTGATGGAGGGGCACGCGTATCCGGCGCCGGGCGCTGACTATGAAGAATTCGCCGCGCGCTTCGAGTTCGAAGAGACTCCCGACCAACAGTCGGCGATCGACGACGTCATTCGCGATCTCACGCGCGTCAAGCCGATGGATCGCCTGATCTGTGGCGATGCCGGCTTCGGCAAAACCGAGGTCGCGTTGCGCGCCGCGTTCATCGCGGTGATGGACGGCCGGCAAGTCGCAGTGCTGGTGCCGACCACGATCCTCGCCGAGCAGCATTGGAATACGTTTTGCGCACGCTTCAAGGATTACCCGGTGCGGGTCGAGATGGTCTCGCGCTTTCGCAGCCACAAGGAAAACAAGGCCGTCATCGACGATGCCGCCGCGGGCAAGGTCGACGTCATCATCGGAACCCATCGGCTGCTGTCGAGCGACGTGCAGTTTCCGAGGCTGGGTTTGCTGGTGATCGACGAGGAGCATCGATTCGGCGTGGTCGACAAAGAGCGAATCAAGAAGCTCAAGAAGCTGGTGCCGGTGCTGACGATGACGGCGACGCCGATTCCGCGTACGCTGCACATGGCGATGCTCGGCATCCGCGACCTCTCGGTGATCCAGACGCCGCCGCCGGACCGCCAGGCGATTCGCACCTTCGTCGCGCACTTCGACGACGCCACCATCCGCGATTCGATCCTGCGCGAGCTGAACCGCGGCGGCCAGGTGTTCTTCGTGCACAACCGCGTCGAGAATATCGACTACATGGCCAGTCACCTGCGTTCGCTGATACCGGAGGCGAAGACAGCGATCGCGCACGGCCAGATGAAGGAGCGCCAGCTTGAGGACGTGATGCGCGACTTTATCGAGAAGCGCGTCAACGTGCTGGTCTGCAGTGCGATCATCGAGTCGGGCCTCGATATTCCAAACGCGAACACGATGATCATCAATCGCGCCGATCACTTCGGTCTCGCGCAGTTGTACCAGTTGCGCGGGCGCGTCGGCCGTTCGCGCCAGAAAGCGTACGCGTATCTGCTCATTCCCGGCGAGCACATAATTACGCGCGACGCCAAGCGGCGAATCGACGCGCTGCGCGAGTTGGTCGAGTCCGAGAGCGGCGGCGGCTTCAAGCTCGCGATGGCCGACCTCGAGCATCGCGGCGCCGGCAACCTGCTCGGCCACGAGCAGCATGGCGAGATCGCGGCGGTCGGATTCGAGCTTTATACCGAGATGATGGAAGAGGCGATCGCCGAGCTGCGCGGCCATCCCAGTCGCCCAGACTTCGAACCCGAGCTGCGGATCGCGGTGCCCGCATACATTCCGGACGCTTACGTCGCCGACGAAAACGAGCGGCTGGTACTCTATCGGCGTCTCGCGCGGGCGGAGAGCGAAGAGGACCTCGGCGAGATTCGCGACGAGATGCGCGATCGGTTCGGACCGGTGCCGACGCTGATCGAGAACCTGATCGCGGCGATGAACGTTCGGCGACAGATGAAGCAGTTGATGATCCTGAGCGCGATTCTCAAGGGCTCACAGCTCGAAATCAGGTTTCATCCTGACGCGCCGGTGGATACCGCGCTGCTTACGAAACTCGCGGATCAGAATCGCCGCACGATGCGGCTGACGCCGTCGTTCCAGGTGATCGCGCGAATCGAGCCCAGTGAGTACGAACAATTGTTCGCGCAACTCAACGGTGTCTTGCAGGCCCTGGCGGGCTGTGAAAAGTTGGAAAACTGGCCGGCCGCGAAAGTCGGGCAGGCCATTAACTGATGCATAACAGGAGATCGTTTCCGCGAGCCGCCGCGCGATGCGTGGTAATGGCAGTCTCGGCGGTATTGATGGGTATTGCGCTGGCGGGCGCGTTCTCGGGCTGCTCGATAGACTTTTTCAAACCTGAGTCCTACCAGTTCATCAAGGACGCTATCGAAGCCACACCGGTGCCGGAAGGATCGCCCTCGGAAGTAGGGACGCCCTCGTCCAGACCGACACCCCAGATACTGGAGGCGTCATCGGCATCATCCGCATCGGCGCAACCGTCGCCACCTATACCTCTGCCGCCGCCGCCCCCAGGGGCGGTAAACCCGTCACGCGAGGCGCGGATGGTGCCGGCGTCAGACGCTCCGGGCGGCTTCTCGCTCCCCGGTATATTCTCATCGAAGAAGCAAGAGCCGGGAGAACCGCCTCCGCCAGCTCCGGTGGAACAGCCCCAAACTGCGGACGATGCGGTCGAAGCGAGCACACCGGCCGTAGATCGCGTCGTCGCCAGCGTTGATGGCGACCCGATCACGATGCGCGAGGTCCAGGACTTCGCGTCACAGCATGGTCAGCCGATCGAGAGCGCCGATTTCGCTTCGTCGGACGAGGCCAGGATGGCAGTGAAGGCGTTGATCGGACAGAAATTGCTCGAGCAGGAAGTGAAGAAGTACGATGACAAGGTCGACGAGGCGCAGGTCGACAAGTACATCATGCAGTTGCGGATGGACAAGCACATGAGCGAGGCGGAGTTTCGCGAGCAACTGCAGGCGAGCGGCATGAGCTACGATGAACTGCGCAAGCGCGCGCGGCTGGATCTCGAAAAATCGATGATGATCGAAGAAGAGGTCCGCGCGAAAATCAACGTGTCCGACGCCGAAATCAAGGCTGCTTACGACGCCCACAAGGAAGACTTCACGATTACCAAAGAGCGTCTCCGGCTCTCGCAGATACTGATCGCGCTGCCGCCGAACCCGACGCCCGCGCAAGTTTCCGCCGCGCAGAAAAAAGCCGCGATGGTTCGTGCCCGTGCGCTCAAGGGCGACGACTTCGGCGACCTCGCGCGCGTGTATTCAGACGACGATTCAAAGTCCAACGGCGGCGAGCTTGGATGGTTCGCGCCAGGCGACATCAACGACTCGATTCTGGCTGCGGTGAAGACGCTCAAGCCCGGTGAGATCTCGCAGCCGGTTCGCACCAGCCACGGTATTCACATCGTCAAGCTCGAAGACCACGAAGTGCCAGGCCTCGTTCCGCTCAACGAAGTGAAGGCGCAGATTCGCGCTCAACTAGTAGATCAGCAGACCAGCGTTCAGCTCGAGAAGTGGGTCGAATCCGATTTGGTCAAGCAGCATTACGTCGAGACCATGTATTGACGATGACGGCGCCGAGACGAAAGACGCCGCCGCTGTTGGCGATCAGCATGGGCGATCCGGCGGGCGTGGGATCCGAGGTGATCCTCAAGGCGGGCGCTGCGCTCGCAAGCCGCCGCGGCGCGCCGTCGATTGCGGTGATCGGCGATTTGTCCGCGATGCGCGCGGCGGCGGCCCGACTCAGCGGCGTTCCGGCTCCTTGCGAATGGCGTCGCGGTGAGCCGCCGGTTCGCCTGAGCAAGGGACTCGGCGTACTTTCGATTTCGAGCTTGTCGGCGCGTGCCATTCGCCCGGCTCATCCTACGGTCGAAGGCGGCGGCGCCGCTTATGATTACATTGTAACCGGGGCGCGGATGGCGATGACCGGCGAGGCTGACGCGCTGGTGACCGCGCCTATCAGCAAGGACTGGATGAACCGCGCGGGACATCATTTTCCCGGACACTCGGAACTGCTGGCGCAGATGGCGCGAACGCGGTTGTGGCGCATGATGTTTGCGGGCGGCGAGCTGACCGTAGCGCTGGTGACTGCGCATATCGGATTTGCAAAAGTGGCGAATGCACTGACGCAGCGTAACGTGCTCGATACCATCCGCCTGCTCTCGACTCACTTGCGCGGGGCGCTTGGCATCGCACGGCCGCGAATCGCGGTGCTCGGGTTGAATCCTCATGCGGGTGAAAGCGGGATGTTTGGCGACGAGGAAATCCGCGTGATCGCGCCGGCGATTCGCCGCGCTCAGCGCGAAGGTATCGACGCCTACGGCCCGCTCGCGCCCGATACGGCGTTCGTCCGCAAGGCGGGCGCGTTTAATTTCGACGCCGCGGTCGCGATGTATCACGATCAGGGCTTGATTGCGCTCAAGACACTGGAATTCGATCGCGCGGTGAACGTCACGATCGGATTGCCGTTCGTGCGCACCTCGCCCGACCACGGCACGGCGTTTGACATAGCAGGGAAGGGAATTGCAAATCCGTCGAGCATGATAGCCGCGATCGAATACGCGTGGCGGGCCGCCATCAGCCGCGAAAAGATCGCGCGGAGAGCGGCGGCATAGGAGCGATGGCCGATCGAATCGTCATCAAGGGCGCGCGCGAGCACAATCTCAAGAATATCGATCTCGAGATTCCGCGCGACCGCCTGGTCGTGATCACCGGGCTCTCCGGCTCGGGTAAGTCGTCGCTCGCATTCGACACGATTTATGCCGAGGGTCAGCGGCGCTACGTCGAATCGCTGTCGGCCTACGCGCGACAGTTCCTCGAGCAGATGGAAAAGCCCGACGTCGATTCGATCGAAGGATTGTCGCCCGCAATCTCGATCGAGCAGAAAACCACCTCGCGCAATCCGCGCTCGACCGTCGGCACGATCACCGAAATCTACGACTACCTGCGCCTGCTATTCGCGCGGGTGGGACACGCGTTCTGCTACAATTGCGGCCGCGAGATCACCCAGCAAAGCGTGCAGCAGATCGTCGATCGAATCATGGGATGGCCCGACGGGTCGCGGATCCACGTGCTCGCGCCCATCGTTCGCGATCGGAAGGGCGAGTATCGCAAGGAGCTGTCCGAGATGAAGCGCGCCGGCTTCGTGCGCGTGAAGATCGACGGCAAGCTCTACGAACTCGGCGAAGAGCCGGTGCTGAACAAGAACCAGCGCCACACGATCGAGGTGATGGTCGATCGGCTCGCGATCCGCAAGGGAATCGAGAAGCGCCTGTCGGACTCGCTCGAAGTCGCGTTCAAGTATGGGCAGGACCTGCTCAAGGTCGAGCGCTTGGACGGGCCCAAAAACGAGAGCGAGATTTATTTCAGCCAGCGTTTCGCGTGCGTCGATTGCGGCATCTCCTATCCGGAAATCGAGCCGCGGATGTTCTCCTTCAACAGCCCGCACGGCGCCTGCGTGGAATGCTCGGGGATCGGCTCGATCATGTATTTTGATCCCGAGCTAGTCGTGCAGAACGAGGACTTGAGCATCGCCGATGGCGCGATCGCCCCGTGGGCAACGATGAACTATCTGCAGCCGGTGCTCGACGCGCTCGCGAAACACTACAAGTTCAGCCTCGATCAGCCGTGGAAGGAAATCGCGGCCAAGGTGCGCAAGGCGATCATGTACGGCTCGGGCAGCGAGGAGATCGAGTTCGCCTACCAGCGCGGGCATCATCGCGCCGAGTACTCGAAGACCTTCGAGGGCGTGCTGCAGTGGCTCGATCGCCGCTACAAGGAGACCGAGTCCGAAGGCGTGCGTGAGTTCCTCGAGGCCTACATGAACATGCGGCCGTGTCCGACCTGCGACGGCGCGCGCCTCAAGAAGGAAAGTCTGTTCGTGCGCTTCAACAACAAATCGATATCCGACGTGACAGCGATGTCGATCAAGCAGGCGCTCGCGTTTTTCGTCGCGCCCAAGCTGAGCGCGCAGGAAGCGGAAATCGGCAAACTAATCTTGAAGGAAATTCGCGAGCGGCTGAATTTTCTCGCCGACGTGGGCCTCGAGTACCTGACGCTGGATCGCACGTCGGGCAGCCTGTCCGGCGGCGAGGGCCAACGCATCCGTCTAGCCACGCAAATCGGATCGAGCCTCGTTGGCGTGCTCTACATTCTCGACGAGCCGTCGATCGGATTGCATCAGCGCGACAATCAGCGCCTGCTCGCGACGCTCAAGCGCCTCAAGGAACTCGGCAACACCGTGCTGGTGGTCGAGCACGATCGCGAGACGATGCTCGAGGCTGATCACCTGATTGACATGGGCCCCGGCGCCGGAATCCACGGTGGCTACATCGTTTCGCAGGGCACGCCCGACGAAGTGATGCGCGACGAGAACTCGCTCACCGGCAAATATCTTTCGGGCGAAGTCGAGATTCCGGTGCCGTCGCGCCGCCGCCAGCCCTCGGGCCGATGGCTGACCGTCAAGGGCGCGCGCGAAAATAATCTGCGCGATCTCACGGTCGCGATTCCGCTCGGCATCTTCACCTGCATCACCGGCGTTTCGGGTTCGGGCAAATCGACGCTTGTGCTCGACACCATGTATCGCGCGCTCTCGCAAAAGTTGAATCACAGCCGCGAGCGCGCGGGCGCGTACAAGACGCTCGAGGGCGTCGAGCATCTCGACAAGGTCATTCACGTCGACCAAAGCCCGATCGGCCGCACGCCGCGATCGAATCCCGCGACCTACACCGGCCTGTTCACCCATATCCGCGAGCTGTTTGCGCAATTGCCCGAGGCGCGCATGCGCGGCTACGGACCGGGGCGATTTTCGTTCAACGTCAAGGGCGGGCGCTGCGAGGCGTGCGAGGGCGACGGCATCATCCGAATCGAGATGCACTTTCTGCCCGACGTTTACGTCACCTGCGAGGTCTGC
>DATNLS010000284.1:0-2338 GCA_035602775.1 Candidatus Acidiferrales bacterium | reverse complement strand
CGGCCCGCCGCATCGCGGCGAGCGGTGAGGGTTCTGCGAATCATCTGATATCCCGAAAACTGTAAGATCCATAACCCTGAAAGATTTACCCAGAAGAGCTGCTTCTTCAGCCAGCAGTATCAGGCAAATTGTATGGATTCTCAGATGGCCGGCTTCTTGCTGTTCTCCAGTTATGTACCTGATGGAGGCTACAAGAATGCGATCTATCAAACGTTTGGCAATTATCCCGGCGGCTATCGCCACCTGTGGAATCGTGGCTGGCTGCTTCTCGTACCACCGGACCGTGGATGAAACGACGACTCCGGCCCCTGTGGTCGAAACGGTTCCCGCGCCGGCGCCGGTAGTGGAGGTCAGTCCGGCTCCTGCGGTAGTTGAGGCTCCTGCGACCGAGAGCTCGACTACAACCACCACGACCGAGGGCCCCGGACTGGTGGAGCGGCAGAAGACGACCACCTACACCTCGCCTTATTAATTTAGTTTGAGCGAGACTGACCGTCGGCGGCGCGCGTACGACTACGCGATCGAGCACATCAGCGAATGGCCGGTCACGGAATCGACGCGCACGCTGACGGTATCGCCCGCGGCTATGGCCGCGTTTCCGGCAAAAATTGCAGTTTTGAACTGCGGCGTCTTCCCCGCCATCATGCCGCCGCCGCGCCGTGCTGGTCCTTCGACCAGTACTGGAAACTCGCTGCCCACCATCGCGCGATTGCGCGCCAACGACACGTTCTCCTGCAACTCTATTAGGCTCGTCAGTCGGCGGCCCTTCTCGTTTTCGCTGACGGAATCGCCGAGTCGGAATGCGCGCGTATGCTTACGCACTGAATACTTGAACATGAATGCGGAATCGTAGCTGACCTCGCGCATGATCGCCGTCGTCGCCTCGAAGTCCGATTCTTCTTCGCCGTGAAAGCCGACGATGATATCCGTCGAAAGCGCGACGCCGGGAATCGCCGCGCGCACGCGCACCACCAGCTCGAGATATTGTGCGACCGTGTAGCCGCGTTCCATCGCGGCCACGATTCTGTCGGAGCCTGACTGGAGCGGCAGATGCAGATGCGGCTGGACTTTGGGCTCGGTCGCCATCGCCTCGATAATCGACTCGCTCATGTCGCTCGGATGGGGCGACGTGAAACGAATCCGCTCGATTCCGTCGATCGACGCGACCATCCTGAGCAGCGCGCCGAAATCGGTGTCTCCGAAGCGGTAGGCGTTGACGGTCTGCCCGAGTAGTACGATTTCCTTCACGCCGCGCTCGGCCAGCTCGCCAATCTCGCGCATCAAATCGGCGGGCGGGATCGAGCGCTCACGCCCGCGCACGAACGGCACCACGCAGAACGCGCAGAATTTGTCGCATCCGCGCATCGCGGTCACGTACGCGCGCACGCCGCTGGCGTATTCGGGCGTGATGTCGGCGTAAGTTTCGGCCCGATCGAGCCGGACATCAATCGAGGCGTCGAAGCCGGCGCGGCGAATCAAGTCGGGCAGGCGGCGGTAACTGTCAGGCCCTGCGACCACGTCGAGGAACGCGGCCTTCTCCATGATCGCGACGCGATTATGCTGCGCCATGCATCCGAGCAGCCCGAGCTTCACCTCCGGCCGCGAATTCTTCAGGCGCGCAAGCTCGCGCAGCCGATGCAGCACCTTCTCCTCGGCATGCTCGCGAATCGCGCAAGTATTAAGCAGCACGACGTCGGCATCTTCGACCCCGTTCGCGGTTACATAGCCGGCGCCGCGCAGAACGGCGCTGACCGTTTGCGAGTCGGCGACATTCATCTGGCATCCGTAAGTCTCGAGATAAACCCGCGGATGCGCCGGAGTTGGAGCGTGATCGTTCATTGGACGAAAAGAAATCTTAGGCCACGCCGCCCCGTGGATACAACGCGAGCCTTGCCGGAAATCGTTGCGAGTCTTAAATTCCCGGAGAGACTTGTTCAATGAACGCAGATGACAGCGTAACCCTCTATCGTCCCGTTGGTCCCGAGGAACTCGCACTCATTCGGGAGAGTGGCTTTCGTCGCTTCCCGCCCCGTTTGCCTCAACAGCCGATATTCTATCCGGTGATCAGCGAGGCCTATGCAACCAGGATCGCGCGCGACTGGAACGTAAAGGCGTCGGGTGCGGGTTATGTAACACGCTTTGCGGTTTTACGGTCTTTTCTGGATCGCTATCAGGTACAGGTTGCCGGCGGCTCGAAGCACCTCGAGTATTGGATTCCGGCATCAGACCTTTCCGAATTCAACGAGAACATAGTCGGCCCGATTGAGATAATTTCCGAGTTCTCTTCTTCCGAGACTCGTTAGATGAGCTGATCAAACCCACGACTCCTATGCCACAG
>DATNLS010000372.1:0-15508 GCA_035602775.1 Candidatus Acidiferrales bacterium | reverse complement strand
GTCTTCTGTCATGGATTTCCAGAGCTGGCCTTCTCGTGGCGACATCAGCTGCCCGCGGTCGCGGCGGCCGGCTTTCGGGCGATTGCTCCCGATCAGCGCGGTTACACCGACTCGAGTGCGCCGCCTGCTGTCACTGACTACGGCCTCACCGAGCTGTGCGGCGACATGGCCGGATTGCTCGACGCGTTGAAAATCGATCGCGCGATCTTCGTCGGGCATGACTGGGGCGGCTTCGTCGCGTGGGCGATGCCTCTGCTGTATCCCGAACGGACGGCTGGCGTCGTGGGAGTCTGCACGCCCTACATGGCAATCCCGCCAATCTCCGTCTTGCGCGCGGCGGTCAACGGCAAGGACGAGCGCATGTACATCGTCTGGTTTCAGGAGCCGGGCCGCGCCGAGAGCGTCATGGATTCGAAAGCGCGGCTGATTTTCGATCGCCTGATGCGCGCACCGCTCTCGCCGGAGGAATCCGCCAAGCGCTCGATGGCGAGCGGCGAGCTGGATATGAATCCGTTCCGGCGCATCGAAGAGTTGCAGCCCGATACGGCACCGATCGTCAATCGCGAAGAACTGGACACCTACGTGCACGCTTATGAGAAGAGCGGGTTTCGCGGCGGCATCAACTGGTATCGGAACATCGATCGCAACTCGCGCGAGCATCCGGAGATCGGCGTCGCCAAGCTGACGCTGCCGTGCCTGATGATCACCGCTGAGTGGGATGGCGCGCTGCCACCGCGGATGGCGGCCGGGATGCCGGCGCTATGCTCCGACCTGGAGATGCACAATATCGAGCGCGCGGGGCATTGGGTGCAGCAGGAGTTTCCCGATGCGGTTAATCGGACGCTGGTGGACTGGTTGAAGCGCCGCTTCAAAAAAAGCTGAAGCGTAAGTTCTGCCCAGGATGAAACTCTCGATCATCGACCAGTGCCCCGTCCCCGCCGGCTTCACCACCGCTGACGCGTTCCGCAACACGATCGAGCTGGCGCGACTAGCCGACCGGCTCGGCTTCGAGCGCTACTGGATCGCCGAGCATCATGCGACCGGCGCCTTCGCCAGTCCCGCGCCCGAGGTGCTCCTCGCGCGAGTCGGCGCCGAGACCGCGCACATCCGCGTCGGCTCGGGCGGCGTGATGCTGCCGCATTACAGCCCGATGAAAGTAGCCGAGGCCTTCCGCGTGCTGCACGCGCTGTATCCCGGCCGCATCGATCTCGGGATTGGCCGCGCACCCGGCGGCAGCCCCCTCGATACATTCGCGTTGCGCCGCGATCGCAGCTCGCAGCAGACCGAGGACGACTTCCCAAAACAACTGCTCGAGTTGATCGCGTTTCTGCACGGCGGCTTCCGTCCCGATCACGCCTTCAGCCGCATCGAGCTTTCACCCGCGATGCCCGGCGCGCCCGAGGTCTGGCTGCTCGGCTCGAGCATGTGGAGCGCAGCCGCGGCGGCGCAGCTCGGATTGCCCTACGCCTTCGCACACTTCATCGATCCCACTAACACGCGCGCCGCGATCGAGTACTATCGCACTCACTTCAAACCATCGAACGAACTGTCAACGCCCACCGCGATTCTTGGAATCAGCGCGATCTGCGCAGAGACTGACGCCGAAGCCCAACGGATGGCGTCGAGCGCGCGGCTATTCGTACGCCGCGCGCGCCAGGGCGATCGCGGACCAATTCCCACGCCGGAAGAGGCGATCGCCGAACTGGGATCGGGTCCGCTGCCCGCCGACGTGACGATGCGCGAGACCGGCGAATGGCCGCGCGCGATCATTGGCACACCGTTCCACGTCCGCGACACGCTGGTGGATATCGCCAGCGTATTGCACCTTGACGAGGTGATGCTGGTGACTGTGGTCCACAACCATCAGGCGCGGCTGCGATCGCACGAGCTCCTCGCCAACGCTTTCAACCTCAAACCCCGGTAAATCCTCCGGCTTGTTCGCGCTACCGGCTATCGCTAGATTGCATCGATAACCGGCAGTCATCTGGATTCGCCGGCGAACCGCGATGAGCACTGCGTGACTGAGCCTGCGTTTTCACAAGAGCCCACTCCGCAAGTGACGGCGGAGGAGCCTCAGGCGCGTTCTGCGTCGATTTACTTCGTGACGTTGGTGGGGCTGCTGGTCGCATTCCCCACAATAATTCCGACAACCAAAGCGCTGTATTCGATAGCTACCGCCGCGGGACTGTCGGCGGCGAGCGCGTGGCAGACGCTCTCGGTCGCGATGTGCGGCGTCCAGATTCTGCTGATCTTTGGCATCGTACTCTTTGTCGAGCGGCGGCCGCTCAAGTCGCTTGGGCTCGGCCGACCCACGATGTCCGACGCCGCCTTGGGGATCGCGATGTTCACCGCGGCCACGATCTTCAGCGGAATATACGCGCTGATCGTGACGAAGATCTTTCCGCACAGCATGGCGAATATCGCCCCGGAGCAATTCAAGCGGGTGCTGACGGTATCGATCCCGGCTGCGCTCGCGCTGGCGGTGGGCGCGGGCTTCGCCGAGGAGATAGCGGAGCGCGGCTTCGCCTTTGACCGGATCAGAAGCATGACCGGCAGCGTCGGCATCGCGATCGCGGTGGTGCTAGTCCTATCGTCGGCGGCGCATATCGCGTTCTGGGGATGGCGCTACGCGTTCATGGTGGTGCCGACCGAGCTGATCCTGACCCTGGTCTATCTTTGGCGCGGCAATCTGTGGCCCAACATTATTGCGCACTCACTTTACGACAGTTTCCCCGTACTCATCAGAATGGCGACGCTGGCGGCGATGTCGTTGTTCGGACTCGGGAGCTACCACGCGCTGGTGGCGCAGTTCCGCTACGGGTACCGGGACTACCCGGGCGCAGTCGAGGAATACACGCGAGCGCTCGCGTCCGCGCCTAAAGATTCCCGTCTGCTGAGTGAGCGCGCGGGCGCGGAACTGATGACTCACGACTATGCGCAGGCAATCGCCGACCTCGACGCCGCGCTCGCCGGGAAAGCCGGCGATCCCGACTACCTGATGCAACGCGCGATGGTGTACTACTACGCGGGCTTCTATCAGCAGGCGAAATCCGACGCCGACAAGTCCATCGCAGCCTCGCCGTCCGCGCAATGGAGTCTCTATGAGCAGAGGTCTGAGATCGAGAAATGGCTGAATCAGCCGGATAAATCGATCGCCGATCTCGATCTGGCCATCAAACTCTCGAAGACCAAGAACGCCGAGCTGTTTCGCGAGCGCGGTCAGGCTTACCTCGCGAAGCAGGATTACGACAGCGCGCTGCGCGACCTGAAGCAGGCCGCTGAGCTGAGCCCCGACGACACCGAGACACTCTCGTCGCTGGCCTTCGCCTACTTCGGGAAAAAACAGTACGCGCAGGAGGCCGCCACGCTCACGCACCTGCTCGAGGTCGACCCGGCCAACGTGGATGCGCACATATCCCGCGCGGATGCGCGTCAGCGGCTGGGGCAGTATCAGGCGGCGCTCGACGATTATCGCGCGGCAGTAAAATACGGCCCCGACAACGCGCAGGCGGTCAACGACTTGTCGTGGCAATTGTCCACCAGCACGCATGCGGAAGTGCGCGACGGGAAGCGGGCGCTCGCGCTCGCCAATCATGCGTGTGAACTCTCGGGATGGGCGCAGGCGACGTTCATCGACACGCTCGCCGCGGCGTATGCGGAGCAGGGCAATTTCAATGAGGCCGTCATCTGGCAGCAGCGCGCGATCGACCTTGCCGGTCAATCGGACGCATCGCTCAAACGGGAACTGGAAAATCACCTCGCGCGGTATCTAGACCGACAGCCGTATCGCGAAGAGCTTCCGAGCGGATGAAGGGGGAACCGGTGGCAAATGGCGTGAGCCTGATGGACAGCGATTATGCGCGAATTTTCGTCAGTCCGCGCGCGACGATCAGAGCAATCGTCGATCGCGATCCGCGCGAGCACGTAATCGCGATTGCGGCGATCGCGGGCTTCGTCGGCGCATTGGCGGCGGCCATACAGTTTCGCTCGCCGTCGGCGTTCGCGATCGGCAAGCAGTCGATTCCGACGATCGCGCCCGCGACGATGCAGAAGATACGAATCTATCAGGTGATCGTCTGGCCGGTCGTCGCAGTTGTCTTCCTGTACATCAGAGGCGCGATCCTCCGATGGTCGGGCGCGCTGTTCGGTGGTACGGGCAAAACTGTTGAAGTTCGCGCGGCGGTTGGCTGGTCGCTGGTCCCCGCTATTCTGACCTCGTTGATCCTGCTCGCGTTCACCTTGATTCATCCGCCCCCAGCCGTCGCCGCGAGCGACCCTCACGTGGCGTGGGCCACAATGATGGGCGACTGGCCGCACCTCACGCTCAGCGCGGTGCTTTGGCTGTACACATTTGTGATCGCGCTCAACTGCATCGCGGAGGTGCATCGATTCTCCGCCTGGCGCGCGCTGGGAGCGGTAGCGATCGAGCAATTGCTGATTATCGGCGCGACCATCGTGATCGCGACTACCTTGCCAATCGCCTACGTCTTCCTGTTCAGGTGATGTGCTGCATTGACGCAAGCGCGCGCCCGCTCTAAACAAAACACGCGGGGGCAGGAGGCACGCTATGGCCATCGACGGAAACAAGCTTCAGGAACTCATCGGCAAAATGCTCGGCGACGTTGGCGCCGCGATGGGTACGGCGCTGGTGCTGATCGGCGACAAGTTTGGCTTCTACAAAACGCTCGCGGCGGCGGGACCACTGACAGTTGCCGAGCTCGCGTCGAAAACCGGCACCGTCGAGCGTTACGTTCGCGAGTGGGCCGCCGCGCAGGCCGCCGCCGGTTACATCAACTACGACGCCGCTTCGGGCCGGTTTTCGATCTCGCCCGAACAGGCGCTCGTGCTCGCCGATGAAAACGGGCCGACATTCTTCCCCGCCATGTACGAGGTTGTCGCCGCGTCCGTCCGCGACGAACCCAAAGTAGCCAACGTGTTTCGCAATGGCGGCGGCGTCGGATGGCATGAGCACGACCCGCTCCTGTTCCGCGGCACCGAGCGCTTCTTCCGCCCCGGCTACGCGATGCATCTGGTCTCCGAATGGATTCCCGCGCTCGACGGCGTCCGTGAGAAACTCGAGCGCGGCGCGCGCGTCGCGGACGTCGGATGCGGCCACGGCGCATCGGTAATCCTGATGGCGAAGGCGTTCCCGAAATCGAAATTCTTCGGCTTCGACTATCATGAGCCATCGATCGTCCGCGCCCGTGAAGCGGCGCGCGAGGCAGGAGTCGCCGATCGCGCCACCTTCGAGCGAGCCTCGTCCAAGGATTATCCGGGGACCTACGACCTGGTCGCGTTCTTCGACTGCCTGCATGACATGGGTGATCCGGTCGGCGCGGCCGCGCACGTGAAAAGCACGCTAGCCAAAGACGGAACCTGGATGGTAGTCGAGCCGTTCGGCAACGACCGCCTCGAGGACAACCTCAACCCGATCGGCCGGCTGTTCTACGCCGCGTCGACGATGATCTGCGTCCCGGGTTCGCTCTCTCAGGAAGTCGGCTTGGGCCTCGGCACCCAAGCGGGAGAAGAACGCCTGCGCGAGGTCCTGACCGCCGGCGGCTTCACCCGAGTCCGCCGCGCCACGGCCACCCCCTTCAACCTCGTCCTCGAAGCGCGTCCGTGAGCGCGAACTTATATCAGTAGGCGACGAAGCCGCCGTTTTCGATTAGCTTCACCGGCACGCCCTCGACTTCTTTCGGCGCGGCGCCTTGCGCATCCGGCGTCATCTTCTTGACGTAGACTTCGATCGCGGGCTTACCCGGTTGATCGCTCATCCCGATGGCGGTGCCGACTGCGCCCGGGATATTCATGAGCTCGTCCTCGTGGCGGTCACGAACGGCGGCGGCCGAATCGACGGCCTCCTTCGACATGCCCACGTTTGCCGCCAGCAGATCGGATTGCGCCGCATCCGATGCCGCAGGTGCAGTGCAACTGCCCACCATCGAAACGTTCAATTTGCTCAGCACGGCTGAAATTGGATTGGCCAGCGTCGAGGATTCGTCCGCCGATCCCGCGAACAGCAGAGCGACCGCCTGAGGGCAACTGTCCTGGGTTACGACGAGCGACCCGGAGTCGCCGGCTCCGCTGAATCCGTCGGTCTGAATCACAATCTGGTTGATAAACTTCGCTATCATCCCGGCACCGTACTTTACCTTGAACTTGCCACTAACCGACGAAATCACTCCGGTCGTGAGGCATGTCGTGCGTCCCATTTTCTGCACTGCGAGCCCCATCGTCGGCGTCGCCACCGTGCCTGCGATGCCCCCGATGTTGAGAATCTCGGGGCTTACATCGCCCGGATCGACGGCCGCGATAGCCGCATCGATTGTGTTCTTCCCCCCTGAGAAATTGATTTTGACGGTGCGGGTGAAGGATGCGACCGCGTCACCCGGCGTCTTCTGGCATACGATTGAGTTGTCAACCAGGCCGGGCTGAATGATGAGATCGCCGGGCTTGGCCTTGTTGGTGTCCGCGAGCACATGATTGTTGCTCAGGATGAATTGGTCGTCGCTCGCGTCCTGCACCATCGAGCCTAGGGTTCCATTGAAGCAGACTCTTTTGTGATCCTCGAACGAGTTGATATTGCCGCCTGAGACGCCAAGCGGAATCGGGCGGGGCAACATCGTTTGCTGATCGCAGGTGAGGAAGGCGCCGGCTGGCATCGATGCCGCGCCAATCGCCACAATACAAGCCGCCAAGGCAGCCGCTCTTGCTAAATACTTCGTGGCGATTTCCGCTGCTTTGAAAATCAAACTTCGGGGAATTACACCACGTCCGATGGTATCTGCACCAGACTACTTTTTTTCAACCACTCAGGACGGGCTGATCGGCGCCCGGAACGCGTCAACACGGGTCGAGCTTCGACCATCACGAGCCGCGCGCGCGAGTCTCAGTAGGCGACGATTTCGCCGGTCTCTATCAGCTTGACCGGCGTCCCCTCGACGTTGGTCGGCGCGGCGGCGTTTACCTGCGGCGTCAACTTTTTGACGTAGACCACAATCGCCGCTTTACCTGGTTGATCGCCAACTCCGATTGCACTGCCGACGGCACCCGGGACGTTCATAAGCTGATCCTCGTGCCGGTCGCGAACCGTTTTGGCCGCGACCTCGACCTCTTTCGACAGACCAACATTTGCCGCCAAAACATCCGCACTAGGGGTGTCGGATGGGGAGGCTTCGGTGCAACTGCCCACCATCGAAACACTCAGCGCGCTCAGCACCGCGGAAATTGGATTGGCGTACGTGATAGCTCCAATAGATGAGCCCGCAAACAGCAGACCGACCGCCTGCGGGCAATCACCCAGGGTTACGATTAGCGACCCCGAGTCGCCAGGTGAGGCGAAGGTGGGGGTAACAGTATTGCCTATTACGGCAATCTGATTGACAAACTTAGCCAATCGCGGCTTCGCCGTTTCGGAGTAGTTCACCAACAAGTTAGCGTCGAGCTGAAAAATTGTCCCACCCGTTTGGCAAGTCGTACGGCCCATTTTCTGCACACCCATTCCGAATGTCGGTGCGTCATCCACCGTGCCTGAAATCGGCCCGATAAAGAGGATATCGGGGCTCACATCTCCCGGCTGAACCGCCGCAATCGCGGCATCGATGAAGTTCTTTTTGCCGTTGAATCTCACCCTGATGTAGTTGCTGAAGGTTGCCACCGCATTGCTCGACGACTTCACACACGCAGTGTCCGCGAGACCCGGTTGAACGATAAGCTGGCCGGGTTTAGCCTTATTGATGTCCGCGAGCACGTGATTATTGCTGAGGATGTATTCGTTATCGTCCGAATCCTCGACCATCGACCCCAGCGTCCCGGTCGTGCAACCGGTCACCTGTCCTTTTTTGTTCTTAATAAGGGCGTTGATATTTCCGCCCGAGATGCCTAGCTGAATCGGGCGGCTGAATGCCGTTTGCTGAGGTGGCGGCACATCAGCGCATTCCCCTTCCTGAGCGGAGGCGTTTTGTGGCGCAAACGCAACACCGATCGCAAGCATACAAGCAACCAATGCTGCTGCCTTAGTCTTATAACTCATAGATTCTCCCCATTACTCCCCGTCTTTCCCCTCGCGAGAACTTGAAGCCCTGACTCGATCACGCACTAACAGCAAGATTTGCACCAAACGCTGGTGCCGTACGAGCAAAAGCGAACTAATGCAATGCTAAGCGCGCGTTAACAGGCGTCGAGCAGCAACCACAAGGCTCCGAGCGCGCGAGTGCCCGCCTCGAGCGTCAGTTTATGGTCGCGATCGTCGGTGCAATGTCGCGCGATCAGGTCGCGGTGGCCTGCAGCGGTTTAGATTGGAGGGTGCTGGTCCTTCCACGGACGCGCGCGCTCGAACTCGGCAGCCAATGCGATGATGCCCGCCTCGTCACCGGGACGTCCCACAATTTGCAGCGCGAGCGGCAGGCCCGCCTTGCTGAATCCGTTGGGCACTGAGATGGCCGGCTGACCGGTCGAGTTGAACGGAAAGGTGAACGCGATCCATCCGTAGATTTCATCGGCGCCGGTCGCTGGATCCGACGGCAACGTGCCGATGCGCACAGCCGGCCGCGTGAGCGTCGGCGCGAGCAGCGCGTCATAGGGCATCAGCGCGTGGATGACCTCCCGCGCGGTGTTGTGCATCCCGGCTATCGCGCGGATGTAGTCGGCGGCGGAAATTTTGCCGCCCCAATCGTAAGTTCCGCGCACTGCGGGTTCGAGCAGTTCCGGGTTCGGGATGTTCAGCGCCGACACCGCGGCGCCGACGATCACGCGCGCATACTTGCCGAGCATCGCGCCGGGATCGAGCGTAAGCGGCTCGATGCTATGCCCCATCTGGCGGAATACGCCGCATGCGGATTCGAGCGCGGCCAGAGTTTCGGGCTCGACGGTGCCGAGCACGCTGCGGTTGATCACGGCGAGCCGGAGTTTTTTGGGATGTGCCGAGACTTCCTCGACGAACGGACGCACCGGCGGCCGCGCCGCGTACGGATCGCCCGGCATCATGCCAGCCATCGCATCGAGCATCAGCGCCGCGTCGCGAACGGTGCGCGCGATCGGACCCGTGGTCGAGAGTCCTCCCCAGGATTCTCCCTCCGACGGCGCGCGCGTGATTCGTCCACGCGACGGCTTGATTCCCACGAGCCCGCAGCACGCCGCCGGGATTCGCACCGAGCCGCCGCCGTCGCTGCCCTGAGCCACGGGATCCAATCCAGCGGCAACCGCGGAGGCCGCGCCGCCGCTCGAGCCGCCGGCGGTGTGTTCGAGGTTCCACGGATTGCGCGCGGGCGGACAGAGGCCGCCCTCGGTGGTCGGGCGCAGTCCAAATTCGGGAGTGGTGGTCTTGCCAAGCAGTATTCCACCCGAGTTCGCCAGCCGCACCGCAAGTTCCGCATCGGCGGGCGCATGCCAGTTCTCGTAATTCTTCGACCCGAAGGTGGTGCGAATATCCTTGGTCCAGAGCAAATCCTTGAGCGAATACGCAACGCCGAACAGCGGCAGCTTGACCGCCTCCGCAGTGCTCATCTTCTCGAGCCGCGCAGCGTCGGCCAGCGCGCGCTCGGCGGCAACAGTCATGAACGCGCCCAGCTTCGGATTCAGCTTCTCGACGCGCGCAAGAAAAAACTCGGCAACCTCGCGCGGCTTAAGTTCCTTCTTCAGTACCAGCTCACGCAAATCCCAAGCTTCGATAAATGGATTGAGCATCACGTTCACCTCCGGGGTGAAAATTCTAGTTAGCCCAAAACACCGACGCCCGCCAATCGGGGAACGAGATCACTTTATTGAATGTGAAACCGGCGGTGGGTTTCACGCTTCCTTCGGCAGGGGTGACCCCGCACCCAGTATTAAGAGAAGATGCGGGACTTCGTCCCTGTTAGAACTTGTTAAAGGTGAAAAGCCGCTCTCTCTTGTGTCATTCAGATTCGAGGGGTGCAATCCGAAGCTGTTGCGGGTTAGTCTCTTTGCGATTCAACGCGAGAGAGGTTCGGGTGTTTAGTTCGGCGATTCTCTGGACGCATGCTGCGGCTGGCGCGATTTGGGTCGGCGCGTGTGCATGCTTTGTGATCGCGGGACTCGCGCTGACGGCGGGGAGCGATGAGCAGCGCAATTTTGTCGTGAGCGCGGCGCCGAAGATCGATCTGCTCGGACTGGTTGCGGCGGTCGTGTTGCTGGCTACCGGATTCTCCAACCTGATGACGGCGGGAATTGCGCGGCGCTTCGCTTTTTCGACGGCGTTCATGACCGTGCTTGCGATTAAGGTCGGATTGTTTATCGTGATGATCGTCGTGATGACGTGGGCGATGAGGGTCGGCGCGGTGGTTAAGGCCGTGGTCGCGCGCGGGCGCAACGACGCGGTGCCGGGCGCGACGAGCCGAATGGTGAAAGCGCACATCGCAATCGTCGCGATGGGTGGTATCGCGCTGCTCCTCGGAACGTGGTTGATGGGAAGTTGAGGACGCGAGATGGCTGAGATACCACCGAAGATCAATGTCGGCGCGTTCACAGTCGCATTCCTGGCCGACGGGTTGTGGCGCAATGACGGCGGATGCATGTTCGGCGTGGTACCGCGCGAACTGTGGAAGAACAATCATCCGCCCGACGATCGCAACCGTATCCGCCTTAACCTGACGTGCCCGCTTATAATGAAGGGCAGCGACGCGATCCTGGTCGATACTGGAATCGGCAATCGCCTCAGCTCCGTGGAACGGCAGATTTTCGATCATGGCGACGGCTGGCTCCCAAATCATCTGCGCGCACTCGGGATGGAAGCCGGCGACATCACGCATCTGATCGTGTCGCATCTGCATTTCGATCATTGCGGAGGAATCGTGCGGCGACGTGATTCAGGCGCGTTCGAGGCGGCATTTCCGCGCGCGCGAATATTCGTGCAGCGCGGCGAACTCGAAATCGCGGACCATCCGCGCAACGAACGGCTCCACGCCGCGTATCGGCATGCGGAAGAAATCCTCGCGCCGGTGCGCCCGATGCTCGAAGCGATTGACGGCGATACTGACGTGGTCCCGGGCGTGCGCGCGGTCGTGACCGGCGGCCATACGCGGGACCATCAGGCGGCGCTGGTGAGCGACGGCGGCGAATGCTTCATGCATCTGGCCGATATCGTGCCGACGCGATCGCATCTTCGCGGCCCGTGGAACCAGGCCTACGATCTCGACGCGCTGCGCACGATGGAGCAGAAGGCGCACTATCTAGGGCTCGCGGTGGAGAATGGGTGGTGGTTGTCGTTCGCGCACGACGACACGGTGTTCGCGGCGATGGTGAAGAACGATCGCGGGCGTATCGTGCTCGGCGACACGATCCCGGTTTCCGAGCGCCTATTTCGCTGAAAATTTTTCGCCGTACAGTTTTTTTTCATCTAGCGCAAATTTGCATTCTGGCGACCTGTTGATATGAAACGCGTCTGAGTGTGTTGGATTCGGCTTATGTAACTTGTTGCAAATCCGAGGCTCAGTTATACTGAGCGCAAGAATGGGCTCAAGAAATATGACGGCCCGACCGTTTCCCCCTCTCTCAGGCAGTAAAACTGCCCAACATTCTATAACCCGAACCCGAAGGAGATAGCCGATGGCGGATCTCAATAACTTCGAGCGAGTGATCAAAGAAGACCGCGCTGCACGCGAGTCCAAGCAATGGCGGGGCACTCTGCTCGAATATCTCGAGGTCGTGAAAGCCGACCCGATCATGACCAAACTCGCGCACGCGCGAATTTACGACCTGATTATTTCGTTGGGGCTTCATCCGCTGCACGACACCGACGATCCGCGCACCAAGCGGTTATATAAGGATGAGCCGCTGAAGGTGTTCGATTTCTTCGCGGAAGAATTCTTCGGCATCGAGCGCACGATCGCCCAGATCGTCCGCTATTTTCATTCGGCGTCGCTCAAGGGCGAAGAAAGCCGGCAGGTCCTCTACCTGATGGGCCCAGTAGGTTCGGGCAAAAGTTCGCTGGTCGAGAGAATCCAGCGTGGACTCGAGCAGGTCGGACTCATCTACGCGATCGAAGGATGCCCGATGAACGAGGAGCCGCTGCATCTGGTGCCGCGGCATCTGCGGCGCGAGTTCGAGAAGATGCTCGGGGTGCATATCGAGGGCGACCTGTGCCCGGTGTGCCGCTATCGGCTCAAGTCCGAGTTCAACAATCGCTACGAAGAATTTCCGGTAGCGGCGCGCAACTTCTCCAAGCGCAACCGCGTCGGAGTCGGCGTGGTGCCGCCGGTCGATCCGAACAATCAGGACACTTCGGTGCTGATTGGCTCCGAAGATATCTCGAAACTCGACCAGTATTCTGAAGGCGACCCGCGCGTGCTCGAGCTCAACGGCGCGCTCAACGTCGGCAACCGCGGCATCGTCGAGTTCATCGAAGTTTTCAAGAACGAGACCGAGTACCTGCATGCGATGATCACGGCGACGCAGGAGAAAGTGATTCCGGCGCCGGGCCGGCACGGGATGGTGTACGTCGACACCTGTATCGTCGCGCATTCGAACGAGGCCGAATGGCAGAAGTTCAAGGCCGATCACACCAACGAGGCGATCCTCGATCGTATCGTGGTGGTGAAGGTGCCCTACAACCTGCGGCTGTCGGAAGAGGTGAAGATCTACCAGAAGATCATCAAGAACTCTGATTTCCGCGCGCACGTCGCGCCGCATACGCTCGAGCTCGCCTCGATGTACGCGATCCTGTCGCGGCTCGAGCCGACTTCGAAGTGCGATCTGATGACCAAGCTGCGGCTCTACAACGGCGAGGAAGTCGTTGAGAAGGGACGCACCAAAAAGATCGACGTGCAGGAATTGAAAGAAGACACCAAGCGCGAAGGGATGTCGGGGATTTCAACCCGCTTCATCATGAAGGCGCTCGATAACGCGCTGTCCGACAACGTTACCGGCAACTGCATCAATCCGATCAACGTGCGCGAGGCGCTGATCTCGATGACCAAGGAGGGCGACCTGCCCGACGACACGCGCAAGCAGTATCTCGAGTTCCTGCAGGACACGCTGCACAAGGAGTATCTCGACCTGCTGGAAAAGGAGATCACGCGCGCGTTCGTGTACTCGTACCAGGAGCAGGCCGAGTCGCTGTTCCAGAACTACCTCGATCACGCCGAGGCGTACGTCAACAAAACTCGCGTGCGCGATCGGAATACCAATGAGGAGCTGTCGCCGGACGAGGGCTTCCTCAAGTCGATCGAGGAGCAGATAGCGATCATCGGATCGGCGGCCGACGGATTCCGCCAGGAAGTAATCGCGTACCTGTGGGCCACGTCGCGGCGCGGCGAAAAGATCAGCTACAAGAGCTACGAGCCGCTCAAGGAAGCGATCGAGAAAAAGCTGATGACCAGCGTACGCGACATCTCACGAATCATCACCAAGGCGCGCACCCGCGACGAGGAGCAGGGCGAGAAGTACAGCTCGATGGTAAAGAACCTGCTCGAAAACGGCTACTGCGAATCATGCGTGGACGTAGTCCTAAAGTACGCCGCAAACAATCTGTGGAAGGATTGAGTCAACGGAGGGTCATTGCTGAGCACTTTCTTTTCTTTGTGTCATTCTAGAGCGCAGCGAAGAATCCCGGCTCCGGAAGCAGGATGCGTAAAAGGTCGATCAGCAAGAGCTACTACGTCTATATAATGAGCAGTCCGTCGCGGACACTGTACACCGGCGTTACTAATGACCTCGAGCGGCGCGTACATGAACACAAGAGTGGAGCGGTATCCGGATTCACCAAGCGCTACAGGATAAACCGTCTCGTTTATTTTCAGGAGACTAATGATATCGGCGAGGCGATCGCTGCCGAGAAACAGATAAAAGGCTTGCTACGACCGAAGAAGATTGCACTGATTGAACAAGAAAATCCGACGTGGCAGGACTTGAGTGCTGAGCCGTAGGAAAAGACCGGGATTCTTCGCTGCGCTCCAGAATGACACAAGGACAAAGACTCAGAATGCCGGATAGTTCCAAAAGAACGACAGATCTTTCGTATCATTCAGAGCGGAGACCTTCTTTGTCTCATTGTTTGTGTCATTCAGAGCGGAGTCTGCGGAGCGAAGAATCCCGGCTCTCTGTGTCATTCAGGGCGGAAGCGAAAAATCCCGACCTTATCAGACGGGCTCTCCCCGCGATGAGTCGAGTATGAGCGGCGATACTATTTTTCGCGAGTACCGGATCTCTGACGCTGAGCGCTCCGATCGTTCGGCTGGAGATCGGCTGCGGCATCGGCAGAAGGTTCGCGAATCGATCCGCGAGAACATCGCCGACATCATCGCCGAAGAATCGATCATCGGCAAAGACAAGGACCGCGTCATCAAGGTTCCGCTGCGCGGAATCAAGGAATACCGCTTCGTTTACGGCGACAACTCACCCGGCGCCTCGCAGGGCGACGGCGACTCGCGCCCCGGCCAGGTCGTCGGCAAGACCGGCAAGGACGGTCCGGGCAAAGGCGACGAGCATGCCGGCGATCGACCGGGCGTCGATTACTACGAGACCGATGTCACCCTCGAGGAGTTGATCGAGATCATGTTCGAGGATCTCGAATTGCCCAACCTCGAGCGCCGCGCGCTGCGGGAAATCCAGTCCGAGTATTCGTCCCGTCGCAAAGGCTACCGCAAGGTCGGCATCCGCATCAGGCTCGACAAGCGGCGCACCGCCAAGCAGCGCGTGATGCGCATGCTCGCCTCTGACAAGCGCAACAACGCGGCCGCGCGCGCGCTGGAAGCGTCGAAGGCCGATCGCGGCGACGATGGCGCCGATGCGGACGTTGAAGGCGCGCTCGACGAAATCGCGCTGGACGAAGAGTCGCTCGACACCACGCCGGGAGTCGCCGCGTTTGAGCGCGTTCGCCGTCGCTTCCCGTTCCATCAGGACGACCTGCGCTACAAGCACGTCGAGATCGACACCAAGGAAGAATCGAACGCCGCGGTCATCTGCATCATGGATACGTCGGGCTCGATGGACACGATGAAGAAGTACCTGGCGCGCAGCTTCTTCTTTCTGCTCTACCAGTTCATCTCGACCCGCTACCGTAACGTCGAAATCGTTTTCATCGCGCATCACACGGAGGCCAGCGAGGTCACCGAGGAAGAATTTTTTCACAAGGGCGAGTCGGGCGGCACGTTTATTTCTTCGGGTTACGCCAAGGCGCTCGAAATAATCGCCGCGCGCTATCATCCGTCGCTGTGGAACCTGTATGCGTTCCATTGCTCCGATGGCGACAATTTCGACTCCGACAATCCCGCCGCACTGAAAGATGCGGAGGAGCTCGCCGAGATTTGCAACCTGTTCGGCTACGGCGAGATCAAGCCGCTGGGGTCGCGCTACTACGAATCCTCGATGCTCAACGTGTTCCGCCGAATCCAGGCGCCGAATTTTCACACAGTGCTGATCGAGCGCAAGGAAGACATCTGGCCGTCGTTCAAAGCGTTCCTGGCCAAGGACCGGGTGAAGGAAGGATGAGCGCCACTCCGCAAGCGGGCACGCCGGGGGGCGTCGCGACCTGGGATCTGCGCGACCTGGTCGA
>DATNLS010000142.1:0-6169 GCA_035602775.1 Candidatus Acidiferrales bacterium | reverse complement strand
CATCAGCTTGTCGGCGAACGGATCGAGAAACGCGCCTAATTCGGTGCGCGAGTCGAACCATCTCGCGACCGCGCCGTCGAGTCCGTCGGTCACCGCAGCCGCCGCAAAAATGTACAGCGCCGCCAGGTAACGTTGCCGCGTCAGAAATATCAAAAAGATCGGAATCGACCCGATCCGGCACAGGGTCAGGAAGTTCGGGAGATTCAACAGCTTCGAATACGACGGGACTGGCTGCGGGCTCGGCCGTGCGCGGATACTGCCAGGTGAAGAAGACGCTGCCATCGTGAATCGATCTTGCCGCGGTTCAGAGTTCGGCATTTGCGGCCTTGCGCAGGCGCCCCGCTACAGGAGCGCTCACGCGGGCCCGCACCGACACCAGGCCGTCGCGGTATTCCTCGCTTAGCACTTCTCCATCCCGTCGCGCCATTGCCACAAGATCGCCGCGCTTGGCTGGAAATGTGACCGATACTTCCTCGCGCGAGCCGCCGAGATGGCGTTCGATCGCCTCGAGCAAATCGCCGAGGCCCGCGCCTTTGAGCGCCGAAATCGAGATTGCGTCATGCGCCCCGTTTCGATTCGCACCGGGTTCGGCCAGGTCGGCCTTGTTCATGACCACGATACGCGGCGCGGCGCCCGCGCCGATCTCCTGCAGCACTTCGTCGACGATCGTCATGCGCTCGGCGGCCAGCGGCGAGCTCGCATCGACAACGTGCAGCAGCATCGTCGCGGTGCGCACTTCCTCGAGCGTGGCCTTGAACGCGTCGATCAGCATATGCGGCAGGCGATGGATAAAACCGACCGTGTCGACCAGCATCACGTTCATCCCGCTCGGCAGCTTGAGCCGCCGAATCGTGGGATCGAGCGTCGAGAACGGACGATTAGCAACCTCGACGCCGGCGTCGGTCAGCGCATTCATCAGCGTGGACTTGCCGGAGTTCGTGTAGCCCACCAACGCGACGGTCGGAAATGGGACCTCCAGACGACGCCGACGCTGAATCGTGCGCGTGCGTTCGACCTGTCCCAGCCGGGCTTTAAGCCGCGTGAGCCGCTCGCGCAGCCGCCGGCGGTCGACTTCGAGCTGCGTTTCTCCAGGTCCGCGAGTGCCAACACCGCCGCCGCCCGCGCCGCCGCCGCGAACGCGCGAAAGATGCGACCACTGCCGGGTCAGCCGCGGCTGCAAATAACTGAGCTGTGCGATCTCGACCTGCAGCTTGCCCTCGAGCGTGTGCGCGCGCTGCGCAAAAATGTCGAGAATCAGTTGGCTGCGATCGATCACGCGAATCTTGAGTTCATTCTCTAGATTGCGCGCCTGCGCGGGGCTGAGAGCGTCGTCGAAAATCGCCAGCGACGCACCCTTCGACTGCGCCAGTTCGCGCACTTCACCGGCTTTTCCTTTGCCGATAAAAGTGCGAGGGTCCGGCGCCTTAAGGCGTTGCCGAACGACTCCGGCGACTTCCGCGCCTGCGCTTTCGGTCAATGCTTTGAGTTCGTCGAGCGATTCTTCGCTGCCAATCCCAGCCTCGGAACCAAGTTCGATCCCAACCAGGACAGCGCTCTCATGATGCTCGTGGGCAACGTCGTAGGACTTAGCCAGGTGACTACCTCGATAGAGTAAATCCAAAGATCAACTCTATCAGATACCACGAAGTCGAGGTACGCACGTCTTAATACTGGGTGCAGGGGTCACCCCTGCCCAAGGAAGCGTGAAACCCACGGTGGGCTTCACATTAGAAAAAGTGAATTCTTCCCCTACCTCAACTGGACCGCGCCCGGCGCAAAAATCTGCTCCAGCTCGGCGACGAATGTTTCCGTCGGCGTCACGCGGTAACTGTCGCCCAGCAGCATCACAGCCTCGCGGCCGTCGCCGAGCCCGAGATGCAGATACGTCATCGACTTGCCCCGATACCTCGCGAGCATCGCTTTCAGCGCGTCGAGTCCGCCATTTTCCAGCCGGTTCATGGGCGCGCTGATTCGCACCTCGCGGATCGACTCGAGCAGCGCCGAGTCCAGCGGCACCAGTCCTTCGAGGATTATTTGCGCGCGCTCGTCGTCGACGTCCAGCTTGCCGCGCGCGACCACGGGTTCGTCGCCCATGATTATCGCCTCGAACTTCTGATAGGTCTCCGACCACGCGATCGCCTCGACCGCGCCTTCGCGATCCTCGAGCGAGAAGGTCGCGTAGCGCTTGCCCGACTTGTTGTTCTTGAGCTTCACCGCGTGGATCACGCCGGCAATCTGCACCGGGCTGCCGTCGGGGGCGGAGGATAAATCCGCGGTCGTGACTTTGCTGATTCGGGCTAGTTCGCGTTCGTACTTGTCCAGCGGATGAGCCGTGATGTAAAAGCCGAGCGCTTCTTTTTCGAATTTAAGTTTCTCGCGAGGATCCCATTCCGGAATCGGTTCGCGCGGCGTCAGCTTGGGCACCTTGACCGCGCCGCCGAACAGGCCGATCTGATTTTTCTCGGCGTCGCTCTGCGCCTTCTGCGCGATCTTGATCGCGTTCTCCGCCTCGGCCATCAGCGCGGCGCGCACCGCGCTCACCGAATCGAACGCGCCGCACTTGATCAGCGCGTCGAGCACCCGCCGGCTGATCAGTTGCGTGCCGACGCGCATGCAGAAATCCGCCATGCTCTCGAACGGGCCGTTGGCCTCACGATCGGCGACGATTGCTTCACCGGGCTTGCTGCCGACGCCGCGAATTGCGGCCAGCCCGAAGCGAATCGCGCCGTCGGTAACCGCGAATTTCACCCGGCTCTGATTCACGTCCGGCGGCAGAATTTTGATCTTCATATCGCGCAGCGCCGCGATATTCTTGTAGGTCTTGTCGACGTCGTCCATGTCGAGCGACATGAGCGCCGCCATGAACTCGTGCGGATAGTGCGCCTTCAGGTAGCCGGTCGTGTAGGTCGTCAGCGCGTAGGCGGCGGCGTGCGATCGGTTGAATCCGTACGACGCGAAGGTTTCGATCTTTTCGAAAATCGTGGCGGCGAGCGCCGCGTTGACGCCGTTTTTTTTCGCACCGTCGATGAACCCCGCGCGCTCTTTTTCCATGACGGCCTTGTTCTTCTTGCCCATCGCGTAGCGCAGGATGTCGGCCTGTTCGAGCGAGTATCCTGCCAGCGCCTGCGCTGCGCGCATCACCTGCTCCTGATACACGATTACGCCGTAGGTTTCGCGCAGCACCGGCTCCAGGAGCGGATGATCGTACTCGACCGGCTCTTTGCCGTGCTTGCGATCGACGTAGTGCTGCACCATCGTCTTGCCGTCCTGAATCGAGTCGAGCGGCCCCGGACGAAACAGCGAGCCCGCCGCAATCACGTCATCGAAGCAAGTAGGCTTGAGCTCGGTGATGAACCGGCGCATTCCCGAACTTTCGAGCTGGAACACGCCGACCGTGTCGCCGCGCGAGAGCATCTTGTAAGTGTCGGCGTCGTCGAGCCGCAGCCGGTTCAGGTCGGGCGCCTCTTTGCCGCCGGCCTTGATCAGCGCGAGCGTGTCGGTGATCAGCGTCAGGTTCTTGAGCGCAAGGAAGTCGAACTTGATAAGCCCGATTTCCTCGACGCCCTTCATCGAATACTGCGTAATCGACAGCGCGGCTTCGTCGCGTTCCTTATCGACGTAGAGCGGCACCAGGTCGGTGAGCGGCCGGTCGGAAATGACGACGCCCGCCGCGTGGCGCGACGCGTGGCGCAGCAGGCCTTCGAGCTTGAACGCATAGTTGAAAAGATCGGGATGCAGTTTGCGCTCGGCCTTGAGCCGCGGCTCCATATCGAGCGCGTCGGCCAGCGGAAAATCGCGGCCCTGCTTCGGCGCCGGATACAGCTTGACGATTTTGTCGGTCTCTGCGAACGACAGCCCGAGCACGCGGCCGACGTCGCGAATCGCCTGCTTGCCCTTGATCGTGCCGAACGTGATTATCTGCGCGACGCGATCGTCGCCATACTTCTTGCGCACGTATTCGAGCACCTCGTCGCGCCGCTCGAAGCAAAAGTCCACGTCGATATCCGGCATCGACTTGCGTCCCGGATTCAGCCATCGCTCGAACAGCAGACGATGCTCGACTGGATCGACTTCGGTGATTCCGAGCGCGTACGAAACCAGGCTGCCGACGACCGATCCGCGGCCCGGACCGACCGGAATGCCAAGCCCGCGCGCATACCCGATAAAATCGGCGACGATCAGCATGTAGCCCGAGAAGCCCATGTCGCGGATGACGGGAATCTCGCGATCGATGCGTTCTTGATATTGCGACTCGTCGACGTCGGCGCGTCGCGCACGAATCTCCGCCAGCCGCGCCGTCAATCCCTCGCGCGCGCGGGTCTCCATCTCGGCGTCGAGATCGACCCCCGGACCTGATTTGTAAACCGGGAAGTGAAACTTGCCGAATTCGAATTCGAAATCGATTCGCCGCGCAATCTCGACGGTGTTGCGCACCTCTTCCGAATCGGCGCCGAATGCGGTCGCCATTTCGGTCGGCGTCTTGACGTAAAGCTCGTCGGTATCGAAACGCCAGCGCGTCTCGTCGGCCATCGTCTTGCCGGTCTGGATGCACAGCAGGACTTCGTGCGCCTTGGCGTCGTCGCGATGCAGGTAATGGCAATCGTTGGTCGCGACCAGCGGCAGTCCGACCTGCTTGCCGATTTCGCGCAGCGCCTCGTTATACGGCGAATGCAGCTTGTTGTCCTGCAGTTCGAGATAGTAGCGGCCCGGAAACATTTTCGCGTACGACTCGGCGGTCTCGCGCGCCTTGTCCATCCGGTCCGCCCGGAGCCATCGCGCGAGCTCGCCCGACAGGCATCCCGACAGCACAATGAGCCCATCCGACAGCTCGGAAAGGATTTCCTTGTCGACGCGCGGTTTGTAGTAGAGGCCGTCCTGGTACGCGGTCGTGAGCAGCCTGCAGAGATTGCGGTAACCGTCGCGATTCTGTGCGAGCACGATCAGGTGAAAATTCCCGCCACCGTCGAAGTCGTCGCTGCGCGGCACCTGCGTGCGATCGGTGCGCTTGCCCGGCGCGAGATACACCTCGCATCCGATGATCGGCTTGACCCCCGCGGCTTTGGCCTTCTGATAAAACTCGACCGCGCCGAACATGTTGCCGTGGTCGGTCATCGCGATCGCTTCCATCCCCGACGCCTTGGCGTGGTCGATGAGCGGCCCGATTTTGTTGGCGCCGTCGAGAAGGCTGTACTGCGTGTGGACGTGAAGATGGACGAAACTCATAGCGGCCCCTCCCCCTGCACCAGGCTCGCAGCATCCGCCGCGCGCCCGCTCCCCCCTCACATCTATGTTGCTCGCGCGCGTCGATTGATTCGCGACGCGCGCGAGCACATCGAAAAACTACTACTTCTTTTTCTCGGCAGCCTCGGGCTTCTTGGCGGCCGCGGCCTTGTCGCCGCCCTCTTTGGCCGCACCTTCGGCGGGAGCTGCCGCCGCAGCGCCTTCGGCCGGCGCACCTTCGACCGCAGCGCCTTCGACGGTTTCCGCCACTGCGGCGACTGCGACTTCCGCGACCGTCGGAGGGAGCACGGTGACTACCGGGTAGTCGGTATCGAAGATCGGCTTCACCTTGTCGGGGAACTTCACCGCCGACACGTGGATGACGTTGTGGATGTCGATTTCGGAAACGTCAACCTCGATCAAATCGGGGATTTCCAGCGGCAGGCATTCGACGGTTGCAGTGCGCTCGAGCGGCGCGAGGATTCCGCCGTTGGCGACACCCTTGGCCTTGCCGACAAACTTGAACGGTACCTCGACCCGAATCGCGCGATTGAGATCCACCTCGTACAGGTCCGCGTGCAGGATTTCGCCCGACACCGGCGTGCGCTGCACGTCCTTGAGAATCACGTGCTTGCCGTCGAGCTCGGCGGTATTCGACTTGAGCTTGATGATGCGCGTGTGCGCGGCCGCCGAAATCCTGGCCTTCAGCTCGATCCGATCGATCGCCAGCGCCAGCGGCGCGGTCGTCGGTCCGTACAGGATTGCGGGCACGCGCCCATTGCGCCGCAGCGCGTTGTTCTGGCCCTTGGGTCGGGTCGCACGTTTCTCGCAGGCTAATTCACCGGTCTCCATTGTGTCCTCGCTTGATGGGTTCGCGCGCTCAGGCAAAGAGCGAGCTTACCGACTCCTCATTATGAATTCGCTTCATCGCTTCCGCCAGCAGGCTCGC
>DATNLS010000130.1:0-8821 GCA_035602775.1 Candidatus Acidiferrales bacterium | reverse complement strand
TCTTGAGGCCCGTGTGAAGTCCCTGCCCGCCCATCACGATCGAGCGGGCGACCGTGCGCTGAGGAGTCGCGCCGGCGCGGATAGCCTTGCGGCCGGCGGCGCGGACCTCGGCGCTCATGCCGCGCGCGTTGGCGGGATCGGGGCCGGCGGAATCGCCTTCGAGCGCACGCGCGATCGATGCGAGCAAACCGCTGACCGAAAACGGCTTCTAAATGAAATCGGCGGCGCCGAGTCTGGTCGCCGCGACCGCGTTCTGGATGTTGGCGTGGCCCGAGATCATTATCACCGGCACCCGCGGCTGCTCGGATTTGATCCGGCGCAGCAGCTCGATGCCGTCCATCTCGGGCATCCAGACGTCGAGCAGCACGATCGCGGGACTCTCGCGCGCGATCAGGTCCATCACGCCCGGCCCGTGGCCGGTGTCAACGACGCGAAAGCCTTCGTCGCTTAGAATTCCACGCAAGGACGACCGAATCCGCTCCTCATCATCCACCACCAACACGGTCT
Source organism: Candidatus Acidiferrales bacterium (assembly GCA_035602775.1). Lineage (GTDB taxonomy): Bacteria > Desulfobacterota > Binatia > Binatales > Binataceae > Binatus. Next base: position 8,314 of record DATNLS010000130.1, on the reverse strand, counting down.
CATTCACGATGAATTTTCTCCGGGAAGCGCGCTTTGTCGGAACAGCGCGGTAAGGATCGCATCAGCCGGTTGCCTTTGCGAATTGCCGCATTTTAACAGGAAATTCGAGCACAAATCTACTTCCGCGTGGGCGGTTGTCGGTCACGCGGACGAAGCCGTGATGATCGGTGACGACCGCGGAAACGATCGCGAGGCCGAGTCCGGTGCCGCCTTTTTTGCTCGAATAGTACGGCTCGAAAATGCGGGTGCGTAGGCGCGGATCGATTCCCGGGCCGTTGTCGGCGACTTCAAGAGTTACCAGCGAGTTGTCGGTGAGCCGGTGACTGCGCACCTCGATCTTCGGACCCGCGCCGTTGTGGCTGATGGTGGTCACGGCGGCGACGGCGTTATCGAGCAGATTGACCAGCGCGCGCTTCATCGCGTCGCGATCGATCGGGATGAGCGGAATCGCTGGGTCGAGCGAGACCACGAATTCGACGTTGGGATTCGCCTCGCGGAAATTCGCGACGGTCTCGGTCGCAAGCGCGTTGATGTCACCGGGAACCGGATTCAAATGCGGCATCCGCGCGAACGCCGAGAATTCATTCACCAGCCGCTTGAGATCCTCGACTTCGCCGATGATCGTCTTGGTGCATTCCTCGACCAGGGTAGATTCGATTCCCGGGCGCGCGCCGAGCTGGCGGCGGAGACGCTCGGCCGAGAGCTGGATCGGGGTCAGCGGATTTTTGATTTCGTGCGCGATGCGGCGGGCGACTTCGCGCCAGGCCTCCATCCGCTCGACCTTCGCAATCTGGCTGACGTCCTCGAAGAACAGCACCGTTCCGGCCGGCTCGCCGGGCACGTCGCCGAGCGGGCTCGCGGTCATCATCAGCTCGGTCTCGCTGCCCGCCACTTCCAGCTTGACGGTCGAGCGTGCCTCGCGCGGGCGGGTGGCGAACGCGAACACGTCGTCGAGCACGCGGGCAAGCGCGGGCGGAAACGCGCCCTGGTAGTTGCGCCCGATGACGGCGGCGGCGCTGAGATCGAGCAGCCGCTCGGCGCATGGATTGATGGTGGTGACGACGCCGTCGTGGTCGAGTCCGACCACGCCCGCCGATACGTTGCGCAGCAGCGTCTCGGTGTATTGACGGCGGCGCTCGAGTTCGGCCGCGGAAGAACGCAGGTCAGCGGTCATCTGGTTGAAGGAATCGACCAGCTGCCCTATTTCGTCGTCGCCCACGGCCGGGATGCGAAAATTGAGATCGCCGCCGGCGATGGCCTGGGTGCCGCGCGCGAGCAGCTTGATCGGGCCGGTGATGCCGCGCGACAGAAATATTCCGAACCAGCTCGCCAGCGTCACCACGACGAGCCCGATCAGCACCAGCGTGAGCAGGTAGCTGTTCATGATCGGCTGGCGCAGAATTCGGAGCTGGAAATAATCCTCCGACACGCGCGAAATATTGGTCGCGCGCGTCGCGAGACTTTGCGGCAGATAGTAATCGACCAGCACGGCGCCGAGGACGTTGTCGGTTTCGCTCGAGAGGTAAATCGGCGCCGACCCGCGCACCACGTCGGCGCTGCCGAGCCGGTCGGTGCGCGTGAGCGCCTGTCCCTTCAGGGTTTGCGAGATGATCGGCGAATCGGGCGACGCGCCGATGCCAGTGGGCGTCTTGGGACTGATGTCGATGAGCAGCAGTTTGCGGTCGGCGGAGAACACCTCGATGGTGCCGAGGTTGTACTCCTGCTGCTGCTTGTTGATGAACGCTTTGAGCTGGTCGCGCTTATCCGGCGCGAGCAGGCCCTGCGCCGAGATCTGCTCGGCCAGCACGCGCGCGAAGTGCGACGCGTTGTTGGCCGAGTTCAGATAGTAAGTCTTCGCGATCTCGAGCGAGTCATTGAGGATCTGTTCGTACTCGGGATTGAACCAGCTGTTGATGTCGGCGTGGAGGAACACGCCCGACACGTAAAGCAGGAACGCGCTCGGAATCAGCGCGACCGCGATGAATCCCGAGACCAGCCGCACCTGGAATTTCGAGCCGATGAGTCCGCGGCGGCGCTCGAAGATGACCTTGGCGAGATTCCGTCCAACCAGAAAGAGCATCAGGCCGAGCAGCAGGAAACTCAGGTTGAACAGCGAGATGACGGCGAGATTGGAGACCAGCGAGGTGTGACGCGTGAGCGGCGGCAACTCGGTCTGCGCGAATACGAACGCGACCAGGGTCGCGCCGGCCACGCCGACGGCGATCAACTCGCGACGGCGCCGCTTTCGCTCGGCAAGCCGATGCGGGCTTACGGACTTTTGCTCGCGGCGGCGCCGCTTGCGCTCGGCGAGCCGATTCGGGCTTACGGATTTTTCCTCTGCCAATTCGTCAACGCCTCGTCAGCGAGAGCAGTATGGTCGCGATGATGCTGAGAAGAATGCAGGTGACGATCGGAAAATAGAAGGTGAAATTGCCGCGACGCACATAGATATCGCCGGGCAGCTTGCCTACATACGGCACCGACGAGAATCCCCAGAGCATCAGTCCCACGACCGCGATCGCGATACCGGCGAAGACCAGGCTTTTTCCTATCGGCGCCATCGCAGTGCTGACTCAGGCCCGATTGTACAAGACTGGCTGTCTTGGCAATACAAGGCCGCCCTGCCCTGCGTCCGCGCTTACGCGTGCGCGTGGGCGTGCGATTTGGCGCCGGCGGCCTCGCGCGCCGCAAGCGTCTCCTTGATTATCTTATCAGCGACCGGCGCGGGAGCCTCCTCGTAGTGCGAGAAGTGCTGCTCGAACGAGCCGCGGCCCGACGTGATCGAGCGCAGGTCCGGCGCGTACTTCAGCACTTCCGACATCGGCACTTGGGCTTTGATCACCTGGCCGTTGCCCTTGCTGTCCATGCCGAGGACTTTGCCGCGGCGCGAATTAAGATCGCCAATCACGTCGCCCATGCATTCGTCGGGACACGCGACTTCGATCGCGACGACTGGTTCGAGGATGATCGGCCGGGCTTTTTCCAGGCACGCCTTGAAACCCATCGAGGCCGCAATCTGAAACGCCATGTCCGACGAATCGACGTCGTGATAACTGCCGTCGAATACGGTCACGCGCACGTCCACCATCGGATAGCCGGCCAGGAATCCGTCGGGCAGTGTGTTGCGCACGCCCTTTTCCACCGACGGAATGAAGTTGCGCGGGATGACGCCGCCGACGATGTTGTCGACGAACTCGAAGCCCTTGCCGCGCGGCATCGGCTCAATCTTCAGCCAACAATCGCCGTATTGCCCGCGGCCACCCGATTGCCGCTTGTACTTTCCTTGCGCCTCGGCACGCCCCTTGATCGTTTCCTTGTAGGGAACCTTGGGCGCTTGCAGCTCGACGTCGACGTTGAATTTGCGGCGCAGCTTCTCGACCGTGATCTCGATATGCATCTGGCCGGTGCCCGACAGGATGATGTCGTGAGTCTGCGGGTCGCGATGCATCTCGAGCGCGAGATCCTCCTCGATCAGCTTCTGCAGCGCGGCCGACGACTTCTCCTCGTCGCCCTTGGTCTTGGGACGAATCGCGAAAGAGATGACGCCATTCGGACGCGTCAGCGGAGGCATCACGAGCACCGGCGCCTTCTCGTCGCATAGCGTGTCGCCGGTAGTGGTGTCCTTCAGCTTGGCGACGGCGACGATTTCGCCGGCGATCGCGCTTGCGATCGGCGACTGCTTCTTGCCCTCGAGCCGCAGCAACTGGCCGAAGCGCTCCCGCGTTTCGCGCGTCGAGTTGTACACAGCCCCATCGGTCTGAGCGTGGCCTGAAATGATGCGGAAGATCGAGAGCTTGCCCGCGAACGGATCGATAATCGTCTTGAACACCATCGCGGCGAACGGCGCGGCTGGATCGGCGGGACGGCTGACACTCTCGCCGGTCGTGGGATTCTGGCATTCCACCGGCGGACGCTCGTTGGGCGCGGGCAGGAAGGTCGTGACCGCGTCGAGCAGCGGCGCGATACCGATATTCTTCGCGCCGGAGCCGCAGAACACCGGCGTGATCTTGCGCTCGACGACCGCCGCATGCAGCGCGGCGCGAACCTCGGCGTCGTCGAGCGCGCCCTGCTCGAGATATTTTTCGAGCAGCGCGTCATCGGTCTCGGCGACCGCCTCCAACAACGCGGTGTGCGCCGCTTCCGCCTGGGTTTTCAGGTCAGCGGACAATTCCTCTTCCTTGAATTTGCCGCTGGTATCGGCGTAGGTCAGCGCCTTCATCGCGAGCACGTCGACGACGCCCTTGAAGCTGAGTTCCTCGCCGATCGGGATCGTCAGCGCGACCGCCCGCGCGCCGAGCACCTTCTCGAGATCCTTCATCGCGGCGTCGAAGCTGGCGCGCTCGCGATCGAGCCGCGACACGAACGCGATTCGCGGCAGCTTGAGGTCCTCGGTCGCGGCCCAGATTTTTTCCGATTCGACTTTTGTGTCCGCGCCGGGACTTATCAGCATCACTACGCCGTCCACTCCGCGGAGTGTCGTCAGCGTCTCGGGCAGGAAGGCGGTGTAGCCGGGAGTATCGGCGAAAATTACTTCGGTCTTTTTCCAGTTGAGATGATTGAACGCGGAACTGATCGAAATGTGGTGCTTGGTTTCTTCGGGCTCGAAGTCCATCGCGGCCGATCCGTCATCGGGCCGTCCGAGCCGTGGCGCAGCGCCCGCCGTGAAGAGCATCGCGTCGGCAGCCTGCGTCTTGCCGGTCCCGCCCTGGCCCACGATTGCGATTGTCCGAAGCCTTCCGATTTCCTCCACAGCCATGGAGTTCACCTCTCAGCTTGCCCGCCGGGACCAGCGCCGAATTCAGAGCGCCGCGCCCCGAACGATGCAGTTATTTCGCGTTCGTCACATAAGCCTACTCGTACGCCCCCTCCACGCTCACCTCACCCGCGACAATTCGCTCGACGCGGTCTCCGATGTCTAGCAGCAGCGCACCGGTCGCGTCGATCCCTTTCACGACTCCCGATTGACGCCGATCACCGTCCACGATTGCGATGCGCCGGCCGGTCAGCGCCGAGAAGCGTTCCCACGCCGGACGGACCGCATCGAAGCCGCGCGTCAGAGTTTCCATATAGCGAGAGTCGAGCAGATTAAAAAGCGAATCGGCGATCGCAATCCGGTCGCATGCGTGCCCGGTCGCGATACGCATCGAGGTCGCCTTGTCGCGCAGGTCGGGTGGGATGTCTTCGGCGGCTAGATTGATGTTGATGCCGATGCCGAGCAGGACGCAGTCGAGATTCTGGCGCGCGTCGGTGACAGCCTCGGCGATAATGCCGCCGGCCTTGCGTCCGCGGAGCCACACGTCGTTGGGCCATTTGAGTGCGACGATCCCGGGGGCCTCGCGCTCGAGCGCCTCGGCCGCAGCGAGTCCAGCGACGAGGCTCGTGCGCGGGACGTCGGCGAGCGGAATCGGCGGTCGCAGAATTATCGTAGTGTAGAGATTGACGCCGGACGGCGAATGCCACGTGCGGCCCATCCTGCCCCGGCCCGCGGTCTGGCGCTCGGCAATGACCAAGGTTCCTTGATCGGCGCCGCTCGCGGCCAGCTCGCGCGCAGCTTCCTGGGTGGAGTCTATCTCGTCGAAATAATGGATTCGCCAGCCGATCCGGCCCGGCGCGCCTCGTTCGATGCTAAGATATGGATTCTGAGGCATCACTTTAACTTCGAAAAACGTCGGGCGCGCACGGCGCCCGCCAATCAGACCGCGTCAATTCTCATGCTTATATCGAGGAATCGCGCCGAATGCGTCAGCGCGCCGACGGAAATCAGGTCGGCGCCAGCCTCCGCGATTGCGCGAACCGTCTCGAGTGTCACGCCGCCCGAGACTTCAAGCTGAACTTTCGGTCCGGCCAGTGCACGGGCCCGGCGGACATTGTCGAGCGTCATGTTGTCGAGCAGGATCGCCTCGGCGCCGGCTTTAAGTGCTTCTTCAACTTGCGCCAGCGTCTCGCATTCGATTTCGACTTTCAACGTGTGCGGCGCGACGCGGCGAGCACCTTCGATCGCTTTCGTCACCGTCCCTGCAGCCGCGATATGGTTCTCCTTGATCAGCACGCCGCTATCGAGGCCCAGGCGATGGTTATGCCCGCCGCCGGCGCGGACAGCGTACTTCTCGACGACGCGCAAACCGGGATGGGTCTTGCGCGTGTCGATGATTCTCGCATGAGTCCCCGCGACCGCGTCGACGAAAGCTCGCGTAGTGGTTGCGATCCCTGAAAGCAATTGCACGAAGTTAAGCGCCGTGCGCTCACCAATCAGCAAACCCGCGAGCCCGCCCTGGATCTGGGCGAGGACATCGCCAGCTTTGAGCTCGGCCCCCTCGCGCGCGAGCGTAACGATTCGCGGCTGTGCCCCCGCCTGCCGCATAACAGGCTCGATGAGGATGCCGCCGGCAAGAATCATCCGCGGTTCCTTAACCGTGATGCGCGCATGGCCGGTCGCCCCCGACGCAACAGTCGCAGCCGTGGTGATATCGCCCTGCCCCAAATCCTCAGCAAGCGCGCGCTTGATAAGGTCGGTGGGATCAAATTGCTTGAACAGTTCCATCAGCTCGGCGCCGTCATGCGGTTACCAGCTTCTTCTTCCGCGCGCGCTCTTCGAGTTGGCGCAGTTGCTCGGTTAGCAACTTTCGCTGGGCCTGCAATTCTTCGAATCGCTGCGCTACTTCCGCGCGCGTCTCGGGGTCGGCTTTGGCCATGAAGCGCGCGTCGTTCAAGCGCGCTTCGTGCTGAGCGAGGTGCTTCTCGACCTCGTCCAACTGCTTCTTCACTTTCTGGCGCGCGACTTCAAAATCGAACCCTTCGGGCGCATCGACACCGACATCCGCCCAACCAAGATGCGAGAACACTGCGCGGTCTCCAGACGCATCGACATTCAGCGCATCGAGCTTCGCCAGCGTCATAGCATAGGGCCGCCAGGTCTCCAGCTCTTTTGTATCTACCGCCTTCACCACTGCGGTGACGCGCTGGCCCGGATGCCACCCGAGCAGCGAACGGAGCGAGTTGATCGCTTCCGTCGCTTCGATGCAATGATTCATCGCGACTTCTTCCTCTGCCGACAGCGGATTCTGCGCCGACGCCTCAGGATACTTCGCGATCGGTAGATGTGCCGCGAGATTCGGCTCATCCAGATATGGGCGAATCACTTGCCAGATTTCTTCGGACACGAACGGCATGAACGGATGCAGAAGGCGCAGCATCTTGTCGAAGACGTTGATCAACACCCATCGCGCGCCCGCCTGACGCTCGCCGCCGGCCTTCAGCGCTTCCTTCGACAGCTCGATGTACCAGTCACAGAATTCGTGCCAGATGAACTGGTAAAGCTTCATCGCGGCGACGTTGAATTCGTAGGCGTCGATCGAGCCGCTGACTTCGCGGATCGTGTCGTCAAGGCGCGACAGGATCCATCGCTCGGCCAGTCCCAGCTTGGCGATTTCCACTGTCGGCAGAGGCTGCGGCGCGTCCTCGAGATTCATCATCACGAAGCGCGCGGCGTTCCAGATTTTGTTGGCGAAGGCGCGCGATGCGGCGAAGCGGTCATGCGACAGGATTACGTCGCGGCCCTGCGCGGCCAACTGCGCCAGCGTGAAACGGACGGCGTCGGCGCCGTACTGATTCATCAAGTCGAGCGGGTCAACCACGTTGCCCTTCGTCTTGCTCATCTTCTTGCCCTGCGCGTCGCGCACCAGCGGCGTGATGTACACGTCCTTGAACGGCACCTCGCCGGTGAACTCCAGCCCGAACATCATCATGCGCGCGACCCAGAAAAAGATTATGTCGAAGCCCGTGAGCAGCAGGCTGGTCGGATAGTAGCGCGCGAAATCCGCGGTCTCCTCCGGCCATCCGAGCGTCGACATCGGCCACAGCCCGGAGCTGAACCAGGTGTCGAGCACGTCGTCGTCCTGTACGATGTCGGAGCCGTCGCACTCGGGGCATCGCGACGGCCGCTCACTGGCGACGAACAGATGGTCGCATCGCACGCATCGAAAGGCGGGAATCCGATGACCCCACCACAGTTGGCGCGAGATACACCAGTCGTGGATGTTCTCGAGCCAGTTGAAAAACAGGTTCTCCCATCGCTTCGGGTGGAAGGTCGTGTCGCCGTCTTTCACTGCCTTGATCGCGCGATCGGCCATTTCGCGCATCGCCAGGAACCACTGCTCGGAGAGCATCGGCTCGACGACGGTGTCGCATCGCGAGCAGACGCCGACCGTGTGCGAATGCGGCTCGATCTTTTCGAGCAGGCCCGCAAGCTCGAGGTCCTTGACGATTTGCTTGCGTGCGTCCTCGCGCGACATCCCGCGATACGGGCCGCCGTTTT
>DATNLS010000183.1:0-9281 GCA_035602775.1 Candidatus Acidiferrales bacterium | reverse complement strand
CCCCAATGCCGCAATGATCGAACCGCCCTCGGCTGCCTCAAATCCCATCAACGCGAATCGCCTGCCCGCCAGGGACTGTTGAATGATCTGGTCCATTAGGGACGCAGCCCTCCTTGATCGCGAAAGTGCCGGAACAGGGGTCGGACCGCCAGGTGTACTGCATTCCACCGGACGACAATGATCCCATCGCGATACGCAACGTCCGTGCCTTGCGGCGATGGCGAGCAAAGCCTCAAATTGCGCGATTCAGCTGCCAGCATGCGTTCGAAGGCCTGCAGTAGAGAGAGACGGCGTCGCTCTTTGGGACATGTCCAGCAACTTCGTTTCGTCTCAAGCGAAGTCGCGACAGCCTCGGCTCGCTTCCGAAATACGAATCGCTTTTCGCGTCACGGGCGTGTAGAGCAGTGGCTCATGCCTCATGCGGAGCACGATCGTCCGGTCGAGGAAGTCCGTCCACTCGAGACCGCCGCCGAATCGCGGCTGGCCGATGCCGCGTTGTCAAAGGCGCGGCGCAAGATAATCCCGTTTCTGTTCGTGCTCTATCTCGTTGCGTATCTCGATCGAATCAACGTCGGCTTCGCGTCCTTGCAGATGAACCGCGAGCTTGGACTGAGCGAAGCGGTGTTCGGAATGGGCGCGGGACTGTTCTTCCTCGGCTATTCGATTTTCGAAGTGCCAAGCAATCTGATCCTCGCGCGCGTCGGTGCACGTCTATGGATCGCGCGAATCATGATCAGCTGGGGCATCGCCGCGATGGCGATGATCGCGGTGCGGGGCGCGGCGTCGTTCTTCGCCCTCCGATTTATCCTGGGATTGGCCGAGGCGGGATTTTTTCCCGGAGTGATCCTGTATCTCACATTCTGGTTTCCGGCGCGCGAGCAGGCGCGCGCAGTCGCACTGTTTATGACGGCGACGGCTCTTGCCGGCGTGATAGCTGGGCCAGTGTCGGGCGCGCTGCTCGAATTGCACGGATTGGCGGGACTGTCGGGCTGGCAATGGCTATTCATCCTCGAGGGCCTGCCGGCGGTCATTCTCGGCGTGTTGGTATTGCGCATTCTTCCTGACGGCCCTAACGAGGCTGTCTGGCTTGAGGTTGATGAGCGCATTGCACTATACAGCCGGCTCGAAAGGGAGCACGGACGTAGTACTCAGAAGCGCTCGCACAGTTTGGCCGACGCCATTAGTAACTCGACGGTCTGGATACTCTCACTAGTATACTTTGCAATAGTATTTGGACTATATGGCGTGACGTTCTGGCTACCGCAGATCATACAGACCTTCGGCAATCGCAGCAACTTCGAAATCGGAGTGCTCTCGGCAATCCCGTTTTTCGGCGCCGCAGTGGCGATGGTGTTGGTTGGGCGGGCGTCGGATTTGAGCGGCGAGCGGCGATGGCATCTCGCGGTTTGTGCGGCGATCGGTGCCGCCGGCCTGTTGCTCGCGGCGACGACGCGCACGCCGATTCTGTCGCTGGGCGCGCTCTCGATTGCCGCGGTTGGAATCTGGGGGACCTTTGGACCATTCTGGGCGATGCCGCCGGAGTTTCTCAGTGGCACAGCAGCCGCTGGCGCAATCGCGCTTATCAACTCGATCGGAAACCTCGGCGGTTTCGGGGGTCCTTACGTCGTCGGGCTGGTCAAGCAAACGACGCACAGTTTCGCCGGCGGGATGCTCCTGATGGCGGCTTCGCTGGTCGCGGCCGGTCTGCTCGCCTTGACACTGCCGGTGCCGGTGAGCGAAACGAATGCATCATGAGCGAGGGTACCAGCATGCTCAGCCCGGCTGCGTTGTGGCGGCGGATGGGTCTGGCGCATCACAACTGGCCGGGTAGGTTTACCGTCCTGCTCGCCACGATCTTCCTGCTGCTCGTTTCCCAGCCGATGTTCACTGGCCACGACTACGCGCAAAACGTTGCGACTGGGGCGATATCTCTGGTGCTGCTGGCCGCCCTGTATGCAGTTCGTTCGATCAGATTCTTCTTCGCCCTCGCGTTGATTCTGTTTGTTCCCTCCGTCGGATTTCGCTTCGTTTTATTGTTCACCTCGAGCCCGATGATCGAAGTGGTCGGCGCGATCAGCTCGTGCCTGTTCCTGGCGGTGACCGTCATCGCACTGGTTTCCAGGCTGTTCATCGTGACGAGCGTTACCCTCGACACTATCAGCGCCGCGATTTGCGCGTACCTGCTGGCGGGTATCACGTTTGCGTACGCCTTCGCGGTGGTCGAACTGCAAAATCCCGGTTCGTTCAACGCCGTACTTTTTCAAAAGCCGACCAGCAACATCGCGCCGCTCATGGCGTCGCTGCACAACTTCATCTACTACAGCTTCGTGTGCCTGACGACGACGGGATTCGGCGATATCGCGCCAATCTCGGAGGGCGCTCGCAGCCTGTCGGTGATGGAGTCGGTGTTCGGCCAGTTGTATGTGGCGATTCTGATCGCGCGGCTGGTCAGTCTCGAAGTCGCGCAATCGATGATGAAGGAGCGGCAGTAAAATGTCGGGACTATATTTTGAGGAATTCGAACTCGGCCTCGTCTTCAAGCACGCGATCACGCGCACGATTACGGAGACCGACAACCTGATCTTCTGCGCGCTGACGCACAATCCACAGCCGCTCCATCTCGACGCGGAGTTTGCCAAGGGTACCGAGTTCGGCCAGCGCATCGTGAACAGCATCTTCACCCTCGGCCTGATGATCGGAGTGTCGGTCGGCGACACTACGCTCGGCACCACGATCGCGAATCTGGGCATGGCCGATACGCGCTTCGCGCATCCGGTGTTTATCGGCGACACGCTGCGGGCCGAGACCACGGTCGCCGAGAAGCGCGAGAGCCGATCGCGGCCCGACGCGGGAATCGTCGTGTTCGACCATCGATGCTTCAATCAACGGGCCGAGGAAGTCGCCTACTGCAAACGGTCGGCGCTGATGCGCAAGCGGCCGGCGTCATGACTCTCCGCTCGCTCCTGTTCGTGCCCGGCGACAGCGAGCGCAAGCTCGCCAAGTCGGAAACCTCGCGCGCCGACGCGCTGGTGCTCGACCTCGAGGACGCGGTTGCGACAGACCGCACGGAGGTCGCGCGCGCGATGGTGCTCGAGTATCTCCGCGCGCATCGCGATCGCGCGAAGACGCAGCTATGGGTGCGAATCAATCCGCTCTCTACCCCGAAAGCGACAGCTGACCTGGCCGCAATCGTTGCCGGAGCGCCGGACGGAATATTGCTGCCCAAAGTTACCTCGGCCAACGACGTCGTGATGCTCGATCACTTCCTGTCCGCTCTGGAAGCGCGCGACGGCCTCGAGGCGCGGTCGATGGGGATCATTCCAGTCGCGACCGAGACGCCGGCCGCGATGTTTGCGTTGGGCGGATTTGCCGGATGCAGTCCGCGCCTGTCCGGGATGACGTGGGGTGCTGAAGATCTCGCGGCCGCCGTTGGCGCGACTACCAATCGCGGCGCGGACGGCAATCTCGACTTCACTTACCAGCTTGCACGCTCGCTATGCCTGCTGGCGGCAGTGGCCGCGGACGTCCAGCCGATCGACACGGTGTCGGTGAACTTCAAAGATGCGGTCGCGCTCAAGAATGAATCGGAGACGGCGCATCGCGCGGGCTTCACCGGCAAGATAGCGATTCATCCCGATCAGGTCGACGTCATCAACGCCGCCTTCACGCCGTCGCCCGAGGATGTCGCCTACGCAAATCGCGTGATCGAGGCGTTCGCATGCGGCGCGGGCACCATAGCGCTCGACGGCAAAATGCTCGACATGCCGCATCTGAAGCAAGCGCGTCGCACACTCGCACTAGCCGCCTCGCTGCGCTCGCGCTCTTGAGAAGGTTGGCGCCTTTCTGCGGATGATACAGTGAAAGGCGGATGCGTCACTCCATCGGGAGGCCGACGTAGTTCTCTGCTAGCGTTTGCGAGGCTGCGCGCGAGCTGGTGACGTAATCGAGCTCGGCGAGTTGGCGGCGCTGGTCGAAGGCGTTTTCGTCGTTGAATCGATGCAGCATCGAGGTCATCCACCAGGAAAATCTTTGGACCTTCCAGACGCGCCGTAGACAAATTTCTGAATACCTACTGAGTAGTTCGCGATTACCATGTTCGTAATAGTCAGTCAGCGCTCTTGCCAGTACGCGAACGTCCGCGACTGCGAGGTTGAGACCCTTGGCTCCCGTCGGCGGTACGATATGGGCTGCGTCGCCGGCGAGGAAGAGCGTTCCGGATTGCATCGGCTCGACGACGAAACTGCGCATCTCTGTAATTCCTTTCTGGATGACCGCGCCGCGGTTGAGTTTCCAGCCGGGGCCGCCATCGAGTCTTAGCTGAAGCTCGTCCCAAATCTTTTCGTCGGGCCAGTTGGCGAGATCCTCGTCAGGCGCGCATTGCAGATAGAGCCGGGTGATCGTTGGCGAGCGCATGCTGTGCAGCGCAAAGCCGCGCTCGTGGTAGGCGTAAATCAGTTCGTCGGACGACGGGCGCGCTTCGGCGAGAATGCCCAGCCACGCGAATGGGTAAACGCGGTCGTACATAGTCAGGACGCCGGCCGGTACAGCCGCGCGGCATACGCCGTGGAAGCCGTCGCAGCCTGCGATGAAATCGCACGACAGCTCGTGCACGTCGCCGTCTGTGCGATAGCGAATCTTCGGCGTGGGTCCGTCGAAGTCGCGGACGCTGACGTCGCCGGCCTCGAAGACGATCTGACCCCCGACGGCCAGGCGCGCCGCGATCAGATCCTTGAGGACTTCGTGCTGCGGGTAGATTGTGACCGTGCTGCCGCCGGTCAGCCCGCTCAGATCGATGCGATGGCCGCGGCCGCCGAAACGCAGCTCGATGCCGTGATGGGTCAGGCCGAGTCGGGTCAGGCGCTCGCCGACGCCGGTCGCTTTGAGCAGGTCGACGGTAGTTTGTTCGAGCAGGCCGGCGCGAACCCGCTCTTCTACATAGCGGCGGCTGCGAGCCTCGAGCACGACCGAGTCGATGCCGGCGAGGTGCAGCAGGTGTGAGAGCATCAAGCCCGCCGGTCCCGCGCCGACGATGCCGACTTGTGTGCGATGGTTCATCTCAGTGCCCCGCCTTTTCAGGCTAGGCGTATGCGTCGGGGCGATCCAAGGAACCTAACACCTAACCCCTTCCCGCGCGGGAAGGGGGACCGGAAAAAGAAGTACGCGCTGTCGGATGGGGGTTCAATCGATTTGCAAAAACGAAGCCGACGCACTCGGGCTGAGTTTGTCTCAGACCGAGTGCATCGTGCTTCTGCGCCTTCGTTACTTCGCCAGGTGGATCGTGCTGAGTATGTCGTTCAGGTAGAACGCGTTGAGCCGTTCATCGATCTGGTAGGCTCTCAGCGCCTGTTCCATCGGCATGACGGACTTCAACTGATGCAGATAGTTGGATTCCGCTATTACCCGGTTCCTGTCCAAAATAAGGTTCGCGTTGAGAATCTTAGTGGCCTCCGCGTCCGAGATTACGCCGTTCTGCTGTTCATTGTTGTAATCATCGAGCAGCTTTTTGCGCTGCTTGAGATTATTCATGAGCCTTTCCTGGTACGGGACATAGATCGCGAGGAACTTGGTCTTCTGCCCGTCGTTGGAAAACTTCATGTTGTCGACGACGATTTCCTGACGCCGGTCTTCCATCTCCTCGCGTTTGAACCCACTCAATACGTCCGTTTGCACCTCGGCCTGGGCAGCAGCCGCTGGCGCCGTTACCGGTCCGGGTGCCTGTGCCCATGCCCGTGAGCCCACTGGAAGCAAACCGGCGACCAGCAGCAGCATACCCGCGCTTTTGAATGATCTGTTCACAATTCCTCCTGCGTACAACGGTTAGTCGATCGTTAGATACGGGAACGATCGTGTTTTCCCCTCTAGCGCGACGAATCTTATATCGTTGCACGCAGCGCCACTATTGTACTTTGGTACAGTGTCACCGTGTCCGGCGTTCCAGTTGAGCACGTTTGCTTCGGAGCGATCCCAGGCAAAATGGTCCTCCACCCTAACCCTCCTCCAATGTTGGAGGAGGAGATCAGGAGAGCAATTTGGTGGTGGCTGTCGTGTAAACGATTGTTGGCTGGGGGACGTAACATATAATAGGTTGCGTTTTGCCTGAGTTAGTTGCGATGCGATTGGCTTGACTATTTTCCAGAGGTGGCATCGATGACCAGAATTTACGGGGTCCTGGCGGCGGCAACGGCGACGGTTTTCTTGATGCTGGCGACGCCCGCATTTGCACAATACAAACCTTGGCCGTCTCCGATGCCTCCCGCGCCGGCGTGGGGTGACTACGACGAGGGCCATACCTTTCGCGATGCCGCCTGGTGGTGGGAGCATCAGCCCGACTGGGTCAAGCAGAATCACCCCGAATGGTGGGGCGACTTCGACGAGGATAACGTCTGGCATCCAGCCTCGTGGTGGTGGGACGGGCAGCCCTCGTGGGTCCGCGAACATCATCCCGAATGGTGGGGCGACTATTACCAGGGCGAGTGGTATCCCGCGACCTGGTGGTTTCAATATCAGCCGGAATGGGCGCGCGAGCATCATCCCGAGTGGTGGGGCGACGCTGACCAGGGCGTTTGGTATCCCGCGGGATGGTGGTGGCAGCGCCGCCGCGATTGGGTATTGCAGAATCACCCGGAATGGTGGGGCGACGATTGGGACGGCATGTGGTATCCCGCGCCGTGGTGGTGGCAGCTCCAACCCGACTGGGTAATCGCGCATCATCCGGATTGGTGGGGCGACTATTACGAAGGCGTCTGGTACGCGGCGCCGTGGTGGTACCAGTACCATCCGGATTGGGTTCCACAGCATCACCCGGATTGGTGGGGTGAGTTTGACGATCACCATTATTGGCGCCCGGCTGGATGGTGGTGGCAGTTTCATCCAGATTGGTGCCGCCAGAATCATCCAGACTGGTGGGGCGACTTCGACGATCAGCGCATCTGGCGTCCGGCGGGATGGTGGTGGCAGAACCGGCCCGACTGGGTTCGCGAGAATCATCCTGACTGGTGGGGTGCATTCGACGACAACCGGGTCTGGCGTCCCGCAAGTTATTGGTGGGCAACCAAGCCCGACTGGACGCGCGAGAATCATCCCAACTGGTGGGGTGACTTCGACGACAAACATGTATGGCGTACCGACACCTGGTGGCATCAGCACGATGCGACCTGGGCGGATCAGCATCACCCCGAATGGAAGGGCGATTTCGACGATAAGCACGTCTGGCACGATATCCACTGGTGGGCGCAGAAAGATCCCACCGTGGCGTTACAGCGTCATCCCGATTGGAGCGACGCGATGCGCGAATCGGTAGAACGCGAGCATGGCGTGCAAGCGCAGGCCCTGCAGCGCCAGCACAACGTCGAGATGCAGGACCTCGAGCGCAAACACGTCCAGCAGCAGCAGGAGACCGAGCGCGCTCGCGCCGCGCAATTGGAACAGCTCCAGCGAAAGCATGATATCGAAACGCAGGCGTTCGAGCGTCAGCATCTGCAGGAAGAGCAGCACGCAAAGGCCGCACCTGAGGGCGCCGGCACTGAGTGGCGGCAAATCGGGGATCGTCACGAACAGGAAGCGGCAGAACTAGTGCGCCGCCAGCAGAGCGAGACGCAGGCCCTCGCGCGCAAGGCAGCGGACGATCGGCAACAGGCTCAACGCCAGCGTCTTGCGGAGCAGCAGGAGCTACAGCGTCAGCACTCGCAGCAGATGCAATCCTTCGAGCATCAGCATGCGCAGCAGGCGGCAGTGTTCGAGCATCCGCACAACGGCGGCGGCGGTGGAGGCGGTGAGCATGGCGGCGGTGGACATGCCGAAGCGCCGCACGGCGGAGGCGAGCATCACTAGAGCTGAAGCGAGGTCGAAATACCGGTCGTCGAGGGGCAATCGCTATGGGTCGCGAGCTCCTATTGCGGAATCCAGATGGGGGCGGCGCTGAAGAGATGATCGACGATGCCGATGTGGTACGCGAGGAACAGGCCAAAGCCGAAGCTCAGCAGGCCCGAGCCGGTGACAAGACCCTGATGTAGCCGGGCCGCGCGGCGCGACGCGACCATGAACGGGGCGGCGATTGCGGTGGTGATCAACGCCATGCCGATGATCGTACCGACGCAGAAGATCGCGAGGTAAAGCGTCGCCCATAACGGTTGCGGAATTGCGCTCAGGACCAGCAGCGCGATCGCGGCGCTTCCTGCCAGTCCGTGCACGAGTCCTACTCCAAACGATCTCAGTAGCGGGCGGCGCGCGGCGAACGACGGCAACGCTTCCGCCGGAATGCGATGATCGTGATGCATCGCGTCGTCGACATCCTCATGAGGACTGACGTGAACGTGCGGATGCAGATGCGTCGCGCCGTCGTGAGTGTGGGCGTGCGCGTGGACGACGAGGCCTTCGTCGCGGGATGATCCTCCGCGCATTCGGGTCGCGGCATTGCGGACCAGGTTAGCGGCGGCGCCGAGGCCGAGCAGAATCAGCACGATCGCGACCGTGAATTCCATCGCGAGTCCCAGCCGCGCCGGGATCACAATTTTGAATACAATGATCGCGGCGCCGACCAGCAGTACCGTCAGCGTGTGCCCGAGTCCCCATACGACGCCGATGCGCGCGGCGACAGCGAGGCGGCGTTCGCGGCTGAGGATGGTCGTGACGGCGATTACGTGATCGGGATCGGTGGCGTGACGCATCCCGAGCAGTAGCCCCAGGAGCGCAATCGCAAGCGGCGCGGCGTTCGCAGGTGTCATTCTGGTGGTTCCTCCCGCCGATCAGTTCAACTGACATTTCCCATAATTTATTTCCAAGCGAAAGCCGCGCGTAACGCGACCATGCTTGACTCAAAAAAATGGTTCGGCCACAGATCGAGCCAAGAGGCCTGCCATGAGCAACAATATCGAACCTTTCCGCATCGCAGCGACTGACGCGCAACTCGAGGATCTCAAGCGCCGCCTGCGCGAGACGCGATGGCCCGAGCGCGAGTGCGTCGACGACTGGTCGCAGGGGCTGCCGCTCGCATACGCGCAGACGGTCGCCGCTTACTGGCGCGACAAATACGACTGGCGGGCGCGCGAGGCTCTGCTCAATCGCTTCGCGCAATTCAGGACGACGATCGACGGCCTCGGCATTCATTTCATCCACGCGCGATCGCCGCACGCCGACGCGCTCCCGCTCGTGATGACGCACGGATGGCCGGGGTCGATCGTCGAGTTTCAAAAGGTGATCGAGCCGTTGACGAATCCGACTGCGTTCGGCGGCGATGCGGCCGACGCGTTTCACCTGGTCTGCCCGACGCTGCCGGGGTACGG
>DATNLS010000309.1:0-16688 GCA_035602775.1 Candidatus Acidiferrales bacterium | reverse complement strand
GTCACGGTCAGAAATCTGGAAGCCGAGATCGCCGGGAGTCAGCTGCAACTTGGCGGAGGCAGGTCGGGTTCGATGGTCCGCGATCTGCTGACTCGAATCGAGGCGACGCTTTGGCGCGTCCCGCAACCCAAGGCCGGTGATGTCCTGTCGTGGCTCAACCGGGTGGCCGAGGCAAAACGCGCTGAGTCGGTGTTCGGCAGCGGCGATGCTTCCGCCGCACAGCAGTTCACGATGCCAAAGCCCAACGGGCCCAATGCTTTTGAGGTGATGGGAATTCCGCTCAAGCATCCCGGATTGTACATTGTGGAATTGAAAAGCACCCGCTTGGGAACCGTTTTGCTCGGCGCGCCGAAGCCGATGTACGTGCCGACCGCGGCGCTGGTCACCGATCTCGCCGTTCATTTCAAGCAGGGGCAGGCGAACTCGCTGGTGTGGGTGACGACGCTCGAGAGCGCGCGTCCTGTGCGCGACGCGGACGTCGCGATTGCGGATTGTCACGGGACCGAACTGTGGACCGGCCGCACCGACGCGCGCGGTCTCGCGATGGTTCCCACTTCGGCGGCGTTCGCCAATCTGCCGCAATGCGATTCCTCGCAGACGGATTACGAGAGCGACTACTACTCGAACCAGGTTGAAGCGTTGAGCGGACTGAATCGCGGCCTGCTCGTCACCGTGCAGTCGGGCGACGATTTCAGCTTCGTGCATTCGAGTTGGCAGCAAGGAATCGAGGCGTGGCGCTTTCATCTGCCGACCGACTATCAGCCGTCGCCGTACATCGCCGACACGGTTTTCGATCGGACGCTGCTGCGCGCCGGTGAGACGGTTCATATGAAGCATTTCATCCGCGCCAGGACCGTGAATGGATTGTCGCTGGTAGGGGAGAATGAGCTGCCGGACACGATGTCGATTCGTTTCGCGGGTGGCGATCAGCACTACGATTTCGATCTCAAGTGGAACGATTCAGGCAGCGCCGAGAATGATTGGCAGATTCCGCAAGCGGCAAAGCTCGGCACCTACAACGTCACGATGTCGCGGCGCAAGACTGCCGCGCCGAGTCCGACACCCGGCGCCGATATGGGCGATCAATCAACCCAGGAACTCACCACCGGCGATTTTCGCGTCGAGGAGTTTCGAATCCCGTTGATGAAAGCCGCGATCAGAATTCCGGCGCAGCCGCTGGTCGCTGTAACCGACATTCCGATCGACTTGAGCGCCGAGTACCTGTCGGGCGGCGCCGCCAAGGGCCTTCCCGTTACGCTTCGCAGCCAGATCAACAAGAACGCTTCTCCACAATTCCCCGACTTCGACGATTACGCTTTCGCCAACGGCAACGTGACGGCGGGGATCGTTCACAGCGAAGGATACTCGGAAGGCGGCGCACTCGAGCAGAATCCCGGCGTGCATCAGCGCAAAGACCTGACGCTAGACGCCGCCGGCGGCGCGCGCACGGATATCAGCGACATCCCGCGCGCGCCCACGCCGATCGAGGTCCACGCGGAACTCGAATATCGCGACCCCAACGGCGAGAGCCAGACCGTGTCGAACAATATAATGATTTGGCCGGCGAAGCGGCTGGTCGGAATCCAGGTCGAGGATTGGGCGTCGTCGCCGGGCGTTGTTCGCGCTCATCTTGCGGTGGTCGACGATTCGGGCAAACCTGTCGCGCAGGTGCCGGTGCGGGTCGATATTTTCAGTCGCCTCCAATATTCGTATCGCAAGCGCCTGATCGGCGGATTTTACGCGTACGAGAACACGCAGGAAACGAAACTGGCCGGCACATTGTGCTCGGGCGTGACCAACGATCGCGGACGGCTCGCATGCGAAGCGAAACCGCCCGTGACCGGCCAGGCGATTCTGCAAGCGACGGTGACCGACGACGCGGGCAACTCGAGTTCGGCCAACAGCGAAATTTATATTCCTGGAAGTGAACGCGAGTGGTTCGCCGGCCGCGACGACGACCGCATGGACTTCATCCCCGAGAAGCCCGCTTACGAACCCGGCGACGTCGCGCGCTTCCAGGTGCGGATGCCGTTCGCGGAGGCGACCGCTCTCGTCACTGTCGAGCGCGAGGGCGTGCTAGCCGCGTCGATCGTGCACCTCACGGGACGCGATCCCGTCATCACGATCCCCGTGCGCGACTGGGCGCCCAACGTGTTCATCTCCGCGCTGGTGGTCCGCGGCAGAATCGCCGGCGTACTGCCGACCGCGATGCTCGATCTCGGGAAGCCGGCGTTCAAGCTGGGCATCGCCGAGATTCGCGTGGGATGGCGGGACCATCGGCTGAACGTGAAAGTCGCGCCGGAAAAATCCGTCTATCACGTGCGCGACAAGGCGCTCGTCAGGATTTCGGTGCGGACCTTCGACGGCAAGGCGCCTTCGCCCGGTGGCGCGATCGCGGTCGCCGCGGTTGACGAAGGCTTGCTCGAACTTCGCGCCAACGACAGTTGGAAACTGCTCGACGCGATGATGGGACGGCGCGCGTACCAGGTCGAGACTTCGACGGCGGAAATGCAAGTCGTCGGCAAGCGCCACTTCGGAATCAAGGCGATTCCACCCGGCGGCGGCGGAGGCCACCAGATCACGCGCGAACTTTTCGATACGCTGCTGCTGTGGAAAGCGTCCGTGCCGCTCGATTCGAACGGCGACGCAACGATCGAGGTGCCGCTCAACGATTCGCTGACCAGTTTCAGAATCGTCGCGATCGCCGATTCCGGCCCCGATCAATTTGGAACCGGCTTCGCCAGCATCCGCTCGACCCAGGATCTGATGTTGTTGTCCGGCGTATCTCCGATCATTCGAAACGGCGATTCGTTTGCCGCCGAGTTCACCGTGCGCAACGCGTCGGAGCGCGCCTTCGACGCGACTGTCAAAGCGAAAATCGACGGACTCGCGCAAACACCGCCGCCGCAAAACATCACGCTCGGACCCGGCCAGGGCACGACCATCTCGTGGAACGTCAGGGTGCCCGAGGTCGTGCGCGAACTCAAATATCACGTCGACGCGAGCGTCGAGCACGGCCCGTCCGATCATTTGCTGATCGCGCAGCGCGTCATACCTGCGGTTCCCGTCCGCGCGCTTCAGGCCACGTTGTTACAACTCGACCAACCGATCGTACAGCCGATCGCACGCCCGGCGGACGCGATCGCCGGCGTGGGCGGTGTGCAAATCTCGCTCAGCCCTTCACTTGCTGCGGGACTCGACGGAGTGCGCGACTGGATGCGCCAATATCCTTACGGATGCCTCGAGCAACGCGTGTCGGTCGCCGTCGCGCTCGGCGATCCCAAGTTGTGGAGCGCCATCATTGCGGACCTGCCGTCGTACACCGACTCCGACGGTTTGCTCAAATACTTTCCAATCATGGACCACGGAAGTGAGGTACTCACTGCCTATTTCATTTCCATCGCGCACGAAGCCGGACTGACTATTCCGGCAGACTCCGAGGCAGCGCTGGAGAAGGGCTTGAGCGACTTCGTCGAGGGCAAAATAACTCGCGACGGACCAATCCAGGCAGCCGACCTGACGTTGCGCAAGCTCGCCGCAATCGACGCGCTCGCAAGCGCAGGTCAGGCCGATCCCGCGATGCTAGGCAGTATCACGATTGACCCGAATCTGTGGCCCGACTCAGCCGTGATCGATTGGTGGAGTATCCTGCTCCGCCTACCGCAGATTCCCGATCGCGATCAACGCCTTAAGGACGCGGAACAAATCATGCGCGCGCGGCTCAACCAACAGGGCACCGCGATGCATTTGTCGAGCGACGCGCGCAACGACATGTGGTGGCTGATGGCCTCGCCCGATTGCAACATGGTCAAGCTCGCGCTGCTGTTGATCGACAACAAATTGTGGCATGACGACTTGCCGCTCGTGATGCGCGGTGCGCTGGCGCTGCAGACGCGCGGAGCGTGGACCGAAACGATCACCAACGCATGGGGCACGCTGGCGGTCAGGAAGTTTGCGAGCGCCTTCGAATCGACTCCGGTTGCGGGCATCACGAGCGCGTCGATTCAGGCGGCGACGCAAAAGCTGGACTGGGCAAACGATCCGAAGGGCGGAAATCTCGCGTTCGATTGGCCGTTCGCCGAATCAGATCTGAAGCTCGATCATTCCGGGAGCGGCAAACCCTGGGCGCAGATTCGCGCGCTCGCAGCAGTGCCCATCACGCAGTCTTTTTCGAGCGGTTATCGAATCACGCGCACGCTGCTTCCGGTCGAGAATGCAAATCCTCACGGATGGAAACGCGGCGACCTGGCGCGAGTGCATCTTAAGATCGAAGCGCAAACCGATATGACGTGGGTGGTCGTGAACGATCCGATTCCCGCGGGCGCGTCGCATCTCGGTACTGGCCTTGGGCGCGATTCCGCGATCGCAACCTCCGGCGAGAACGTCGGCGCCGAGAATTATGTGTGGCCGATTTATTCCGAGCGCGCCTTCGACGCCTTCCGCGCCTACTATGACTACGTTCCGAAGGGGACGTTCGAAATCGAGTATACGATTCGTCTCAATCAATCGGGGACGTTCAAACTTCCCGCGACGCGCGTCGACGCGCTCTACGAACCGGAAATGTTCGGCGAGCTCCCCAATTCTCCATTCGAGGTCGCGCCGTAAATGCTGCGCCGTCTCGCAATTTTCTGCCTTCCTATCGTGGCAATCGCGGCGCTGATGCTGGCGATGAAGGTACCGCCGCTGCCGAGCTTCGCCGAGGTGCGGGCTCGATGGCGACCGTCGGAAGCACAATTGCTCGACCGCAATGGCGATCCGATTCACGAATCGAGAATCGATCCACACGGCCGGCGCTTCGCGTGGACCTCGCTCGATGAAATCTCGCCAGCGCTCACTCAAGCGATTGTAACCTCCGAGGATCACCGCTTCTGGAGCCATCACGGCGTCGACGTGCTCGCGCTCGCGACTTCCGCGGCGCGCGCTATCTTTGGCGGACGGAGCCGCGGTGCAAGCACGATCACGATGCAGCTCGCTTCGATCCTCGATCCCTCGCTCGGGAGATCGCAGTCGCACAAATCAATCCTTCGAAAATTCAGACAAATCTTTGCGGCGCTAGCCCTCGAGCGGCGATGGTCGAAAGCGGAAATCCTCGAAGCTTATCTTAACCTCGTCACCTACCGCGGAGAGTTGCAGGGCATCGGGGCGGCGTCGCGCGTCATGTTTGGCAAACTGCCCCAGGGAGTCGATTCGGCCGAGGCCGTGGTGATGGCCGCTTTGATCCGGGCGCCGAATGCGCGCCGCGAATCCGTCGCGATTCGCGCGAATGGACTAAGCCGCGCGCTCGGAAAGTCCGGCCCCGCGCCAGCCGAGATAGCCACTGCGCTGGCGAGTGCATTCTCGAGCCCCGGCAACGACTATGCGCGAGTCGCGCTCGCGCCACACCTCGCCGAACGTTTGCTGAACGGCGCGAATGCTTCCGCGCGATGCACGCTCGATCGCGAACTCCAACGCTTCGTCATCGACACACTACATCGCCAGGTGATCGATGTTCGCGATCGACGGGTTGATGATGGCGCGGTGATCGTCGTCGAGAATTCCACCGGCGAAGTATGGGCGTATGTCGGCGCCGCCGGTGATCTCTCGAACGCGCCGGAGTTTGACGCGATCCGCGCGCCACGCCAGCCAGGATCGACGCTCAAGCCTTTCCTCTATGCGCTCGCGCTGGACCAGCACTTGCTCACCGCAGCATCACTGATCGAAGACACTCCGCTCGAATTGCCCGAGCAGCGCGGGATTTACCGTCCGCTCGACTACGATCGCGAGTTCAGGGGCCTGGTTTCGATTCGCACCGCGCTCGCATCGTCGCTGAACGTGCCTGCGGTCCGCACCACGGATATGGTCGGCGTCGAAGTCTTCGCGGACCGTTTACGCCGCCTTGGTTTCAGCGGTCTGGTCGAGGAGGGCGACTACTACGGCGCGGCCCTGGCGCTCGGATCAGCCGACGTGAGTCTCTGGCAGTTGGTGAACGCATACCGCACACTGGCTAATGGCGGTAGATACTCACAACTTCGACTGACTAATGATTCAGATACTCAGATGACTACTCGGGTATACTCACCCGAGGCAGCTTTTGTGATTTCCGATGTACTATCCGACCGTGCCAGCCGCAGTACTACGTTCGGGCTGGAAAACAGCCTCGCGACCCGCTATTGGAGCGCGGTCAAGACCGGCACCAGTAAGGACATGCGCGACAACTGGTGCGTCGGCTATACAGATAAGTTCACGGTGGGGGTCTGGGTCGGCAATTCTTCCGGCGCCCCGATGCGCGACGTGACCGGAATTACCGGCGCCGCGCCCACCTGGCTCAACGTGATGAACTATCTGCATGACCGTTTCGGAAGCGGCCAGATTGTGCGACCGCCGGATGTGACTGTCGGCGAGGTGAGCTTCCCCGGCGCGGTCGAGCCGCCGCGCCAGGAATGGTTCCTCGCGAACACCCAACCGGCTGGCTCGCCTGGCGGTCTCGACGGCTCGAGCCCTCAAATTCTCTCGCCCGCGCCTGGAACGATCATCGCGCTTGATCCCGACATTCCCGGTCGTGCGCAGCGAGTCGTTTTCGAAGCGAGCCGCAGCGCGCGTGATTCGCTGTGGATTCTGGACGGACGCACGCTGGGTCGAGTTCGAGGTACGCGGCTCTGGACGCCATCGCCCGGTGCGCACACTCTCTCAATTGCTTGCGCCTCGGGAAACGTGGTGCAGACAATTCAATTTGTGGTCCGCGGCTCGAATAACCCGCTTGCGGATAGTGATCGCGGGCTCGACCAGCAGCTACAATGAGGCGAGACGTGCGCGATATTCGGGACCGTGAACCAGGGAAGCGATGATCATAGTTACCGGCGGTGCAGGCTTCGTCGGCAGTAACCTGCTCGGCGCGTTGAATGCCAAGGGCGTCACCGACGTGATCGTGGTGGATCGCCTTGGCGACAACTTCCGCAACCTTTGCGATCTGCGGTTCTCGGATTTCATGCAGCCGGGGGAGTTCGCGCGCGCCATCGAGCGCAAGTCCCTGCCCGATCGAATCGAAGCAATCTTTCATCAGGGCGCGTGCGCCGACACCACCTGCACCGATGGCCGGTACGTGATCGAAAACAATTTCACCTTCTCGAAGTTGATTCTGCATTTCGCTATCTCGGGCAAAGTTCCTTTCGTGTACGCGTCGAGCGCGGCAGTGTACGGACCGTCTCGCGCGTTCGCGCCGTCACGCGAAAATGAGCGCCCACTCAACCTCTACGGGCTGTCGAAACTTGCCTTCGACAATCACGTCCGCAGCGTTGCCGCGAAATCCGCGAGTACCGTGGTCGGTTTCCGATATTTCAACGTCTACGGTTCGCGCGAGTCTCACAAAGGAAAAATGGCGTCGATGGTGTATCAGCTCTACCGGCAGTTGAAGACGAGCGGGCGCGCACGACTGTTCGAGGGCACCGATGGATACGCCGACGGAGAGCAGAGGCGTGATTTTGTCTTCGTGAATGATATCGTTCGCGTGAACCTGGCGCTGGCCGAAGGTCCCGTGCGCAACGGTGTCTTCAACGTCGGCACCGGACAAGCGCGCAGCTTCAACGACGTCGCGCGAATACTGATCGCGCGGCTTGGCGCCGGTGCGATTGACTATGTACCATTTCCTGCGAGCCTGGCGGGTAAGTATCAAAGCTTCACCCAAGCGGACGTCTCAGCCTTAAGGAGCGCCGGCTACACTGAGTCCTTCTCGACGCTGGAAAATGGAATCGCGCAGTCGATGGATCAGTGGAATCAAGAAGGCGAGCCAATCAGCGACTGACTATTCAGAGGACAGTGAATATGGAAACTCCCCGAAACCATCGAATCGAAACAGTCGCTCAACTTCAGGCCCTGATGGGCGATCCGAATCCGATGACTCCGAAAAAAATTCGTCCGGCGCTCGATGAGGCGGCGATGGATTTCATTCGGCGGTCCCCGTTTCTCGTGCTTGCGACCGCTGACGCACAGGGCAACCAGGACGCTTCACCCAAAGGTGACGGCCCGGGCTTCGTTGCCATCGAAGACAATCGCACGCTATTAATCCCTGAACGCAAGGGTAATCGGTTGATGTTCGGTCTGAAGAACATTCTGGCCAACCCTCGGGTCGGAATGATTTTTCTCGTGCCCGGCACTGACGAGACCTTTCGCGTCAACGGGACCGCGGAGTTGAGTGACGATCCCGACGTGCTCGTTCGGCTCAGTGCTCGCGGCGCGCCCGCGCTGCTGGCGATTCGAGTTACCGTGCGGGAGTGTTTCTTCCACTGCGCCAAGGCTTTCATCCGCTCGCAGCTCTGGAACCCTGAGTCGTGGCCCGATCGCCAGAAGATATCTTTCGGTAAAATGTTGACCGCACTCGTTGGAGGCGACGAAAAACTGGCCGAGCAAGTCGATAAGGCTATCGAGCACGATTACAAGAACAATCTCTAGCTAGTAGCGCGCGCGCGACGCCAGTTCGCGGCATCGTTTTCGATTCGCAACGATTCCAATGACGCAGCGCTCGGTGAACAGCGCGACTGCTCGCGCCATCATCTGGATCGCATCGAAGACGTTTACCGCCGCCGCGCCCTCGAAGACGTTCAGATTCAGCTCGCCACGCTCGAGCGCGAGTCGCGTCGCGCGTTCGCAACCCAAGACCTGAAAGCAGCATTGGATCATCGTCTCCGGAATCACGGGATTGATCTTCCCGGGAAAGATCGACGAGCCCTCCTGAACCGCCGGCAGAATAATTTCACCGAAGCCGCCCTCCGGACCCGACGCAAGCAGGCGCAGGTCTTGCGCTATCTTGATCAGCACCTCGGACAGCATCGCGATCTGCGCGGACACCGCGCCAAGGTCGTCGATATTCTGCGCCGCGTCGTAGAGGTTGGCTCGCAGAGCAAATTTCTGACCGCTGATCTCATTCAGCCGCTTCACGATCTCGCGCCGATAGATCGCCGACGCTCCGCTTCCAGAGCCAATCGCAGTGCCTCCCAGGTTTATTCGCGCGAGCGCTCGCACGCTTTGCGCCAGTTCGCCGGCGCGCCGTTCAATCACCTCTGCGTGACCGCCGAACAATTCCCCGAGCGATACGCGCCCCGCGTCCTGCAAGCAGGTGCGCGAGATCGTGACGACCGGCCGCAGCTCGACCTCCTTGGCGCGAAATGCCGCGACGCATCTGCCGAGCGCGCGCCGCATTCCGGTCCAGCGGCTGAGCACCGTCATCCGAACTGCCGTGTGGCAAACGTCCGCTGTCGATTGCGACGCGTTGACGTGTTCCTTGGGATGCACGGGTTGATAAGTTCCGCGCGCGCCTCCAAGAAATTCGCTGGCGAGATTCGCGATGACCTCGTTCACATTCATGTTGACCGCGATACTTCCGCCGCCGGCGAGCATGTCGACCGGAAATTGCGCGAGATGTTCGCAGCGGATCAGGGCGTCGCAGGCGCGTTCGATCGCGTCCAGTCGCCGCGCGTCGATCACGTGCGCATCGCGATTCGCGCGCGCCGCGGCCTTTTTCACCGTCGCGAGCGCGCGAACATAGTCGGGATAGTGCTCGAGGATGCGCCCCGAGAAGCTCAGGCTCTCGACTGCTCTGACCGTGTGAATTCCGTAGAGCGCGTCGGCCGGAACCGCGCGTTCACCCAGCAAATCTTTTTCGATGCGAGTTTCAGTTGGCGCGGCTGTTCGATTGCGAGTCGAGCCGCGCGAGTTGCGCGCCGTGACAGCCCTACGCGATTCGGCCATAGCGGGCCATCTGCAGGCCTTTGCTGCTCCGCGTTCCGTCTTTGGTGTCGTACGCGAGCAGCGCGACCAACCGTGTCGTGCGCCCGCTGATCGGCGTCACCCGATGTATCGAGTTGCGTCCTTCGAACAGCAGCAGCGTTCCCGGATGCATCGGCACGCGCACCACGCCTTCGCCGGAGCCTTCGAGCAGTCGCTGTACGTGCGGATAGTTTTCATCGGTAGCGCTGCGAATCAGCGGAACGTACTCGAAATCGCCGCCCGCCTCCGAGGGTCGAAGCGCGATCGAGGTGACGAAGTCGGTCTGATCGAAATGCCAGTGCAAGCGTTCGCCGTCGCCCATCACGGCGAGATTGAGCGCGCCCATCGGATCGGCATAACGATAGAGGCGATCCTTTTTCAGCGCCGCCGCGATGAATTCCATGAGCGGATCCCATTCGAACAGTTGTCGCATCGGCGAATCGGCGGGGAATTGATCGTAGGCGACAACACCTACCGAGGTCGGCTCGAAAAATTTACGGGGATGATCCGCCGGCCAGGAAGCGTCGGGAGCTTCAAGGTAGGGCGTGCCCGTCACGACGCTGTGATACGCGAGCGCCGCCAGCGAATCGCCCTCGCGCACCAGCTTCGCAACCGCTTCAGGCTTGAGAAAGCCGGGCAGTTCGCACGCGCCAGTGCGATCGAGCTGATCGCGGCAATGACGCGTCAGCGCGCGCGTGGCCTCACCGCTCAAGTCGAGGATCGGATAGCGCGCGAGATCGATCAGCTCTGCGGGCGACCAGGTTTCGTTGGCGATCTTCGTTTGCATGCTCTCAGCGACCTCGTTTTTCGACCTTACGGCCACCTTCTGATTAGCACAACCGCGGAAACTGATTACCGTCCTATGGCGCACTCTTCAGCGGATGCTGCCTGAAGAAATCCAGCATCGTTGTCGTCCATTCCTTCGGCCACCGCATGTGATTGCCAAGACCGACCATCGATCCTCCGGCAGTTGCCGTCGATTCTTCCGGAGCCAGCGGATCGGTACCGCACGAATCCGTGCACGCGTGAATCCGCTGATGATGATTGTCGAGGATCACGTCATCGACAACTACTCCGGCAGCGTTCAGCTCGCTCGCCATCAGCTCGCCGTTCGGACAGATGCCGCCGACGTCGCAGGCGTTGTGGACATGCATCGTTCGTGCGCCCGGATTGAAGATCTGAATCTGTTTGATGCTCGCCGGCGGTCCGGCGACCGGCGTCTGCGGGCAAGGATCGTCGAACGCACCGAACGGATTGGGTGCTGAATAAACCGCCGCCGCGGCGATTTTCGGACGATTCACGGCGTACAGCAAACCCATCGCGGCTCCGTTGGACCAACCGGATATATAAATGCGATTGGTATCGACCTTGCCAGTTGTGATCTCGCCCGCGATGAAATGATCGATCGTTGCCGCGTCCGCGTTTTCCCGCCAGACCGTGTTTCCAATCTTCACGTCACCGGCGGGATTCAACTGCCGATACCAGTTGTCCCATCCAATCCCTTTCTCATCCGGATATGGATAGTAGTGCGTCGTCTTGCGTCCCTCCGGCGCGAGAACTATGTATCCGACATTTTTGGGATCGTCGGTGAGTGAGACGGAATCCTGCAGGTCAAGTATATTGGTCTGAGTAATCCATCCGGCGGAAAATAGTGACGGATGTAAGTATACGATCATCGGTAACTTACTATTCGATCTGGCAGCTTTGGGCTCGTAGAGGCAGGCGTATCGATCGATTTTGTCCGCGTCCTGCCATGGTCCGAGCAGCTTGCCGTCACCGCAGTTGGGCGTGACCTCCGAAATTACGGCCGCCGACGGAGCGCCAAACGGCCCGCATGCAGTCGGCGAATCCTTGGTCGCGCTGCACGAAAAAAGGAGCGCGATCGTTGCCAGGAAAATCGCTCTATTCACGGCTCTGCTTTGACATATATGAAGGACGGCGCACGGAGCGGTGAAGAGCGATCCATACCATCTGTAGCGATTCTGGGGTGCTCCGCTACCATCGGTGGTTTCGTTCCGTCAGAAATTGTTTTTGGCTCATGCCGTTTGAGGAACCTAACCTCTAACCCTACCCTCGAGGGAAGGGGAACAAAATTGGGTGAGCGGTCGGCAGTGGGCATCTTGACGCACGACCTACAGGTAGCACAGAAAGTCTGCGGGGGTCAGGTGGTTTAGTTCATCGGTGCTGTCCTAATTCGGCGACCGACTGACCGAAGGGTAGTGTCCGGATTTGGGGTGCGGGGTGTCCGGATTTGGCCGATTTTCGGCAACTCCGGACAGTACCTAGTTCATCCCTTGACTGCTTCATCGAAACTGAAACACCGCGTGGATTAGCGTTTGGTTGTCAGCCTCGACTTTGGAGCGTTAAGGTCGCAATGGGTGGCGCTGTTTCTTGCGACCTGGAGGTTTCACCAGATGAATCTTGGCACCGTCGGCGTCGATGCATTGTTGGATTCCATGGCGGGCACCGAGCTTGCGCAGTTCGCGCGCAAGATTGAAAAGCTCGGTTACAGTGCCCTCTGGTTTCCGGAAGCCTTCGGCCGCGATCCGTTCGCGCTGGCGGCACATCTGCTGACAGTTACCGAAAAATTGATCGTCGGCACCGCGATCGCAAATGTCTGGAAGCGCGAGCCCATGACAATGCTGAGTGGCGCCCACACACTCGCTGAAATGTTTCCCGGGCGCTTCGTCCTGGGCCTCGGAATCAGTCACGGGCCGATGATGACGCGGGTGGGAATCAACTATGCGAAGCCGCTGACCTTCATGCGCGACTACCTGGCCCGGCTAAAGACGGCTCCATACGGCGCGGCGCGGCCGTCGTCCGAAGCGCCAATCGTGATCGCCGCTCTGCTGCCGAAAATGATCCGGCTCGCGGCGGCTGAGGCGGACGGAACGATCCCGACCTTCGTCACACCGGAACGGACCGCGCAGATTCGCGCCGAGATCGGACCGGACAAATTGGTCTGCGTGCAACAAATCTCGATGCTCGAAAAGGACGCGAGCAAGGCGCGTACGGCGATTCGCGGGTTGATCGCCTTTTATCTCGGACTTCCCAACTACCTGCAAAGCCTCAGACTGATGGGCTTCGACGAGTCGGACTTCGCCGGCGGCGGCAGCGATCGCATAATCGATGCGATGGTCGCGTGGGGCGACGAGCAAACCATTCGCGATCGCGTCGCGGCGCAGTACAAGGCGGGTGCGACGCACGTGTGCATCACAGTCCTCAGACCACAAGGCAGCGCCGGGGCGTGGAGCCTTGCTTCCAGTGGCACTCGGGAGCGCGCGACTCCCGAGGAGCGCGCACTCGAAGCGCTCGCACCGCGATGAACTGGCTAGTCTTGATTGATTAGTCGAGTAGTCAATCAACTCGCGACTGACTACCGGAGTCAATATGCAGATCGATCACGATGAAATCATGCGCCGCGCCGCCGCGATTGCACCGACGCTCTCGCGACATGCCCACGAATGCGACGCCGCCCGCAAGCTTACCCCTGAGAGCATGGCGGCCCTGACCGACGCCGGCATGTTCCGCATCCCGCAGCCGCGCCGGGTACGCGGCTACGAACTGAGTCTGCGGACGCTCGCCGACGCTGTCACATCTCTTTCAGAGGCGTGCCCATCGAGCGGCTGGGTGCTGATGGTCATGGGTGCGCATCACTGGTGCATGGGTTCGTTTCCCGAAGCAGCGCAGGACGAAGTTTTCGGCGACGGCCGCGAGGGCCTGGTCGCGGGAACATTGTCGTCGCAAGGCGCTGCGAGCGCGGTTGACGGCGGCTTCCGCGTCGAAGGGCGTTGGCAATTCTGCAGCGGCGTCGATCATGCTCACTGGGTACTCCTGGGATGCGCCGATCCCTCGACGCACCGGCCCGTTGTTCATCTCGTCGTGCCGCGCGCGGACCTCGAAGTCGACGACACATGGCACGTGATGGGCCTGCAGGGCACCGGCAGCAAGGACGTTGTGGCGCACAACGTGTTCGTGCCCTCGCATCGGGCGATCGATACGCGGATTCTGTTTCGCGGCGCGAGTCCTCACGCCGGCAATCATCCGACGAATCTGTATCGACTTTCGGCTGAAGCGATGTTGTCGGTGTCGGTCGCGACAGCGGTGCTCGGTTCCGCGAAATTCGCGCTGCGTCAATTCATCGAACGCACGACGGAGCGGCGCGTCATTTTGACGGGCGCGCGAAAAGCAGAACATGGGCCGACCCAGGCGCGATTGTCGGAGGCCGCTGCCGAGATTCATTCGGCGGATTTGTTGCTCCACGACACCCTCGCCGAATTCGATCGCCTGATGACGACCGGCGAGACCTTCGACAACGAGCATCGCGTGCAGGCGAAATGGCAGGCCGCGTACGCCGCCGAGCTATGCCGCCGCAGTGTCGCGCGGATGTTCTCGGGTTCGGGCGCGCATGCCGTGTACACGGCGAGCGCGCTTCAGGCCGCATTCAGGAACGTCAACGTCGGCGCGCAGCACGCCAGTATCGACTTCGACAGTTCCGCTGAGGCCTACGCCCGCGCGCGGCTCGGCTTGAGTTAGTGATCTATTAGAAGATTCTACCTGGCAGCTCTGAAGCCATCGAAACCCGAGGCGCTCGCTCTGATACTTTGGATTCCCCTACCACGGCGTGACTCGAGCAGTGGTGCGGGCTCAATTTCAGCCGCCGTCGCATCACTTATCTCGACGAGCACCAAACCCTCGAGCATCGCGTGCAACACATCGACGGAATTCCCCCATGAATCGATAGTACGGTTCATCGCTTCCTCGCAGCGGCGCGGCTTCAGGGCATTTCCAGCAGGCAATTCGCGCACAATGCCCAGCGCGCATGCCCGCCCGCCGGCACCACCAGGATTGCCGCGATCGACACCTTTTCGTCCCCGCAGCGCCGACAGATCAAGTCGTCGCCCTCGCAGCGGGCTTCGAATCCCAGCTCGGCAATCTTGGCCGGATCGTCGATTAACTCGACGCGTATCAGGTTGAGTTCAGTTTCCAAAGCGTCCCCCGTCGAAGTGTCCCCCCGGTCAACTCGCGGTCACACGGCGCGCGTCAATTCAGATGCGCACCTGCTTGCGCATTCATCGAATCGAACAGCTTGGCCACCTGCACGACCATCTGTCGTCCCTGCCGTATGACGAACTTTTCGCGCTCGAGGCGCGCCAGATGCTCGGTCACTCGCGGCCGCGACGCGCCGACGAGGTTCGCGATGTCCTTGTGGCTGAAAGACACCCGCAGCAGCGTGCCGCGCGATTCCTCAATTCCGAAGTCGGCGCATAGTTCCAGCAGCGCTATCGCGATTCGCTCATGCAGGCCGAGGTTCAGGAAGCTCGAACTGCGCAACAGCAGGCGATACCACTGCTTCAGATCGTTGCGATGAAACTGCTTGAAGGCGGACTCGGAAGCGTTGACGGTGATGCCGTCGAAATCGGCCCAGCTCACCGTGCCGACGCGGCAGTCGTTGTAAGCTTCGCACTGAAAGCCGGACTGACTGAGCGGTAGCGCGGGAAACTCGGGAATCGGCCCCGGCGCGAGCATCGCCACCGTGACGCGCTCGTTGCGCGCGTTGCGGCAGGTGATTCGCGCGATTCCTGCTAACAAAATGTGAGCATCCTGGGCGAGCGCAACCTCGCGCAGGATCACCGAGTGTCGTTTATAGTTGGCCAGCACCAGCGCGCCAACGAGAAGTGTGAGCTCAGAGGGGGAGAGCCACGACAGAGCCTTGAGCCGGCTCAGCCTGTCGAGATCGGTTTCACGTGCAGTATTTCTTTCATTCAAATTTGCACCGTCCAGTCCTTCAACATACCCCCTTTGCAGGCTGGAGAGGAAATGAAATGTTACCTGCATAACAATCGCTTCGTGCCATAAAGAACGTTAAATGCAGGGAGGAAGGAACGAGATGCCGCGGTAGGCTTCAGTCGCCAACTACGCGTTGGGGTAGACTGCGACGCGCTTTCCCGAACTCTATATCACCGGCGGCGATGTGTGCTTGCGCCAGGAAGGTTTCCAGTCGATCGCGATTGACGACCAGTTGGCGGCTATTGCGCGAAATCAGATGCTTGCGCTCGAACTCGATCAAATGTTCGGTGATTCGCGGCCGCGACGCGCCGACCAGTTCAGCGAGATCTTTGTGCCGGGCCGGCAGCGTCAGCCGGATTCCCTTTGGATCGGGGATTCCGAAATTTTCACTTAGTTCCAGCAGAATCAGCGCCAGCCGCTCCTCCAAAGTACAGCTCATAAAGTTTGCGCAGCGCAATTGAACCAAATCCCAGCGGCCCAGGTAGCTCTCCGCCATCCGCTTGAAGTCCGCCGAAGCGACCCCAAGGCATATTTCAACGAAGGCCTCGAGTTCGATCGTCCCGACCCGGCAGGGAGTAACCGCTTCGCAGCGAAAATTGTAACTGATGCCGGCTACCGGCGGCGGGAAGCCCGGAACCATGCCGGGCGCGACCATGATCACCAGCGTGCGCGTCCCCTTGCGATTGCGGCAGGTGATTCGCGCCACGCCTGCCAGCAGGATAAATGCGGTGTCGTGGGAATGTTTCTCGTCGATAATGATCGCGCGCTTTTCGACCGAGCTGGTCGTCAGCGCGTTGGAAAGTTTGTCGAGCTGGCGCGCGGTAAGCCACGAAATATTCTTAAGGCCCCGCAGTCTTCGGGCGCCAGATGCTCGCGCAGGACTCATCCTCGCAATGTATCAGAGGCATTGCTGCGCGAACGGAATAACGCACGCGCATAACGTTCATTCGACGTATCTTGTTATCTGTGTAACAAATGATTCCCACTGGCGGGCGAGGCCCCCGCGTCACGCCGCGCGATCCATACCAGCAGCACCAGCGCCGGAATCGTCGCGACCGTCGTCAGCAAAAAGAACTGTACCCACCCGAGCCGGTCGGCCAACACTCCACCCGAAGACGCGACCAGCGTGCGTCCGACCGCTGCCAGCGACGACAACAGCG
>DATNLS010000270.1:0-4542 GCA_035602775.1 Candidatus Acidiferrales bacterium | reverse complement strand
CCGGCGCCGAGCCCGTCGTCATCTTTGAGAATCGCGCGCACGCGAGGCGCGGGGACGCCGGCCTTGACCGCCGCTATCATCAGGCGCGCGTCTTCCTCCGCAATCAGATGCGGCGAGACTCCAGCTAGCGGATTGTTCTCGTCGTTGGCGCGCGGGCTGGCAAGTTGCAGGATGAATTGCGCGCGTGCGCCGGAGACGTCCGCGTCGAACGACCACGTTGTCTTGTTCGCGCCGCCGGTCAATCTTTGCAGGTCATGGATCGTGCCCGGCGCGCCGACGTGACGTGCGATTGCGGCTTGCAGGCGCGCGGCGAAATCTTCGCTGCTCATATTTGTCTCGCGCGCGAGTTTTTCACTGCCCTACTCCTCCGCCACCTTTCGATCCTTGAAAAATCCGAACAAGTATTGCGCGACGCGCCGCATCTGGATTTCCTCCGAGCCTTCCGTGATACGGTAGCGCCGGTGATGCCGGAAAATGTGCTCGAACGGCTTATGCCGCGAGTAACCGATCGCGCCATGCACCTGCATCGCGCGGTCCGCCGCCTCGCAGACGAGACGGTTCGCGCGGTAGTTGCACATCGCGACCTTGTCGGAAAGTTTGAGCGCGACATCGGGCTTCGACATCTGATCCATCTGCCACGCCGTCTTGTGAATCAGATTGCGGATCATCTCGGCTTCGGTGTGCAGCTCGACCAGTGGCCATTGAATCGCCTGGTTGCTCGACAGCGGCTTACCGAACGGCTTGCGATCCTTGGCGTACTTCACGCTCTCGTTGATGCAATATTGCGCCGCGCCCAGCGAGCCCGCGGCCTGCCGGATGCGATTCTCGTGGACGAAGTGCTGCGCGACCGCCAATCCGTTTTCCGGATCGCCCAGAGTCGAATCGGCCGGTACTGTGACGTCGGTCAGCGAGATGCGCGGATGATCGGTCGGCATGTTGAACGTCCACATGTATTCTTCGATCTTGAAGCCCGCGCTTTTGGTCGGGACGATGAAGCACGTGATGCCGCGCGGACTGCCGTCCTTGCCGCTGGTGCGCGCGAATACGAAATCGTGGGTGGCGACGTGCAGCCCGGTGTTCCACATCTTGGCCCCCGTGATGCGCCAGTGATCGCCATCGCGAACGCCGCGCGTCTCCATCCAGGTCGCGTCGGAGCCGTGATTGGGCTCGGTGAGTCCGAACGCGATACGCATCGAGCCGTCGAGCAGCTTGGGGATGAATTCTTTTTTCTGCTGATCGTTGCCGAAGTCGCGAAACATCAGGACCGTCGGCAAGTTGCCGACGATCGAGCTTTCGTTTTGCAAATCGTTATGCAGGCCGAGGCCCTTGGCCGCCAGGTACTCGCGGACGATCGCCATGGCAAGGTTGGTGCCGTCCTTGCCGCCGTATTCTTTGGGCAGCGCGTAGCGATAGTGCCCGGCCTTGTCGGCGCGCCGGCGCATCTCGCCGAGCAGCGCTTCCCATTCGTGGCGCGGCAAGCCGTCGCGCTCGAAGTCGGTGCGCGCCCATTCGCGGCGATGATCGAAAAAGCGGATGTTGTCGTTCTCGCGCTCGAGCGGCTTAATTTCTTTCTCGATGAACGCGTCGAGTTCTTTCAGATAGGCGGTGACATCGGCAGGAATATTAAAATCCACGGCATTTCTCCTGAAGCGACTGCATTATGTGCGAGGCGTACCAAACTGCGGTTGCGAACGGAAGCGTTTCGAATTTGCGCTTGTTCAACTATGTCCAGCCAAGGCATATCGCGCGTATTGATCGTTTCAACTCTCGGCCCGCTTTACCAGTCGGTTGCGTCCGTGCAAATTTGTTCAGGGCTTTGCGCGCATCGCGATCAAATCTTTTGAGGTCGTCGTCCCACATTTTGGAGAGTGCAAAGATGCACTCGACCTTCAATCCCGGACGTTCGCTCGACAACAGGATCTTACGCAACAACGGAATGGCCGCTTTCTCCCGGTAGTAGGAGAGCGACTCTGCCGCCTGTCCTCTGATTTTCATATTCTCCTGCGGGTCGGCCAGCAGCGCGATTAATCGCGCCGCGATATCGGGTCTGCGGCGAAGGAAGCCTATAGTGTGAATCGCGGCAATTCGGTTCCACATTCCGCAACTGTTGTCTTCCGCGATCTCCATTAAATCTCGCGCACTCGCGTGCTGTTTCTGTCCGAATAACCATTTCGCGGCTTCAAAGGCATCGTCGGGCTCCCCGTTTCGAACCGTTTCGAGCGCCCGAGCGACATTGAGACGAGTTACCGCGCGAGGCTTCACTTCGCGAGGAATTCTCGCAACTGGTTGGCGAGCTCGATGGGCTTCTCCTCGGGGATGAAATGGCCGCAATCGGCGATTGAGCCGCCCGAAGCGTGAACCGCCACGCGGCGGAGCGATTCGACTACCAGGTTGCCGCGGCCGCGCGGGCC
The DNA here is from genome assembly GCA_035602775.1 of Candidatus Acidiferrales bacterium. GTDB lineage: Bacteria > Desulfobacterota > Binatia > Binatales > Binataceae > Binatus. The sequence continues at coordinate 2,131 of DATNLS010000270.1, read as the reverse complement.
GCCGCCGCCGAGGCCCAGCGTTGGCATCGGAAGTTTGAATCCGGTCGCAAAGGTCGCGCGATTGTCGGCGACGTCTTTCGGCAATGCGCGGTAAAAGTTGAAGCCCGCGCGCATCGCACCCGCCTGCGAGTAAGTCCGCACGTACTCCGCGATATCGGCGTCGCCGATCGCACCGGCCTGGTCGCATCCGTTCATGTAAAAGAATTCGAGGTAGAGCCGTTCGCGGCCAGAGACCAGAGCTTCGGGAAGATCGAGCACCTGATGAAACATGTGCCACCATCGCGCGCCGCCGCCGATTGCCGCGCCAGCCGGCTGATCGCCAGGAACGGGAACGTCGAGCATCGCGAGATGCGTCACTTCGACGGGGTGATCCGCGGCGAGGCGAAACGCAACCGGCGCACCCCAGTCATGACCGACGACGGCGAAGCGCGCGTGCCCGAGATGGCTGTGCATGAGCATCCAGATATCGTTGGCGACGGTCTTCTTGTCGTAGCCGGAGCTGGGCCGCGAAGAATCGCCGAGGCCGCGCATGTCGACTGCGACGAGCGAGTACTTGTCCGCGAGCAACGGCATCACGCGCCGCCATTCGTACCAGGTCTGTGGCCATCCGTGCAGCAGCACGACCGGGCTGCCCTGCCCAGTCGTGACGTAATGGAGTCGCACGCCTTCGAGGTTGGCGTAGTGATGCGAAAGTTCTGACGACGGCATCAAGCAGCCGTTCAGTTCGCCGCGACTCGAGCGCGATGCGACCTGGTCAGCGCGTCCACATCGAACTTGAACAGACGCGCCGCATTGAGGCCAAGGATTTTCGCGCGCGCGTCTTCGGGCAGGCCGCCCATCTCGCGCTCGATCGCTTCCGCCGAATGAGGCCAGCTGCCCTCGTGATGCGGATAGTCGTTGGCCCACAGGAAGTTGTTGGTCAGATTGTATTTCACCGCCAGATCGAGCCCGACCGGATCTTCCTGGAACGACGCGTATCCGTGCGCGCGGAAATACTCGCTCGGCAACATCTTGAGCCGCGGTAGCGCCCACATGTGATGCTTGTGATAGGCCTCGTCCATGGCTCCCAGAGCCCACGCAACCCATCCGATGCCGGATTCGATGGCGGCGAATTTGATTCCGGGAAAACGCTCGAGCACGCCGGAGCCGCAGAGATTTGCGACCGGCTCGATAGTCGGGACCAGCGAATGCGAAACATAGTTGATGACGGCGCCGCCGTCTTTACGCGCCGCGCGCGGATCGCGTCCGGTCGAGACGTGGAAGGTGATCGGAAGATCCGCAGCCTGGATCACTTCCCACAGCGGATCGAAAATCGGCAGATTGTAGTTTGGATGCCGCGCGTCATGCGCGCCGAAGATCGGCTTGCACGGAAGCGTCAGACCGCGAAATCCAAGCTTGGCGACGCGCTCGATTTCCGCGATTGAGCCCGGCAAGTCAGCCGTCGCGATCGCGGCGAGCGGCGACATGCGATCGTTGTACTTGGCGAACGCCTCCCACGCCCAGTCGTTGTAAACGCGGCATTGCGCATGCGCGAATTCGGCGTCGGGCGTCGCCCACATCGTGAGCCCCTTGTTGGGAAAAATAATCTCCGCATCGACGCCGTCGCGAATCTGATCTTTCAGGCGCTGCTCCGGATCGGCGCCCGCCTTCGAGCGCAGATGGTCTTCGCCTTCGAGGCGGTTGTCGAGCAGGCGCGAGCGGGCCCATCCTTCCGAGATGGTCCACTTGACGCCGTTTTCATCGACTTCGATTCGTGGCAGCCGATCGCGATACTTGCGATCGATTCGCTCGTACCAGAGATTCGACGGCTCGTTGCAGTGACAGTCCGCCGAGATCATCAGGTACTTGTCGGGATCGCCGGGACGCGCCGTGCGCTTCCATCCCGAATGGCCGGGGGTTTCGAGTCGCCAGCGGTTGGGCTCGTTGATTTCGCTTCCAGTGATATTTGCGCCTGACATTACGATACCTCCGCAGCGGCTACTTCGATTCGGCTGACAATCCGTATGTTAGACGGACCCAGTGAACTGTCAAGGAAGCGCTATACTGGCTCGCGCGAGATGGTCAGATGAAAGGCAATGTCATGATTGTAATCGTCATGGGAGTTACGGGGGCGGGGAAGACTACCGTCGGG
>DATNLS010000229.1:0-4249 GCA_035602775.1 Candidatus Acidiferrales bacterium | reverse complement strand
GATCATCTTGATTCCTTCGGCTTCGACTTCATGCGCGACGCCGCGGAGCACCGAGTCGTCGCTGAAGCGCGCGATTCCCGCGAGCATCTTGAGCGCGCGCGCGTCGGGCGCGAACGAATCCTTGAGCCGCACACGCGAGATGCCGCCGGCCATCGCGGCGCGCGACACTCCGGCGTTTTTGAAGGTGTCGATTATTTTCTGCAGCTCGCCGACTTTGATCCAGGTAACTTCGCCAGCGACAGAGTCGAGCGCCCGATCGCTTTCGTTGAGATGAGCGACCGCGACGATTTCTATCCCGCGATCGCGCGCGGCACGCGCCACTTCGAGCGGGAAGACGCCGTTACCCGCGATTAGCCCGAGCTTACTCACGCTCGCGGCCAACGACTCCGCGCTTCGAGTTGACTATGAAATCGACCAGCCGCCGGACCTCGGCAACCTTACCGTGATCGTCCAGCGCCTGTTTGATCGCGTCCTCGCGCAGCAGCTTCGAGAAGAACAGCGTGCGTATCGCCGACTTCAGCGCCGCAATCGTTTCCGGCTTGAAGCCGCGACGCTGCAGGCCGATGTCGTTGATACCCGCCAGCCGAGCGCGTTCGCTGCCCGCAACCATCGAGTACGGCGGTACATCCTGGGCGACCTTCGCGCCCGCCGCCACGATCGCGTGCGTGCCAATGCGGGTGAACTGATGCACCCCAACCTGGCCCTCGCAGATCGCGTAGTCCTCGATCACGCAGTGACCCGCCAGCCCGGTGCCCGCCGCCAGGATCACGTGATCGCCGATGATGCAGTCGTGCGCGACGTGCGCATACGTCATCACTAGTGTGTGGCTGCCGATTTTCGTGATCATCCCTCCGCCTTCAGTGCCGCGGTGGACGGTCGCGAACTCGCGAATCATGTTGTCGTCGCCGATTTCGACGACCGACGGCTCGCCCTTGAATTTCAGGTCCTGCGGTTCCGCGCCGATCGCCGCAAACTGCCATATGCGATTGCGCTGGCCGATCATGGTGTTGCGCTCGATCATCGCGCACGGACCGATCACGCTGCCCGCGCCAATCCTCACGTCCGGACCAATCACCGCGCCTGGGCCGACTTCGACGCTCGTGTCGAGTTCGGCGCGCTTGTCGATGACCGCGGAGGAATGGATTTTGCCCGCTATCGAACTTGCTCCTCGACTTCCATCGCCGACAACTCCGCCTCGGCCGCCAGCTCGTCGCCGACGCGCGCCTGCGCATGCATACGCCACAGCGGACGATGAAATTTCAGAATTTTTACTTCGATCCTCAGTTGATCGCCCGGGATGACGCGGCGCCGAAACCGCACTTTGTCCAGCCCCGTCAGCATGAACAGACGGGTCGGGTCACCGCCTACTTCGTTGAGCGCGAGGATTGCCGCCGACTGCGCCAGCGCTTCGACGATCAACACCCCCGGCATCACGGGATGTCCCGGGAAATGCCCCGCGAAGTACGGCTCGTTGAAGGTGACGTTTTTGATCGTTACGATGCGGCCCTTGACCAGCTCGAGGATGCGATCGACGAGCAGGAACGGATAGCGATGGGGCAGCAGTCCCAGCACCCGCTCGAGCTCCGAGATTTTGGTTTCGTGGTCGTCAGGCACCGGGAATTACTTCACGCACCTTGGTCATCGGCGGCCTACTTCGAGATGGTCGATTTCTTGGCCGCTTCTTCGCCGAATTCCGACGGCTGTGACGCGCCCGGCTCCTCGGCTTGCGCGCTCACGCGCGCAGCGCCGCCGGCGCCTTCGCCGACGGTGCCAATCGTCACGTGCATCGCGTTGTAGCTGCGGATCACCTGGTCGGTGATATCGATGCTCGGGGCGCCCCACAGGATCGATCCCTTCTCGAACACCATCGTGTAGTTGTCGCGCTCGCCGAGCGTGCGGATGACTTGGGCGAGGTCGTGGACGATCTTGGCGGTTACCTCCTGGTCCTTGGCCTGCAGCTCGTCCTTCGAGTCCTTGTAGTCGCGCTCGAAGTTCTTGAGCTTCTCCATGTACTGATCCTGCAAGCTCTGGCGCTGATCGGGGTTCATCAGCATGCCCTTTTTTTCCATTTCGTCCTTGAGCGACTGCACTTCATTTTGCTGCCGCTGCAGACGTCCCTCGAGCGAGGTGACGCGGCCCTGGAACTCGGCCTTGGCCCGCTTGCCGGCGTCGCACTCGTTGAGCGCGCGCTGCACGTCAACATAGGCGAACTTGAATTCGGCGTGCGCGGGAACTGCCGCCAATGTCACCCCAAGGAACACACCGAACATCGCACTGATGAACAACCGTTGCCTCATACAGCCCGGAAAGCCTCCTGTTGACTAACCATCCAACCGCGAACCGCGTACCACGGCGCGCCACTCGTGCATGCGAAACATACAGCATAGTACCTGATTGAGCATTAAATCCAGTTGCAGAGGCACGTCGAGCGCTACAGCGGCGAACCGGCGCCGACTTCGAACACGGTGTGCTGGTCGGCCGGCCGCGGGTTGATCGGAAAAGCGATGTCCACCGCCAGCGGCCCGAACGGCGATTTCCAGCGCACGCCGAGTCCAAACGACGCCTGCAGCTTGTCGATATCGATATTATCCTTGAGCAGGAACGATTGGCCCGCGTCGCTGAAGATCACCCCCCGAATACCCAAGCCCGACAATATCGGGAACGTGATCTCGTTGCTCAGCAGCAGTTCCTTGCTGCCGCCGACGTCCTGCACACTGAGCGGCGTGCCGTTCTGGCTGAAGATCGTTACCTGCGGACCCAGCGAATACAGCTGGTAGCCGCGCACATCGCCCGGTCCACCGACGCCGCCCGGGAAGAAGCGCTCGTACAGCGGCAATTCGCCGCCGGTCCCGCTCTCGAGGTTGGTACCGATGCCGTACGTGATTCCCTGCGACACCACGAACGTCCCGAGCGTCTGGCTCTTCAGGAACGGGTAGAAGTATCGAAAATGCGCGACGCCCTTAATGAACGAGTTGGTGCCGCCGAGTCCGCCGAACTGCAGGCTGAGAGTCTCGACCGTGCCGGTGCGCGGATCGGTCGGATTGTCCACGGTGAAGCGGCGTATCGTCGGAGTGAATTCGGAGGTCTGCGTGTAGCCCTTGTAACGCTCGATTTGGAAAGTCGTGAACTGGTTCAGATTGCTGATTCCGATGCTCTGATATGTGTATCCCAGTCCGGCCGTGATGTTTTTCAGCGAGAACGGGCCGAGCGTCTTGAAACCCAGCTCGGTCAGCGGATATGTGCTCGTCAAGGTGAAGCCGGCCGACGATTGGTTGAAGCTCAGCAGGTAGGTTTTGTTGTCGAATAACTGCACGCCCACGCTCAGCGGGATGTCCAGGAACCAGGGCTCGGTGTAGCTGATGCTGTAATTCTGAAACAGAAATCCCACCTGCGCGTTGGCGATGAGCGATTCGCCGCCACCGAACAGGTTGGTGTTGCCCAGCGTGAAGTTGCCGAACAGCGATTGATAGCTGTCGAAACCGCCGGCCACCTGGAACGACGCGGTGTTGGCCTCGGTCACGTTCACGTCCAGGTTAATCTTGTCGGGCTGCGACGCCGGCGAGGTCGTGATGCGCGTGTCGCTGAAGAATCCCAACCGCTGGAGGCGGGTCTGCGAATCGCGGATCTCCTCGGCGCTGTACGGCTCCTGCTCCTGCACCTGGATCTCGCGCCGGATGACCTTGTCAGAAGTCTTAGTGTTGCCGGAGATGTTGATGCGATCGATCAGCACTTCGTGGCCAGGATTGATCAGGAACACGACGTTGACCCGCTTGTTGGTGCGGACCAGCTGTGTGCGCGGATCGACGTTGACGTAGGCGTAGCCGCGGTTGGAGTAGAAATCCGAGAGCGCCAGCACCTGCCGCTGCAACGACGAGCCGCGGAACAGTTGCCCGCTCTTCATCGTCAGCAGCCTGCGCAATTCGTGGCGCGGAAACTTCAGGTTGCCTTCGATCTCGATCCGGCCGACCCGGTAGGGCGTGCCCTCGTCGATCGCGATTATGATCGTCATATGCCCGCCGCTGCGCACGACCTGCGGCGGCGCGATCTGCACGTTCAGGTAGCCGTTGTCGTAGTAAAACGCGGTCAGCCGATCGACGTCCTCCTGCAGCTTCTTCTGATCGAGCGCGCCCCATCCGGTGATCCAGCTCAACAGCTTGCTGTAAGTTTTCGTCTCCATGTTGTTTTTCAACACGGTCGCTGAAAACGCGTGATTGCCCGTGAACTCGATATTCGTGATCTCGACCTTCGA
>DATNLS010000227.1:0-7419 GCA_035602775.1 Candidatus Acidiferrales bacterium | reverse complement strand
AGGAGTCGCGGGGCTCGGGTTGCACGCGACGCACGCATCAGTGGTTTGAAAATCTTTGCTCATAATTTCAACGCTTCATGAACTCGGGACTGCCGAGGATCAGCGGCGCGCGCAGATTCGTCGGCGACGCCTCGACCGCGTTGGCCGTCGCGGGCGTGAAATAGTCGCCGAGCGTGGCGGCGAGCTGCACGGGATCGGGCGGCGTCATCTTGGGTCCATGCGGCCCGGGATCGAAATTGATATTCACTTTGCCGGCATTGCGCCGCACCGCCGGCGGCTCGGGGCGCATTTCATCGCTGCCATCCGCAGCTTCCACGAATGGCGCATTTTCCAGCGGCAGATTTCCCGAACCGAGCGCGGTCGCAAAGCTGAGCCGCGTCATCATCGCGTCGGGATTGAGCCACGCGTCCTGCGTGTTGGCGTAGCCGTTGGGCGTCTGACACGCGTACAGCGGCATGCCGAGAACCTGCATCGTGCCGTAGAGCGGCCGATAGTTGCGAACCGGCACGCCGGTCGCGCGCACGCACGAGATGACGTACTCGTACGGCGTCTTGAACTTGGCGCCGTAGTTTCGCGGGTCCCAGAATTCCGCGCTGGTGAACATCGTCTCGAGCACCGCGCGAATCTCGCCGTCGGTCGCGAGGTATCGATCCGCCATCCGCTCGACCAGCGGTTTGGGCGGATCGTCGGCGACGAAGTATTGCGCGAGCTTGAAACTCAGATGAGTCGCGGTGGCGGGACTGCGCGCTAGGATGTCCAGCGCATGCTCGCCTTCGTCGATCCCGCCGCCTTCGATTTGATGTCCGAGAAAAGTCTTGTTGGAAAAATCGTGACGCGATTCGTCGAAATAAAATCCACTCGGATCGGGGGCCGCGCCAAACCGGCCGAAGTTTTGCCGGCGGCGCATGAATGGAAATACGCCGCCCATCTCGCCATCCGCCATGCCCTCGCGGCCGCGCATTCCATCGCCGTACCCGCCGCCCTGCTTCGGCAGTCCCCACCCGGTCAGAATATGCGCAAGCGCGATCACGTCGGCCTGCGAGTAGCCGCCGTTGACACCCAGCGTATGCAGCTCCATCAGCTCGCGCGCGTAGTTCTCGTTGATGCCTTCGAACTTGCCCTTCGAGCCGGGGCTACCGGGCGCGGTGTTCTGCCAGTTGTCGAGGTAGAACATCATCGCCGGATGATGCGCGGTCGCGCCGAGCAGCGTGCGGAACTTGCCGAAGGTATGCGGCCGAATCGCAGTCTCCTCGAACGCGCCGGTCCAAATCAGGTCGAGACCTTTGCCGGCGAAAATGTTGAAGTGGTTGAACCAGAACGCAGTCATTACTTCCTGCAACTGGCGCGGGCCTTCGATCGCGCGCATCATCCGCGCCTCGACCGCCTCGCGCATCACGACGCGCTGCTTGATTCGCAAATCTTTGGTCGCGTCTTTGATCGCCGCCTGATTGCCCGCCGCAGGATTGGCGCCAACCTCGGCCTTGGCGTCCCTGCGCGCCAGGTTGATCGGCCGCTGGTACTCGATAAACAGCGCGATCGGAGTCATACGCAGCGTCGGGAGTTGGTTGACGGCCTCGGACAGGTCGCCCGGAACCGCTATCGACTGCGGATGCAGTTGCTCCTGTACGTAGTGTTCAGGCCCGACCGCGCTGACGTGCTCGAAATCGCCGGGGCGCGGCCCGAACGCGAGCCGGTTGAGCACGTGGAGGATTCGGTCTTGCTTGGATGCTTCGAAAGCCACGACAGGTTACTTGCCCTTATGTAGTACGAACTCCGCTGACCAAGGATTCACAGTATTTTGACGTAATTCGCGTCAGTTTCGTTTACCGACACGCGCCGGACGCGACCTCTCCCCTAACCCCGCTCCATTCTGGAGAGGGGAATCAGAGTTCAACGTGAGGCGCGGCCCCAGGCCTCGATCAGGCGTTCGAAGGCCTGGCGCAGATCGGGGTCCTTCAGCTCTGGCAGCTCGATGGATTTCCGCGTCGCGCGCGGCACAGTGCGCAATTTCGGCCGCTCGCGCCGGCTTAGTCGTCCCTGTACGAAGCGCAGTTCGCGCACCGCGTCGTCGCCGATTCGATCCGTCATGCGCGCGAGTATCTGCGACTTCATCAGGTTGAGTTCTTGTATCCACATCGCACCCGAGACTTTCACGACCGCCGTGTGGAATTTCAGCGAGACGATTTCCGTGCGCCGCGCGATCGTCTCGCCGACGATCTCCGGCCATGCTTTTGCCAGCCGCACGATCGCGAAATGACCTTCGCGGTCGATCCGATCGAGTAGCGGCTGCATCGCCGCGCCGATCTGTTCAGGAGCCTTGTGGCGTCGATTCGGCATGACCGAACCAAGATAGCGCCGTCGCCCCGAAACGCATACCGACCGCATGGTCAACGAGTTTCCGCGACGCCATTTTTAATTAGTCTAGCTAATGTGATTTCGTCGGTCAGGCAGAATTATTAATAGGAGCGAACATTTACCAAAAGTTATCAACAACCTAATATATGGGTTGTGAACACCTTGTCCTACACTACCTGTAGGGGGTCGGGGCTTGACAGACCGTACGGGCGGCGCGCATATTGTCGCCCACGCCACACTTGACGACTCCAGATAATGTCGCAGCTAACCAAACAGCGAGCGGCAGTCAGCTGGGGAACCAAATGTGGGCTTAACGCGCATGTAACTGGGGTGGGGAGGATGCGGGGATGGGTGGTGGAGCGATAGATTTGGAGATGGATTCGAAGTCTAAAACAACCGACCGCGCACCTTCCAGCAACGGCGGGCCGGTCAATTCTGCGGCGCCCGGCCGTGGCGTCGTGCTCGAGCGATTTTTCACCACCGCCGGCGTCGATCCATATTCGCAGGTCGAATGGGACCTCCGCAGCGCCGTCATCTCGGGCGAAGACGGGCGCGTGGTCTTCGAGCAAAAGGACGTCGAAGTGCCGCGAGCGTGGTCGCAGACCGCCACTAACGTCGTCGTCTCGAAATACTTCCGCGGACCACTGGGCACGCCGCGGCGCGAGACCAGCGTCCGCCAATTGATCTCGCGCGTCGTGGATACCATCAGCGGATGGGGCGACAAACAAGGCTACTTCGCCGACGCCGACGCGCGCGAGACTTTCCACGCCGAGCTCAAGTACCTGCTGCTCAACCAGAAGGCTTCGTTCAATAGCCCGGTCTATTTCAACGTCGGCATCGAAGCGAAGCCGCAGTGCTCCGCATGCTTCATCCTCAAGGTCGACGACAGCATGGACTCGATCCTGAGCTGGTACCGCAACGAGGGCATGATCTTCAAAGGCGGGTCCGGCGCGGGCGTGAACCTGTCGGCGCTGCGCGGATGCCGCGAGAAACTTTCGTCGGGCGGCACCGCGTCGGGACCGTTGTCGTTCATGAAGGCGGCCGACGCGAGCGCCGGAGTGATCAAGTCGGGCGGCAAGACGCGGCGCGCGGCCAAGATGGTCGTGCTCAACGCCGACCATCCGGACATTGTCGATTTCATCAAGTGCAAAGTGGAAGAGGAGCGCAAGGCGTGGGCGCTGATCGAGGCTGGCTACGACTCCTCGCTCGACGGCCCCGCTTACGGCTCGGTATTTTTCCAGAACGCGAACAACTCCGTGCGCGCCACCGACGGCTTCATGCAGGCGGTGCTCGATGACGCCGATTGGCAGACGCACTTCGTCAAGTCGAGCGAGGTTGCCGAGACGCGTCCCGCGCGCCGGGTGCTCCACATGATCGCCGAGGCCGCCCACGCATGCGGCGATCCCGGGATGCAATTCGATACCACCATCAACACCTGGCACACCTGCCCGGCGAGCGGACGCATCAACGCGTCGAATCCGTGCAGCGAGTACATGCATCTGGACAATTCGGCCTGCAATCTCGCGTCGCTCAACCTGATGAAGTTCATCGACGATCGCGGCGAGTTCGACGTGCGCGCATTCCGCCACGCGGTCGACGTGATGATCACGGCGCAGGATATTCTGGTCGACAACTCGTCGTATCCAACCGACGAGATTGCAAAGAACGCCAGCGCGTTTCGCGAACTCGGACTGGGCTACGCGAACCTCGGCGCGCTGCTGATGGCGCTCGGGATGCCCTATGACTCCGACCAGGGCCGCAGCTACGCCGCCGCGATCACCGCGCTGATGACCGGCGAGGCCTATCTCCAGTCCGCGCGCGTCGCAGAGCAGATGGGTCCGTTCGCCGGCTACGCGCCCAATCGTGAGCCGATGCTGAAAGTGATCGAGCGCCACAAGGCGGCTGCCTACAAGCTCGATCCGTCGTACGTTCCGCTCGACCTGCTGCGCGCCGCGCGCGAGTCGTGGGACGACGCACTTAAGGTTGGCACCGCGGCCGGCTACCGCAACTCGCAGGCCACAGTCATCGCGCCGACCGGCACTATCGCCTTCATGATGGATTGCGACACCACCGGCATCGAGCCCGACATCGCGCTGATCAAGTACAAAAAGCTGGTCGGCGGCGGAATGCTGAAAATCGTCAACGGCACGGTCCCGCGCGCGCTCAAGCGGCTGGGCTACGACTCGAAGGAAGTGCAGGAAATCGTCGAGTACCTGGACGAGAACGAGACGATCGAAGGCGCGCCGCAGCTCGCCGACGCGCATCTCGCGGTTTTCGATTGCGCGTTCAAGCCGCGCGCCGGCGCCCGCACGATTCACTACAACGGCCACCTCAAGATGATGGGTGCGGTGCAGCCGTTCATCTCGGGCGCGATTTCCAAGACCATCAACATGCCGGCGGAAGCGACGGTGGACGAAGTCTCGGAAGCGTACGTCACCGCGTGGAAGCTCGGGCTCAAGGCGGTCGCGATTTACCGCGACGGCTCCAAACGCACCCAGCCGCTCAACACCGGCAAGACCGAGAAGGCCGTCGAGACAGTCGCGGCGGCGGTAATCGCGACGGCTGACGATCGGATGCAGCGGCGCAAGCTGCCCGACGAGCGCAAATCGATCACGCACAAATTCGATATCGCGGGCCACGAAGGATACATCACGGTCGGGATGTACGAGGACGGCACGCCGGGCGAGATTTTCGTCACGATGTCGAAGCAGGGGTCGACCATCTCGGGGCTGATGGACTCGTTTGCGACGGCGATTTCGTTCGCGCTGCAATACGGCGTTCCGCTGCAATTCCTGGTGGACAAATTCTCGCACATGCGCTTCGAGCCGTCGGGCTTCACCAAGAATCCGCAAATCCCATACGCCAAGTCGATCGTGGACTACCTGTTCCGCTGGATGGCGTCGAAGTTCCTGGACGAGGAAGCAAAGCGCGAAGTCGGAATCATCGAATCGGAAAAGAGCCTGTCGGCAAAATCCGACGTGGCGCCAGCAACGTTGGCGATGGCTCCAGTAGCCAGTCTGCGCGACGGCAAGGATGGTGGCATTCGGCAGGCGTTCATCAACCAGGCCGACGCGCCGCCGTGCCCGGACTGCGGCAGCATAATGGTGCGCAACGGCGCCTGCTACAAGTGCATGAACTGCGGCACTACTAGCGGGTGCTCATAAGAAGGGAGTCTCAAGGGTCCCGGAGAATTGGGGAGGGGAGGGCATTTCGGAGAGGACTGGCGATGATGAGGTGGATGCGGACGCGGATTTTGCCATTTGCGGCGCAGCAAGAATTAGCCAGTCCTTGGAGAAAATGCGGATGATGAGTTCTCCGGGACCCGCTTAACCACAAAGGCGCGATCAGACTCGCGCCCTAACAGGATGTGGTGGGGCGGCGGATGTGGTGACGGCAGGGGGCTGGGAGTAATCCCAGCCCCCAAATTATTTTGTGAAGCACATCGTTAGTTCTGCTCCGGCCGCCGCGGCCTCCGAATACCTCGCCCGTTATTTCACGGGCGCGGCAGAATCCCGCGGCTCCGCCCCAAGTAGGATGGCCCCCTTCACCCCAAAAGGTCTGGCAGGGGCCGAAACCCCGCATCTTAATATTGGGTGCGGGGGTCACCCCTGCCGAAGGAAGTTTGAAACCCACCGTGGGGTTCAAATTTAACTAAGTGGATTGGCGCAGCACGGTTTCGATACCGCCCGAGTCGCGGCGGCGTAGTATCAGTCCTGAGTCGTCGATCTCGATTTCTTCGGCGTCGCCCATGCGCGGCTCGTAGATCCACATGTGAGGATCGCTTCCGCGCTGGCGGCACGATTGTTTGCTGGTGGCGGCGACCAGTGTATTCGGATCGATTGCCGCCACCCGCCCGGTCCATCGCGTCTGCCCGCGCTCGCGAATGTGCGCGATGATCAGCGCGCGGAAGATGACGAGGTCGGCATCGACTTCGCCGTAGCGGCCGAGTTTGGTGGTCAAATCGTTGCGGCTGCCTCCTGTGCTGATATTGCCGCGCAGAAAGTTGTCGGCTGACTCGTAGGTGGCATTGCGAGTGAAGGGGCCGCGGCTGTAGCTCGCGACGACGCGGCGGACCAGCCCACTTTCGTCGAGTTCGGCTTCGACTTCGTACACGTTGGAGCCGCTGGCGGGACGCCGGATGCCGTGAATTCTGCCCCACGCGAGCGTTTCAGTTTCGACCGCGATCAACTCGCCGGCTTGCCGGAGGTCGTAGCGGAACTCGCCGTCCGTAATCAGCATGCTCGAAAAACTAACCGCTCGGGTAGGGGCGGACAAGTTTGCCAGCGTTGGCGAGTTGGGCCATTGTGGCGGCTCGAAGACCCTGTTTGCCACGAGGAACCGCGCAATGAATTGGCAGGAGTACTATCGATCGCGCACGATTTCGACCGAAGAAGCGGCCGCCATGGTGAAGCCGGGGATGCGAGTGGATTTTCCGTTCGCGGCCGGAACCGTGATGCAACGCGCGCTGGCGGTCCGAGGCCGGAAGCTTGACGGCGTGGTCGATCTCAGGATGTCGTCGCCGTTGATCGATCCCGGATGGCTCAACGGCGACGTCGCGTCGCATTTCAGGATCGAGTTCGAGCTGTTCATCGGCAACCTGGGACGTCCGGTGCACGACCGGCATCAGGCCGCGTACCTGCCCAATTTGTTTTCGACCAGCTTCAAGCCCCATGACGAACGGCCGGCTGAAGACAAGCCGATTGATTTCGTTTTCGTCAACGTCACCAGGCCCAACTCCAAGGGATTCGTCAGCTTCGGGCCGCATCAGTGGAACAAGCGGATGTACGCGCGGCGCGCGCGGCACGCGATCGCCGAAGTGGACGCGAACCTGATCCGCACCTACGGCGACGTGTACATGCACGTCTCCGAGTTCGAGTATTTCGTCGAGGGGACTCCGCCGCCGCCCGATCTCGCGGTGATCGAGCAGGCGTTGGCGGCGATGGACACCAAAAAGCGCGAGGGTATCCGCGCGATCATCTCCGAGGCGGGAGTCGAGCGTATCTGGCCGCTGGTTCAGTATCTGCAACGCGCCAAGGTTGAGGATTTGCGCGTGCTGCTCGGCCT
>DATNLS010000187.1:0-11024 GCA_035602775.1 Candidatus Acidiferrales bacterium | reverse complement strand
GGGCCGATCACGCCGAGATGAATTGGGATCTCGGCGCGCGCCGGCCTGAAGCTCAACTTGATTCGCTCGGTCTGAAACACCTTGCCCGAGTATGTGAGCTCTTCGCCGCGCAGGAATCGCCGGATGATCTCGATACACTCGCGCATCGCCGCCGTCGGCTTTGCGTACGGAATTTTCAGGCGCCCTTCGATCCAGTCCTTCAGCCCCGCGCCGATTCCAAGAATCGCGCGTCCGTCCGAGATTTCGTCCAGCGCGGCGAATTCCATCGCGGTCAGCGCGGGATGCCGCAAGTATGGATTCACGACGCCGAGTCCAATCCTGATCTTCGAGGTGCCGCACGCGACAGCCGAGCCGAGCGTGAACGCGCCGCGGTAGAATGGATCCTCGGGGATCCACAACGTCCCGAAGCCGAGCTCTTCGGCGCGCTGGGCGTGTTTGACGAACTCGCGCGCATGCGGGCTTTCGAAGCCGACGCCGAACTCGCGAACCTTGGCCATTGCCCTTACGCCTCGTTCTCGAAGGCCATTCGCGGACCTTGCGCGCACCACGAAAAGTGGCAATGCCACATCTTCCAGACCGGCTTGCCCGATTCGTCCTCGCGCACGTAAACCTCGGTGCTGCGGAACTTGCCGCTGCCGGGAAGAGGGTTGCCGTCTGCGAGCGTGATGGTGAAGGGCGCGGTGCATGAGAGAAATCCCATGTCGCCGCGGACGCGCACGCGCAAGTCTTCATCCTCGCCGAGGGTTGCTTTCGCTTTGAACGTGGCGAGCCACTCCCACAGCGTCGCCCACTCTTCGATTCCGTCGTAGGCGAAGCCGTTGAGGTTCCATCCGAAGAACTTGTCGCCGCCGACGAACGCGTCGCGCATCATCGGGATACTGCCGGTGCGATTCGCTTTCACCCATAGATTATGCAGCCGCACGATCTCGTCGATATCTTTCTGCGGGCCTTCGCCACGAATGTTTGCCATTGCGATTCCTCCGTCGAGCGCGTTCGTCCGCGAGTAGCTATACCGCAGTTCGCGGCAAACATTCACGCTTGGCGAATCTCCAAAATTCGGGCTAAGTTGGCGACGAGACAGGAGGGATCGCGATATGAACCAGTTCAAAGTCGGCGACGTCAAGATAACGCGGATTGTCGAGAGCGAAGCGCCGTGGCCCGGCACTTGGCTCCTGCCGGACGCCACCGGCGAGAACGTCAAGAAGGAAGCCGACTGGCTCTATCCGATTTTTTCCGACGAGAAGGGCAAGCTCCGCATGAGCATCCACGCGCTCGTCATCGAGTCGCAGGGCAAGCGCATCATCGTCGATACCTGCATCGGCAACGACAAGGTCCGCTCGAACCCGGTGTGGAGCAATCTCAAGCTGCCGTTCCTGAGTGACCTCGAGAAAGCGGGGCACGCGAGCGACAAGATCGATCGCGTCGTTTGTACGCATCTGCACGTCGATCACGTCGGATGGAACACGACGCTCAAGGACGGCAAGTGGGTCCCGACGTTTCCCAACGCGCGCTACCTGATCGGCGGCACCGAGTGGGATTTCTTCTCGACCTTCGACGGCAAGGACATGCGCGATCCGGTCGAGGACTCGGTGCGTCCGGTCGTCGAAGCGGGCGTTGCCGACCTGGTCGATTCGAACTTTCGCATCACCGACGAAGTATGGCTCGAGCCGTCCCCCGGCCACACTCCCGGCCATCACAGCGTGCGAATTTCGTCGAAGGGGCAGGACGCGGTAATCACCGGCGACCTGATGCATCACCCGATTCAATGCAAATTTCCTGAGTGGGACGACGGTTTCGATTCCGACCTCGCGATGGCGAAGAAGACGCGGCGCGCGTTCTGCGAGAAATACGCTGACACCAACGTCGTCGTGTTCGGGACGCATTTCGCGACGCCGTCGGCGGGAAAGATCTCGAAGAGCGGCGACTCCTTCAGATTCACGGCCAATGGGTGACGTCGCACTCTCATTCGACAACGGCCCCGACGCTGCGGTGACGCCGATGGTGCTCGAAGTGCTCGCGCGTCGCGGCGTGAAGGCGTCCTTCTTCGTGCTCGGCAAGAATCTCGTGCACGCAGAGCGGATGAAGCTGGCGCAGCGCGCGGCCGCCGAGGGGCATCGAATCGGCAATCATTCGTACACGCATCGCATACCGCTCGGCGAGGATCCGGGGGCAGACGCCGTCGATTCGGAAATCGCAAAGACCGAGCAGTTGATCGGCGCGCTGGCTGAAACGCCGAAACTGTTTCGTCCGTTCGGCGGCGGCGGCAAGATTGGACCGCATCTGCTCAGCCGCACCGCCGTCGATCACCTGGTCGCCAACCGCTACACCTGCGTGCTGTGGAATTGCGTGCCCGAGGACTGGATCGATCAGGATGCGTGGGTCGACCGCGCGCTGCTCGACGCCTCGACGCGTCCGCACACGTTGGTCGTGATGCACGACATCCTGCCGCGCGCGATGAGCCATCTCGATCGCTTCATCGGCGCGTTGCTCGACGCGGGCCACTGCATAACGCGCGAGTTTCCCGCCGAATGCGTGCCAATCGAGCGTGGCGAAGTAGTCCGCGACATTTCGGGATTCGTGTCGCCGCCGCGCGCGGGGGGAGGGTAAGTCACTTTATTGAATGTGAAACCCGCGGTGGGTTTCACGCTTCCTTCGGCAGGGCTGAGCCCTGCACCCAGTATCAAAACAAGATGCGGGGCTCCGCCCCTGTTAGAAGTGTTGTCTTTGCCCGCCCGAATGCGTTTGGTACGCTAGCCGGTATGAGTATGAATCCGCGCACGCGCCGCTCGATTGTATCCGCGATCGCCGGCGCGATTATTTTATCTGCCGCCGCGTCCGCATTCGCCTTTGACATCGGGTCGTTGCTTAACAACAAGCCGAAGGACAACTTCGCGATCATCCGCGCCGACCAGCTCGCTTCGCTGATGGCCAATCCGAACTCCCACGTTAATATCTATGACGCGAACGGATGGGGCTTGCGATCGACTTCCGGCGTAATTCCCGGAGCACATCTCCTCAGCAGCGACGACAAGTATGACGTCGCCACCACGCTGCCGCCCGAGAAAAACGCGAAGCTCGTCTTCTACTGCGCCGACACGCAATGTACCGCGTCGCATGAAGCCGCGCGCCGGGCGATGGCCGCGGGATACACTGACGTGAGCGTCATGAGCGACGGCATCAAAGGCTGGGTCGATGCTGGCAAGCCGGTCGAGCATCCGAAGCTCGAAGCGTCGAACAACAGCTAAGCTCAATTGCGACGCACGCGGGATTCTTTCGGCGGGGCACTGCAATTGGTACGCTAATCAATATGAGTACGAATCTGCGCACGCGCCGCTCGATTGTATCTGCGATCGCTGGCGCGATTATTTTATCTGCCGCCGCTTCGGCATTCGCTTTCGACATCGGGTCGCTGCTCAACAACCACCCCAAAGACGACTTCGCTGTCATCCGCGTCAACCAGCTCGCTTCGCTGATGGCGGATCCGAACTCCCACGTTAATATCTATGACGCGAACGGATGGGGCCTGCGCTCGACGGCCGGCGTGATTCCCGGCGCGCATCTTCTCACCAGCGACGACCAGTATGATGTCGCGACAGAATTGCCGCCCGCCAAAAATGCCAAGCTCGTCTTCTACTGCGCCGACTTGCATTGAACTGCGTCGCATGAAGCCGCCCGGCGGGCGGTCGCAGCGGGATACACCGACGTGAGCGTGATGAGCGACGGCATCGAGGGTTGGAAGCAGGCCGGCAAGCCGGTGGACTATCCGGCTCTCAAGGATTCGAAGAACAGCTAGAGCGGCGAACGCGCGTGCAAGATTTGTCATCCTGACGAAGCGAGCAACGCGAGCGGCAGGAAGGATCTTGGACAGCTTCGCGCCAGCGAAGCCGGCACCGGTTTCCAAGTCGCCCGCTTCGGGCCTTCTCGCGCCCGCCGCCGTTTGATGCCATATAGTGGCGGCGTGCAGCGCGACGCTCCTACTCCAATTCCACAGCCGATACGCGAGCTGACGCCACGAAGTATCGTGCTCGGTATCGCGTTGGCGCTGATCCTCGGCGCAGCCAATGCCTATCTAGGTCTCTACGCCGGCCTGACCGTCTCCGCGAGCATCCCGGCCGCCGTCATTTCGATGGCGATTCTGCGGATTCTCGGCGGCTCGACAATTCTCGAGAACAACGTCGTGCAGACCATCGCGTCTGCGGGCGAGGCGGTCGCGGCCGGCGCGATCTTCACGTTCCCGGCGCTGGTGATCCTCGGTGGCGTCAGAACGCTGCCGTACGTCGAGGTGACCGCGCTATGCGTCGTGGGCGCGACGATGGGCGCGCTGCTCGTCGTGTTCCTGCGCCGCGCGTACATCGTCGAGGAGCGGCTGCCGTTTCCCGAAGGGGTCGCGTGCGCGCAGGTGCTTCGCGCGGGCGATGCGCAGGCAAACGTTCGCCCGCTGGTAGTCGGCGGGCTTGTCTCCGCGGCGCTCAAAGCGCTCCAGGACGTTGCCGGAATCATTCCTGGCGCGGTCTCGGGCGCGCGATGGGTCGGCGGCGCGGCGGTTGCCGGGTCGCTCGATATCTCGGCGGCGCTGCTCGGCGTCGGTTACATCATCGGAATCAGGATCGCGGCGCTGGTATTCGCCGGCGGCGCATTCGCGTGGCTGGTCGCGATTCCGGTGCTCACAGCGTTTCATGGCGGCTATGGTACGGGCGACGCAGCCACGACGGCGCAGCAACTGTGGAGCGGGCAGGTGCGCTATCTCGGCGTCGGCGCGATGCTCACCGGCGGAATCGTGACGCTGTGGAAGTTGCGCACGCGGATCGCATCCGCAATCGCCGACAGCATCCGCGTCGTGCGCTCGACGCAGGCGGTCGCGACGGCGCGCGAGGACACCGATCTTTCGGCGCGCGCGGTGCTGACCGCCGTGGCGCTTTGCGTGCCGGTTATCTTCGCCATCTGCCTGGGGCTGAGCGGTAGCGTCGCGCTCAGTGCGGCGCTCGCAATTTTGCTGACGTTGATCTGTTTTTTCGCGACGGCGATCGCGGGCTACCTGACCGGAATCGTCGGCGCATCGAACAACCCGGTTTCGGGCGTCACGGTGATCGTACTGCTCGCCGTGGCGCTGTTTCTGAAATTAGTCGGCGTATCGCAGAGCGTCGGCCCGCAACTGGCTATTCTCTCGGGCGCGATCGTATGTACGGCGGCTGCGATGGCGGGCGACTCCACGCACGACCTCGCAACCGGCTTTCACGTCGGGGCGACGCCGCGCTCGCTCGAAATCGGCGTGCTGGTCGGCGCGATCGCGTCGTCATTCCTGATGGCGCCGATTCTGAATCTGTTGATCGCCGGCTACGGAATCGCGGGCACTCCGACCGCGCGCGCCGGTGCGCTCGCTGCGCCGCAAGCATTCCTGATGGCAAAGGTGACGCAGGGAGTTTTCCACGGCGGCTTGCCACTGGGAACGATTGCGGCCGGCGCGGTACTAGCGGCGATTCTCGGATTCAGCGATCGCTACCTGGAACGGACCGGATCGAAGTGGCGCACCCCGATCATGCCCGCGGCGATCGGTCTCTATCTCCCGTTCGGATTGAGCGTCGCGATTTTTATCGGCGCCGTTGCGCATTCGCTGTTCGGATCGCAGGAGGAGGCGGAAAGCGGCCCCGGTATTCTGCTCGCCGCCGGCCTGGTTGCAGGCGAGGCGCTGATGGGCGTCGCTAGCGGCGCAATGGTCACAGCAGGAATCAAGCTGCCGATCTTCTGATCTGAACTAGCGTTAGCAGCCGCCCGAGGTTGCAGGATCCGAGAGGTCCGGCGCATAGTACGTTTGTCTACCGATCGTTAGGTTATGATGTCGCGGACCGGAAAACAGTTTCGGCTGCTTGCTCTCTCCGCCTTCGGGTGTCTGGCTATCGCCTGCGGGCCTGCCTTGGCGCAAGGACCTCAGAATAAGGCGCAAGCGATCAATCGACAGTCCGCCAAAGCCGCCGACACCGTCGATCCCACTACGCTTAACGGCAAGCTGATCATGGGCTACCAGGGATGGTTCAACTGCCCCGGCGATGGCACTAAGGTCGGTTGGTGGCACTGGTTCACGGGGCCGGACCCGACGGTGGACTTCCTGCCGAACGCTGCCGACTATCCAACCTCGGAACAATGCGTCACCACTATGCTCGACGCCGCCGGAAATTCGGTGAATCTGTTCAGCGACGCGAACCCGGCAACAGTGGAAACGCAATTCGCCTGGATGCAGCAATACGGGCTGGACGGCGTCGCCCTGCAGCGGTTCTCGGTGGACCTGCTGGACAAGCCGACGCTCGATGCGCGCAATATCGTGCTCGCCAACGTCCGCCAGGCGGCGGAGGACAACGGCCGCGTGTTCTTCGTCATGTACGATCTCACCGGGTTGCCCAACGCCAAGCTGAACACCGTCGCGCAGGATTGGAAAAAGCTGGAGAAAGAGGGAGTCACCAACAGTCCGGCCTACCTGCACCATCGCGGGCATCCCCTGCTCGCCCTCTGGGGCCTCGGCTTCTCGGGCCGCGCGCTGACTCCATCAGATACGTTGAAGTTGCTCAAATCGCTCGACAAGGCCAGCGCGAAGTACGGCGGCATCACAATCATGGGCGGCGTGCCGTCGTATTGGCGGACAGGCACGCGCGACGCGTCCTCCGACCCCGAATGGCAGAAGGTCTGGCCCAAGCTCGGCGTGCTGAGCCCATGGTCGGTCGGCCGCTTCACCAACGATATGTCGGCGGATGAGTACAGCGCCTCTGTCTGGGTGCCGGATCTGGCGGCGACGCATGCGATGGGCGTCGACTACCTGCCGGTAGTGTTCCCCGGCTATTCGTTCGCCAACACCAATCGCGCAACGGGACGGCCGGCTACGCCCCGCAACCAGATTCCGCGCGAATGCGGCCTCTTCTACTGGCGCCAGGTGTATGACGCGCTGGGCGCGGGAGCGACGATGCTCTACGGCGCGATGTTCGACGAGCTGAACGAGGGCACCTCGATGTTCAAGATGCTGCCCGACGCGTCCGAGGTGCCGGTCTCGGGGATCCCGCCCGGATATTCGTTCGTCACGCTCGATGCCGACGGCTGCCCGCTGCCGAGCGACTGGTATCTTAGCCTCGCCGGTGCCGCTACGTCGGCGGTGCACTCCGGCACTCCTCCTTCCGCAAACTTTCCGTTGACGATACCGTAGGATTGATGAGGCACGAGGCATTTCTCGTCAGCTTGGCGCTGATGTTCTGCACCACGTCAGTGCGGGCGCAGATGCCGGCCACTCCTCTGACCATCGTGCAGACCACGGTGATTCGGTTTGCGCCGCCGCTCCCAAGCGGAGGTGATACGAAGGAAGGTTCGTGCTGGACGGAATCGATTGCCGTCACTCGGCCTGGCGCGTGGCGATGCTCGGTGGGCAACGCGATCAGCGATCCTTGCTTCACAGTGGCGGGAAATCGCGATCATCTCGTCTGCGGCGCCGACCCCGCTCTGAAAGCCGACGGCTTTGTTTTGAAGTTGAGCAAGCCGCTGCCCAAGCTCGCGCGTCGCGGCAAGGGAGAGCCCTGGATTTTTCAATTGTCGGACGGATCGATCTGCGAGGCGATGACGGGGACGCTGTCGCCGGTGAACGGCGAGCCCGCGCGCTGGTCGTGCGCGATTCATATTCGCGACCAGGTAAGGCCCAGGGGATTAGTGACGTCGCTCACGCCGGGAAAAATCTGGATGGCGGATAAATTTCCCGAAAGCGCGATCGGTACCCAGGGCGCGCAGCCGGAAAAAATCCCGGTGAAGATGATCTGGGAGTGAGCGTAGTCGAGAAAATCACGGTTCCCCTAGGGGTTGGGGGTTAGGTTCCTCGGATCCGCAGCGACGAGAATTATTTGCGCATAGTGCGCAATTGCTTATGCGTCAGCAGCCAGCGGAGTTCGCCGCCGCCGCGTTCGAACCGGGTCGGCAGATCGATCGCGATGCATCCGCCGGTTTTCAATTTCAGATGAGCGACATCGCCCGCGCCGGTCAGCAGGATTGACGCGACCGCGCTCAGTTGCGGCTCGTGCCCTACGATCATCACGTCTTCGTGCTTCGAGAATGCGCGCAACGCGGTGACCGCGTCGGTGGCGGCCACGCCGGTCGCGAGCGCGGGCAGGACTTGCGGTGGCGGAGTGTTTTCGTAGGCGGCGGATACTATCTCGGCGGTTTCGGCGGCGCGCGCCAGTGGACTGGTCAGGATCAGGTTGAACTTCAGGCCCATCGCGCGCAGTCCGGCGGCGGCTCCGCGCATTTTTTCCTTCGAGCGATCGGTCAGCTTGCGCGCGCCGTCGTCGCCAGCCGAGGCGGCCTCTTCGGCCGTCGCGTGACGCAGAATATAGAGCATCATGACATTGTTGCCGTAGCGGAGTGAGAATCGATTGAGTTGTGATTGGAGTGCGTGACTTGCGATTCAGCCGGCGGCCTGGATTGGCCGTTCTCAGCAAGCGGCGCTGGTGCGCTTACCGGCATCAGGCTTAGTCTGCCGGCCTTGCGAATTTCCCCGAGCGTACCGCGCATCGAGTCCGAACGCTCGAACCGTTTCCACGCTTTCATGCATTGCCGGCGTAGTTTGCTCTCGCGTTTGCCGAGCGACTGGATCAGTGCGCCGGCCGCGAGCACGGTCCGCGGCGGTGCGGCGGCTGTCTCGGCATACGACAACAGCCACGCAATCGCGACCGTGGTGTCGTGATAGAGGCCGAGCAGTTCCTGCAGCGCTTCGAGCCGCGCGAGGGCTTTGCGATGACGCTTGGCGCCCAGCGGCGCCATCATCTCGAGTTCGTAGCGCAGCCGCTTGATGCGAACGCGGAGTTTATGGAAAACGGGGGTCGGAGCGTCGACGCCAAGTTTCTCGCCAAGGCGTGCCGCTCCGCGCGAGGCCGGCCGGATCAACTGCCCGGCGACGACGCCAAGCCGGCGGTCGGCGCCGACTTTCTTTATCGCCGGGCGCGACAGTTTTGCGAGCAGACCCTGGTAGCGCTTCGACCCGAGCAACTCGTACAGCTTCGCGTGCTCGGCCTTGCGCTGTTCCTCGAGCGTCGCGATCATCGGCGCGATCGCGGTGTCCAGGCCAGTCCCAATTTTCCCGGCGCGAGCGGCGATCAGCGCCGAGGTCACGTCGCATTCGCGACAGGCGCCCGCCTGATGTGCGATCCACGGGATGTCGCGCCGGAAGATCTTGAGCTGCGCGGCGTAGATGACGCTCGCGAACAGCTCGATCGTCGCGCGCAGTCGCCGCGACGCGACGCGTAACTGATGCAGCGGCTCGGCTTCGCCGGACTCCGCCGCGTTCTGATTGCGCAGCAGCGATTCGGCGCCGAACGCGATCGCCTTGCGCGCGGCGTCGGCCACGGTTTCTCCGGGGGACAGGGTCACTCTGCGCGGCGGCGCATCGGAGCGCGACTCATCTACCACCGTGCTATTCCTTGCGCGAGACGCCGTTCTCGCCAGACTCGGGGCGCGGCTTGCCGTTGGCGCCGGACAAATATTCGGCGATGTGTTTGCGAAGCTCGCCCTGGAGCTCCTCGATCGGAAGGCGCGCATCGACCGAGATGAAGCCGAATTCGCTCGACAAGCGGCGGTACTCGTCGATGAGCCGGCTCTGGTAGCGCTCGAACGAATCGAACAGGTCGGTGCCGAGCGCGAGATGCATCCCGGATTCCCAGTAGTCCATCCCCTTGCCCATGATAACGCGCGGGATGAGCGATTCGACGTCGATGTCGAGGTAGAGGACGAGGTCAGGCACCAGCGCCATGCCGAAGACCTCGCGAGTCCAGTCCGGATCGGCGCCCATCACGGTGTTGCGCGCGAACGCCGTGTACATGTAGCGATCGGCGATCACGATAAATCCGGCCTGCAACGCCGGCAGGATTTCGTGCTCGAGGCGATCGGCAAAGTCCGCGGCGTAGAGCAGCGAGAAGGTCGTGACGGTCAGCTGATGGCCGGCCTTGGCCTCGTTGATGGTCTCGGAGAGCAGCGGCGATCGCGTCCATCCGGTATTGCTGACGGCGTAGCCTTCGAGCTCGAGCCACGGGCGCAGCAATTCGATTTGTGCGGAGCGGCCGACGCCGTCGGTGCCTTCGATCGCGATCAAATGGCCGGGCAGCCGCTTCTTCGCGACGTACGGCAGGCCGTGCCCGTACCAGGCCTTAGCGTGGCTGCGATGTGGCGCCATTTTTTCCGTTCGCTCGTTCGAGGTCGTAGTCGCGAAGAATTTCCTGGACCATCGTGCGCACGACCTTCTGTTGATCGGGGATCTCGGCGGCCGCGTCGATCGGACGCATCCCGAACTCGGTCGTTAGTTGATCGTAAATTTCGAGCACGTGGCTCTGAAACATGCGGAAACTCTCGACCGGATCGGCCGAGAGACCGACATCCATGCCGGCCTCATGATACTTGAGCTTGGCTCGGCCCGACAGCAGCCGCTCGAGCGAGATGTCGATCGGCACGCGGAAGTAGAGCGTCAAATCGGGGCGCAGCGCAGGGCTGTAAACCGCGCGGACCCAATCCGGATGCACGCCGCGCGCGACGTCACGCGCAAACGCCGTGTACACGTAGCGATCCGCAAGCACGATCATGCCGGCCTTCAGCGGCGGCAGGATCTGGTAGGTCAGGCGATCGGCGAAATCGACCGCATGCAGCAGCGAGAACGTGGTCGGCGTCAGCAGATTCTTCTTCTTGCCGCGTTGCATCGAGCGCCGCACCAGTCGCGACGAATTCCACTCGGTGAAATGCACCGGGTAGCCACGCGCCCGCAGCCATCGCTCGAGCAGCAGCAGTTGCGTCGATTTGCCCGAGCCGTCGATCCCCTCGACGCAAATGAGACGTCCCTTATAAGGATGCGGAGTTTCGAGCAGGGTCTTGGGCGCGGTGCGTGTCGCGGACCTGGCAGGGTTCGACGGACTAACGTGGCCGTTGGGCGAAGGCGAATGGACGGCAGCCGACAGCTCTACCGCTGCAGCACCACCTGGCGATCCAGCAGTCTTGATAACAGATCCGTCCTTCGCTCG
>DATNLS010000205.1:0-4500 GCA_035602775.1 Candidatus Acidiferrales bacterium | reverse complement strand
CATCCACCGCGACCGCAACTCCGACATCGACTGCGACGGCTAGCGCGACAACAACGGCAACGTCAACGGCGACCGCAACGCCTACCGCAACGGCGACAGCCACGGCATCTAAAACCGCGACGGCTACTGCCACACAGACTGCTACGGTAACTGCGACATCGACTGCTACTACGACGGCAACGGCTACGGCGACTCAGACGGCGACATCCACCGCGACCGCAACTTCAACTGCGACGCCGACCGCGACGGCTACGCCCACAACTACAATGACGCTGACGGCGGCGCTCCCGTTCGGCAGTATCGCCGTCGGCCAGACGACCACCAAGACTGTGACGGTCACTAACACTGGAGCGATTCATGCGCTGGTCGTCTCGAGCGCCGCTTCGTCAGACCCGGTGGAATTTGTCTTGAGCAGCAGCGGCACCTGCGGTGCGATTCCCGTGACGGTCGCACCCAAGACTTCGTGCACGCTGGCGGTCGCATTCACACCGAACTCGGTCGGCGCGCATAGCGCATCGCTGACCCTGAGCGACAACTCGACCACCAGTCCGCAGCACTCGTCGCTTACCGGCACCGGTATAGTGGATCTGACGACCTCGGCGAGCAGCCTGGTTTTCCCGAATGTGAAAATCGGATCGACCGCGGTGAAGGAACTCAACGTGATCAATCATCAGACGCAGGCGGTCACCTTGAATGAACAATTCAGCGGCAACAACGCCAGTGACTTCTCGATCACCGGCGGTACCTGCACGGCGACTCTCGCCGCCAGCACCACTTGTCTGCTCGACGTTACCTTCACCGCGAGAGCGCTGGGAACCGAATCGGCGACGCTGTCGATAGCCGACAGTCCCGATCCGCTAAGTCCTTATACGGTCGCGCTGAGCACCGGCCCCACGATTCCGGCGACCGTCACGCCCGTCACGGTGGCGTTCGGCACGCTGACGACTTCGTCCAAGACCCGGGACCTGACAGTCACCAACCTGTCGAAGGTAGCGTTGCCGGTGGGCGAGAGTATCAGTGGCGCGAACGCGAGCGACTTCGCGGTGACGGGCGGCACCTGCGGGACGTCGGCGGCCTCGAATTCATCGTGCACAATCGCAGTGACGTTTACCCCCACCGGCGGTGGCGCGGCCGAGAGTGCGAGCATGGCGGTGACGATCGGCAGCGATCCGAGCAGCCCATACAGCATCAGCCTGACGGGAACAGGGCCCTAGCGCGTAGATTCGGCCTGGCGCGGCGGGCGGCCGACATCCTTCTTGCGGCCCATGCGCAGGCGGCGGCCGACCAGGCGGATCCCGGTGTTCTCGTCGACGACTACCGGACGCACCTCGCGCCCCGTTTCATTGTCGACGAGGATCACCGGCGGTCCCTCTTCGCCCCACAGCCAATCGCTGCCCCATCGCCACATCGCGGCGAGCACGTCCCAGAACGCGCGGCCCTTGGCCGTCAGGCGGTACTCGTAGCGTGGCGGATGCTCCTCGTACGAAACTTTTTTCAGCAGGCCTTCATCGACCAATCGCTCGAGCCTATGCGCAAGCACCGCGCGCGGAACTTTAAGCGCGCGCTGGAAATCCTCGAAGCGGCGCCGGCCCAGGAATGCCTCGCGCATTACCAGCGGCGTCCACCAGTCGCCGACCAGGTCGGTGGTGCGTGCTATCGGACACGGCCACTGATCGAAGCGAGTCCGCCGCATCAGGCTAAGGCCTCGATTCGCGCCGGCACGTGCTTGTGAAACGGTGTGCCCGCGAACCAGTCGCGATCCTCGGTCACCGTCAGCTCGTTGGGCGCCACCCCATGCTGAAATTCCTGGCCCTCGCGGTCGGGATACCACAGTCCCGTTCCGTTCGGCAGCGCGACGTGACCGGGCAGCATCGTGTCGGTGAGCTCGACTACACTCTCGGCACTCGCACGCTTGGTTGTGATGCGCACGCGGCCACCGCTTTGGATTCCGAGTGCGGCGGCGTCCGCCGGATTCATCCAGAGCGCGCCCGCTGGATCCTTCGGACGCCATTGCGGATCCCGGATGATCGTGTTCGCGGTCCCGGATCGCCGCTGACCCGCCGAGAGCACGAACGGGAATTCCGGATCGTGAGACGGCTGCTCGTCGCGCAGCGATTTAAGCTCAGGCATCAGCTCGGCGATCGTAAGATCGATCCGCCCTCCGTGAATTCTGCGCCAGGTCTCATCGTAGGGATCGAGGCTGACCACGACTCCTGAACGATTCGTCAAAATCGCGTCGAACAATGCGTTGCCGAGCGCGGGACCTTCTTCGCTGAAGCCTGCGCGGCGCAATGACTCCGGATACCGGCGCGCAAAGTTGTGCGCGATACCGAAGACCGACGCCGCGTTTTCGTTCCCCGCGCCGAGCGTTGGGCCGAGCGTCTCGTACAGCACCACGGTCATCAGTTCCGCCAGATGAGGCCGCTCCGAAACGACTCGCATCAGCTCTATCGCATAGGCCGCCCGTCCTTTGGCCGCGGCCGCGTGCAAAGGCGCGACGTCGTCATCGGTCATCGCGCCCATCGCGCGAACGAGCCGGCGATGAATTTCGCCCTCGGGAAGCGTCCCGGGGATCGCGTCAAGAATCGGCGCGCGGAGCGTGAAGGTGTTCGCGTATTGCGTCTCGGTGTGGAACGCCGCGCCGAAAAAAGTCGCCTCCCATTTCTCGTACTGCGACGACGAGGGCAGCACGTAGTGCGCCTCGCGCGCAGTTTCGCTCATCGCAACATCGATCACGACGACGAATTCAAGCGCGCGCAGCGCTTCGCGCATGCGAGTGCTGTCAGCCACCGAGTGCGCGGGATTTTCGGCTTCGACCAGCATCGCGCGGAAACGCTTGGGATGGTCGGTCAGGATTTCATCAGGAATCACGTTGGCCGGGATCATACCACCGATGATGCGATGCCCGCCGACCGGACTCGTCTGCGACGAGAGCGCGCCGCTGAAAAGCCCGGTCAGACTGGTCCCGGCATTCATGCCGCCCGCCTTCCCGACATTTCCAGTCACGGCAAACAACAGTTTCTCGAGGTACGAGTTGAGCGTGCTGTGGAGCGACTGCTCGATGCCGAGATCTTCGTAGACCGAAACGCTCGATGCGCGCGCGATGCGTCGCGCCACCTCGCAAACCAGCGCCTCATCGAGGCCCGCGCGTCCGCAGTATTCGGCGACCGGAACGTCGTTCAGCACCGCGAACAGTTCATCGCTGTTCTCCGTGCGCTCGCGAATGTAGTCGTGGCTGATCAGATCCTCCTGCACCAGCACCCCCAGAATCGCCGCGAGGCAGAAAGCGTCGGTCCCGGGACGCACCCGCAAATGGTAGTCCGCCATCTCGGCGGTCTCGGTGCGCCGCGGATCGATCACTACGAGCGCGCGCTTCGGGTCCGCCGAAATGTCGCGAAGGATCGGACGCGCGCGCTGAAACCCGTGCGACTGCCACGGATTCTTGCCGACGAATATCGCGACCTCGGCCTGCTGGTAGCTGCCGCTGAGCCCTGTCCCAAAAAGTTTGTGATCCACCCAGAACTCGCCGGTCTTTTCCTGCGCCAGCGCGTTGGAGCTGAATACCGATCCAAGCGCGCGCCGCGTCGACCCACCGTAGCTGCCGCACAGATGATTGCCCTGGCCCCCGCCGCCGTAATAGAAGATGCTCGCGCCGCCGTAGGTCTCGCGCACGCGCTTGAAGCCCACCGCCACTTCGCGGATTGCGGTGTCCCAGTCGATTTCCTCGTAGGTGCCGTCGGCGCGGCGCCGAAGTGGCGAGGTCAGCCGATCCCTGCCGTTCTGGTAGTAGTCAATCCGCTGCGCCTTCTCGCAAGCGTACCCATGCGACGCGACATGCTCGCGATTTCCACGCACGCGGGTGATGTGGCGCCCATCGAGTTTCACGTCGACGCCGCAATTGACGCTACACAGGATACATATGGTCTTCTGCCAGTCGTCACTCATGGCAAGCCTCCCGAGTTCATCTACCGAACTACATAATTCAACAAGAGAATGAACTACAGTTCAGCCGGAGGCAACGGCCCAATGAGCGTTCCCATGACAGCCTGACGATAACCCCGAAGGTTGTCAGAGCTGGGGACCGGCGAGCGTCGGCGAATTTTCGTTGGCGACCCACAGACCATTCTGCGCCGCCGCGTTGCCGGCACCGATCAACAGGCCAGCCAGCGCTGCCGCCAAGTATCGGATCCGAGATGCAGCGGAACCATTGATGAGGGTGAGTCGATGGTGCTTCAAGCTGTTTCCCTCCCTAAAAGACTTGAAAGCGCTACGCTGGCGAGCAAGACAAGGGCCAGCATATAAAGGCGCGATTTAAGGAGATATTCCTTTCGATCAGGCCTTGGTCGGAAACTTTTCCCGGGCACCAGGAAGAAATTACAGGGCACTGAGAGACGAATGCGCTTCATGGCAGATAAATTCACGATTTTTTGAACGATCCGTGTCGAAAAGGAGGGCACGCCGTTTGCTTTCTCCCGCCCGCCCCGAATAGAAAGGGCTGGT
>DATNLS010000003.1:0-4158 GCA_035602775.1 Candidatus Acidiferrales bacterium | reverse complement strand
GAAGCAAAAGAAAAGGCCGGACGTGGAAACGTCCGGCCTCCGAAAGTCCGAGCTGTGAAATCGTTCAGGCGGCTTGCTTGGTCTCGATTGCCAGGCTCTCCTCTGCGATCGATCCGCGCTTGGAGAAGGTCACCGCGATTGCCAGCGCGATGAGCGAGATCACCACGATCGCCACCCGCAGAGGAGTCACTCCGCCGAGCGCGACCGTCGTGAACGGCGCCGCCAGGATAGCGACCAGGTTCATCACATTGATCATCGGGTTGAGCGCCGGGCCGGCAGTGTCCTTGAACGGATCGCCAACCGTGTCGCCCACGACCGACGCCTTGTGCACGTCGGTGCCCTTACCACCGAGGAATCCGTCTTCGACTTTTTTCTTGGCGTTATCCCAGTTGGCGCCCGCGTTCGACATGAATACCGCCATCAGCTGCCCGGTCAGAATGGTGCCGCCGAGAAATCCGCCGAGCGCGCCCGCGCCGAGGCCAAAGCCGACCAGCAGAGGCGAGAAGATCGCGAGGATTCCGGGGCCGAGCAGTTCTTTCTGCGACGCCGCCGTGACTATATCGACGCACGCGCTGTAGTCGGGCAGCTCCTTGCCCTCCATGATTCCCGGATGCTCGCGAAGCTGGCGACGCACTTCAAAAACGATCTGATACGCCGCGCGGCTGACTGCTTTGATCGCGAACGAGCTGAACAGGAACGGCACCGCGCCGCCGATCATCAGGCCGACGAACACGGTCGGCATGTTGATCTGGACGCCAATCGCGCCGAGATGCGCTTCGTCAATAAAGGAGCGGAACAGCGACACCGCCGCGAGCACCGCGGTCGCAATCGCGAGGCCCTTGGTCAGCGCCTTGGTGGTATTGCCGATCGCGTCCATCCACGACAGCGTTTTCGACGCCTCCTCCTGATGGATTCCGCCCATCTCGAAGATGCCGTGCGCGTTGTCGGTGATCGGTCCGTAGGTGTCCATCGCGAGGATGAAGCCGGTGGTGGTGAGAAGTCCGAGCCCGGTCAGCGCGATTCCGTAGAACTGCAGCGCGAGCGACTCGTGGAAAATCGCCATCGCGCCGATAATCGCGGCCGCAATCACCAGCAGCGCCCAGACCGACGACTCGAGGCCCTCGGCCATGCCCGACAGGATCAATGTTGCCGGGCCGGTGCGCGCGGCCATCGCCGTTTCGGTGACCGGGCCTTTGTCCGGATGCGTAAAATAGTTGGTCAGCCACAGCGTCACGACCGCGAGAATAATCCCGAGCGACGCGCAGCAGGCGAAGCGCCAATCGGTCGCGCCGGTGCGCGGATCGTCGAGGTAGAAATAGTTGACGACGAAGAATCCGATCACGGATGCGATCGCTGACGTCATGTAGCCGATGTTGATCGGGCGCATGGGGTCGAGCATTTTGCCGGCCGGCACGCGCACCGCCATGATCCCGATGATCGACGAGAATACGCCGACGCCGCGCAGGATCAGCGCGAACATGATCAGCTTGACCGCGAACGCTCCCGCGTACTGGCCGTAGGCTGCGATAAAGTCCGACTCCTGCAGCGCATACGCGGCCAGGATGATCGCGGCGACCAGCGTGACCTCGTACGACTCGAACACGTCGGCCGCCATGCCGGCGCAGTCGCCGACGTTGTCGCCCACGTTGTCGGCAATGGTGGCGGGATTGCGGGGATCATCCTCGGGCAAGTCCTGCTCGATCTTGCCGACCAGGTCGCCGCCAACGTCAGCCGCCTTGGTGTAGATACCGCCGCCGACGCGCATGAACAGTGCCGCGAGCGAGCCGCCGAAGCCGAAGCCGACCAGGACCTTCATCGCGTTCTCGCGGAACACCAGGAAGATAATCGTCGCGCCGAGCAGTCCCAGCCCGACCGTGAACATCCCCGAGACGCCGCCCGCCTTGAACGCCAATTCCATCGCGTCCTTGAAGCTAGTCAGCGCCGCGTTGGCGCTGCGGACGTTGCCCTTGACCGCAAGCCACATACCGACGTAACCGGCGCCGTAGGAAGCGGCGACGCCCATCAGGAATGCGATCGAGATGCCGAGCGGCAGGTACAGTCCCTGGTAGACGTTGCGGTACATGAAGAACAGCGCGATGAAAATCGCGGCGACGAACCAGATCATGGTTTTGACCTGGCGTCCCAGGTAAGCCATCGCGCCGAGCTCGATCGCGTCCGATACGTCGGTCATTGATTTGGGTCCGGGGTCGGCGGCCAGCACGACGCGGATCAGCACGACACCGTAGGCCAGCGCGACCAGCGCCGAGACCAGCACCAGCCACAGGATCATGACCTGACCGCTGGTTAAAGTGGGCAGAACGATATTCGCTTCGCTCATCGCAATTCCGAATCTCCTGAACAGATCGAGGTTTTGATTAAGGGGCGCCCGCTACGCAACTGAATCGCGCCGCGGATGGCGGGGCGCTTACCCTCTGGGTATCTGGCGCAGTCTAGGTTTTCCTGAAAGCGAAGTCCATATCGGCGGGGTCGCGGTGCTGACGTCATTTCAGCCGCGCTGACGGTGAGTGGCGTCTTTTGAAAGCGCGCGGGCTTAATTTAGCGTCAGGGGTTCTATCTTGGAAAAATCCAGCTCGATCGTTTCTGCATGTCCGTAGATTGAAATTGTAACGCGCGCCTTCTGTTCTGACGCACGCACTTCCGTGATTGTCCCTTTAAAATCGGAGAAGGGACCATCGACTATCTTGACCTTGTCGCCGGCCGCGAGCATTTCGGAGACCTCCTGTTTCAGTTTGAGCCGCGGAACCTAACCCCCAACCCCTTCCCATATTCCCATAGTGGGAAGGGAAACCGGACGCAGAGAGGATCGACCCTTTCCCTTTAACCAGTTCTAACAGGGACGAAGTCCCGCATCTTTTCTGAATATTGGGTGCAGGGGTCACCCCTGCCGCGGGGTGCGGGGCGAGGAGCCCCGCTCTCTCCGACTGCGCCCGCTACTTGTTTTCGCCGTTTTCCGCGGCCATCAGGACGTGAATCGTCGTCAGCTTCTTCACCATGTAAGCGCGCTTGCCCTTGGGCGTGACGACTTCGATATCGTCCTCCGCCGTCTTGCCGATCAGCGCGCGGCCTAGCGGCGACGACAGCGAGATGCGGTTCTGCGCGCCGTCGACTTCCTCCGGCACCACGATTTCAAACACCGCGACACCACCTTCATCGAGATCTTCCAGATGGACGCGGCTGCCGAGGCCGACGGTGTCGCGCGGAATCGTCTCGAGATCGATCATCGTGAGCTCAGCGATTCGCGTCTCGAGGTTGCCGACCCGCGCGCGCAGGAACTCCTGGCGCTGCTTGGCCATCGCGTACTCGGCGTTTTCGGATAAGTCGCCGTGCGCGCGCGCACGTTCGAGTTCCTTGGGCAGGTCCACCGTGAGCTCGCGCTTGAGCGTCTCGAGGTCCTTCTTGAGCCGCTTGATTACCGGTAATTCAGCCATCGATACATTCTTCCTGAACGCAGGTCTGCTTTTTATTCTATACGATTCGCCGGGCCAGCGTGCGTCAATCCGCGACGATCGAAGTCAGGCTCCGATTGACTCCCGTCACGCTCTGAATCTTGTGCACGATTAGCTCCCCGAGCGAGGTCACGTCGGCGGCCTCGCAAATCGCGATGATATCGTGCGGACCGGTCACCGCATGCGCCACGGAAACTCCGGCCACGCCGCGAATCTTGGCCGCGACGTCGCGCGCCTTGCCCGGTGAAGTGTCGATCAGGATGAACGCCTTTACGGCCATTGTCGTTTCCTCCCGGCGCGCGCCGCGGGTGGCACGCGTTCAGCGCGGTGGCGGAATCAGAGCACCCTTCTCATCATATACATAAAATCCGCGGCCGGATTTGCGGCCCAGGTATCCGGCGTCGACGTACTTCTTCAGTAGCGGGCACGGACGGTACTTGTCGTCGCCCAGCACACGATGCATCACCTCCATGATCGCGAGGCAGGTGTCGAGCCCGATCAGGTCGGCCAGCTCGAGCGGGCCCATCGGCTGATTGGTGCCGAGCTTCATCGCGGTGTCGATATCGGTCACCCCGCCGACCCCTTCGTACATCGTGTAAATCGCTTCGTTGATCATCGGCAGCAGCACGCGATTTACGATGAAGCCCGGGAAATCCTGCGCGGTCATCGTGGTCTTGCCGAGCTGCTCGGC
>DATNLS010000255.1:0-5006 GCA_035602775.1 Candidatus Acidiferrales bacterium | reverse complement strand
CGGGTTGGCCCGGACAGCGCTGGCGCCGATCCGGGACCCGCGTGCTACGGACGCGGCGAGTCATGCACCGTGACCGACGCCGACCTCGTCGCCGGCCGGCTGGTCGCCGCGAATTTCTTGGGCGGCCGGATGAAGCTCTTTCCGGATCGCGCCGAGCGTGCCGTATCGCAGGTCGCGCGCGCGATGAAAACCGAATCGCAGGTGGCGGCGCGCGGGATTATCCGCGTCGTCAACGCGAACATGGAGCGCGCGATTCGCGTGATCACCGTCGAGCGCGGATTCGATCCGCGCGACTTCGCGTTGCTGGCGTTCG
Organism: Candidatus Acidiferrales bacterium; assembly: GCA_035602775.1. Lineage (GTDB taxonomy): Bacteria > Desulfobacterota > Binatia > Binatales > Binataceae > Binatus. The sequence continues at coordinate 4,693 of DATNLS010000255.1, read as the reverse complement.
GCGGCGCCGGCCCGATGCATGCCTGTGAACTGGCGCTCGAATTGGGAATCCGCCGAATCGTCATGCCGCGAAATCCCGGCCTGTTGTGCGCGTGGGGCGCGTCGAGCGCACCGATGGGCCGCGAGTATTCGCTCACGGTGCGCGCGACGAATCCGAACTATCGCGGACTGCTAGCGCGAGCGGCGGGACTGGTGCGCCGCGCGCGCGCCGAACTTGCGGCTGAAGGTGCGCGCGCGATTCGCCACGAGCTGTGGGCCGACATGCGCTATCGCGGGCAGTCGTACGAACTCGAAATCGCGCTCACGCCGCGATTCATCGGCGACTTTCATTCGACCCATCGCAGAACTTTCGGACATTCCTCCTCGAGCGCCGCCGTCGAAGTTGTGAACCTCCGCATCCGCGCATTCGCCGGCGAATCCGCTGCCAAGCCGAAGCGCATCGCGCGCCGCGCGGGAAAGCCAACGCCGGCCTCCAGCGGACGCGTGCTGGTCGGCGGCCGTGAACAGTCGGTCCCAATTTTCGATCGAGACGCACTTGGCGCGGGCGCGCGCTTGCCCGGGCCGATCGTGGTCGTCGAGCTTAGTTCCACCGCGTACGTCGCTCCCGAATTCGATTTGCGGGTCGACGACTTCGGCAATCTGCAGTTGGAGGCGGCACGATGAAGCTCGATTCCGTCACTCTGGCGGTGATGAACAATCGCCTCGCGGCGATTGCCGATGAGATGGGCGTCGTGCTCGGACAGACGGCGTTTTCGCCGAACATAAAGGAGCGCCACGATTTTTCGTGCGCGATTTTCGACGCGCGCGGCGAGCTGGTGGCGCAGGCGGCGCACATTCCGGTGCATCTCGGATCGACTCCGCTCTCGGTGCGCGCGGCAATTGCGAACCTCGAGCTCGCGCGCGGCGACGTCGCCGCGTTGAACGATCCGTTCGCGGGCGGGACCCATCTGCCGGACTTGACGCTGGTCGCGCCGGTGTTTATCGGGGCCGAGCGGCGGCCGTTCGCGTACGCCGCCAACCGGGCGCATCACGCGGATATCGGCGGAATCGCGCCGGGATCGATGGCGCTGGCGACGGAAATCTACCAGGAGGGTTTCCGATTGCCGCCGGTGAAAATTGTCGCTGGCGGTGAGATCGCGCGCGACGTGATGACGTTGTTCCTCGCCAACACGCGAGTGCGCGAGGAGCGCGAGGGCGACTTGCGCGCGCAAATCGCCGCGCTCTCGGTCGGGTCCGAGCGCTTGCTTGCGATCGTGAAAACGTCGGGACGAAAACTGGTCGAAGCTGCGATGGATGAACTCAAGGATTACGCCGAGCGGCTGATGAGCGCGGCGCTTGGCGAGCTGCGTCCGGGAACCTATCGCGCGGAGGATTTTCTCGACGACGACGGCTTCGGCACGGGGCCGATTCCGATTCGCGTCGCGATTAAAATTGGACGCGGCAAAGCGGTCGTCGATTTCACCGGCTCCGCGCCGCAGGTGCGCGGCTCGGTCAACGCGAATTATGCGATCACGCTCTCTGCGACCTTTTACGTCATGAAGTGTCTAGCCGCCGAGGCGGTGCCCGCCAACGAAGGCCTGATGCGTCCAATCAAGCTGGTCGCGCCGCCCGGTTCGATTGTCAACGCGTTGGCTCCTGCGGCGGTCGCGGGCGGAAACGTCGAGACCTCGCAGCGGATTGTCGACGTTCTGTTCCGCGCGCTGGCCAAGGCGGCGCCGAATCGAATCCCGGCGGCGAGTTCGGGATCGATGTCGAATCTCACGGTCGGCGGCTTCGACCGATTTCGCGACCGCCATTTTTCTTACTACGAAACGATCGCCGGCGGCGCGGGCGCGGCGAAAGGTAGGCCGGGCGCGTCCGGCATCCACACGCACATGACCAACACGCTCAACACGCCGATCGAGGCGCTCGAGGCCTACTACCCGATGCGCATCACCGAGTATCGAATGCGGCGCGGCTCGGGCGGACGCGGTCAGGCACGTGGCGGCGACGGGCTGATTCGCGAGCTCGAGTGCCTGGTCGATTCGAATGTAAGCGTGCTCACCGAGCGGCGGACGATCGCGCCCTACGGACTTGCTGGCGGAGGGCTGGGCGCGACCGGCAAGAACATTCTGGTGCGCGGCTCGCGACGCAGCAGGTTACCCGGCAAAGCGAATATCGATCTCAAAGCCGGCGATCGCATTCGAATCGAAACTCCCGGCGGTGGCGGATGGGGCCCTCGCTAGACGACGCCGCTCTCGCGCAGCCGCTTGCGCGCGTCGGCGTCTATTCCGAGTTCCGCGAGGATGTCGTCCGTATGCGCTCCCAGAGCGGGTGAGCCGCTTCGTATCCGGGTCGGCGTGCGCGAGAACTTTGCCGCCGGGCCGGTGATTGGCGCGAGCTTGCCGTCCTCCTGCGTTACCTGCTGGAGCATGTCGCGCTCGAGCGTATGCGGGCATCGCGCCGCCTCCGCGTAGGTTCTGACCTTCGCGCACGGGATACCTTCTCTCGCGCATTCGGCGACGGCTTCATCGACGGTGCGCGCCTCGCACCACTTCGCAAACATCGCATCGCACTCTTTGCGATTGCTCATGCGGCCGGGAATCGTAGCGAAGTCGTCGTGGTCGGCGAGATCGGGACGTCCCACCATCCGCGCCATCACTTTCCAGTGAGTGTCGAGCAGCACGCCCGCCATCACCAGTCCGTCGCGACACTTGTAGGTGTTGGTTGGAACCGAGAATGGGATCTCGTTGCCCCATCGCTTGATCTCGACGCCCATCGCGCCGAGCGTCAGGTTGCCATTGGACTGAAACAGCATCGCGTCGAGCATCGCGACGTCGACATGCTGCCCTTCGCCGGTGCGATCGCGATGGCGCAATGCCGCGAGCGCACCGATGGCGCCGTGCAAGCCGCCGAGATCGTCGCAGAGCCAGGTCGGCGCTTTGGTCGGCGGTCCGTCGGGAGCGCCGTTGAGTGAAATGAACCCGCCCATCGCCTGTGCGAGCGGATCGTATGCGACGCGATCGTGGATCGGGCCGAACTGCCCGTAGCCGCTGATCGAGACATATATGATGTCCGGCTTGACCGCGCGAACATGATCGTAACCGACGCCCCATTTCTCGAAAGTCCCGGGGCGAAAATTCTGCACGATGACATCGGAGCGCGCCGCGAGTTTCAGAAAAATCTCGCGCCCTTCGTCGCGCCGGAGATCGAGCGTCAGGCTGCGCTTGTTGCGATTGACCGTCGCCTGCGCGTATCCGATCTGCTTCTGGTGGCCGGGGAGAGCCGGCGGAATGCGCCGCGCCACTTCGCCCTCATGAGCTTCGACCTTGACAACGTCGGCGCCGAGGTCGGCGAGGATGCACGCGCACATCGGTCCCGCCCAACTCGTGGTGGCGTCGATCACGCGAACACCGTCGAGCGGCCCGGTCAAATCACGCCGCGCGTCGCGATAGAACTCGGATTTTTCCATGCGGATTTCCTCCCCGATCGGTGGCATCGTACTGCTAGCGCGCCGGTCGCGACAAACGCGGAAGTAGCGCGTTGATTAGCGGCTCGCTAGCTTGGGCACGATGGCGGAGCAGCAATTCTACGTGGGCATCCACGGTGTCATTGCAAGCCGCGGGCGAATGCTCGTCCTGAAGCGCGCGCCCGGGATGAACTATCGGGCGGGGAGCTGGGATCTTCCCGGCGGTCATCTTGCGCTCGGTGAAAATTTCGACGAATGCCTGCTGCGCGAGGTCAAGGAGGAAACCGCGCTCGACGTTGCGATCGAGCGCATGCTCGGACTGCACAGCATGGTTTCAGAGCCCTACCTGCAGGCAATCTACGCGTGCCGCCTGACGGTTTTTCAGAAGGTGCAACTGCGGGACGACGAACACGTCGAGCATCGATGGGTCACGCTCGATGAACTCGCGGGCCTCGAGCTGATTCCATATCTGGCGGCGATTCTGAAGCGCGGGATGCTGAGTTATGTGAAGTGAGCGACGCGACGCGGCGTTACCGTGCCAGCAAACGTCCGCGCCAGTACCCGAGGAAGTTGGCGCATTCGAGTTCGTGGTAAATCGCGCGCTCGGAATCGCCGCGCATCGTGGCGATCGCCATCCTCACGCCGTTGCGAATCAGCTTGTCGAGCCGATTGTGATTTTGCAGACCGGCGAACGCGGTGCCCATGCCGAAGGCGAAGCTCTTGCGCCGCAAGTACGCGCGCGTCAGCCGCTCGGGCGGGATCAGATGATGCACGATCGCGCGCGGAACAAACCCCATCGCGCCGCCGCCCGCTAAAATCCGCGCGAACAGTTCAGTGTCCTCGCCTGAAATCGGATTGCCGCCGACCACGCCGAGGTCTTCGCGAAATTTTCCGAAGCGCGTGAAGGCGGATCGCTTGAACCCGACATTGGCGCTGAAATAGTTGTCCAGCCGCTCGGCGGATGCCGCGGGCGCGGACTCTATCAACCGGCGGTCGTGAACGGCGAGCTTGACCCACAGGCTCGGCCCGAGCCACTTGGGGGGCGCCGCAGACCATCGCGGGAGAACCATCCCGCACGCGGCGTCGAGGTCGCGGGCGCGCATGTCGTCGAGCAGCTCGGCGGCCCAGTCGCGCTCGGCCACCGCGTCGTCGTCGATGAAAAAGATGTAATCCGCCGCGGCTTCATCGACCGCGCGATTTCGGGCGAAGCTCGAACCCGGGTGCGGCTCGAACACGCGGCGCATCG
>DATNLS010000374.1:0-2119 GCA_035602775.1 Candidatus Acidiferrales bacterium | reverse complement strand
CGGAGAATGCCGTGCCGAAATACTCGTTGAAGTCCGCAATCGGCGTCAGCGCACGCACGGTGAATTCGCGCTCTCCTTCGCGGCGAATCGTCTGATCATCCTCGACGTCGTGTTCATCATCGATTTCGCCGACGATCTGCTCGATGACGTCCTCGATGGTGACCAGGCCGCAGACGCCGCCATATTCATCGACCACCATCGCAATGTGGTTGTGGCTCAGGCGAAATTCTTTGAGCAGCACGTTGAGGCGTTTGCTTTCGGGCACGAACACCACCGGACGCATGTACTCGCGGATCTCGAAAGGCTCTTCGCCCGCGGTCTGCAATCGCAGCAAATCCTTCGCGAGCAGAATGCCGAGTATCTGGTCGCGATCCTCGCCGATGACCGGGAAGCGGGAATGGCCCGACTCGACCACCAGTTCGACGAGCTTGTCCGGCGACTCATCGCGCTCGACGAACACCATTTGCGAACGCGGCACCATGATGTCGCGCACTTGCATATCGGCAACGGCCAATACGCCTTCGAGCATGACCAGTGCATCGCCGTTGAACAAACCCCGCTCGCTGGCCTCGCGCAGACTCTCGATGAGCTCAGCGAGATCGCGCGGCTCGCCGGACATCGATTGCGTAATGCGCTTTAACCAGCGACCAGTGCTGCCGTGGGGCTGTTCTGACATGGGCGACCAGGATACTCGATCAGGCATACGGGTCTGAAAACCCAAGCCGATCAAGGATTTGAATCTCCCTTGCCGCCATTTTCTTAGCCTCCGCGGGGCGTTCATGGTCAGCCCCCAGCAGGTGCAGCACACCGTGGACCGTCATGTGCGCCCAGTGCGCCTCGGCGGTCTTGCCTTGTAGAACGGCCTCCCGCGCCACGATCGGTGCGCAGATCACGAGTTCGCCCAGGAAGTTTCGGCCCTCCGGGCTCATCCCGGCGCCGCTGAAGGACAAAACGTTGGTTGCCCGATCCTTGTGCCGGTAGCGCGCATTCAAGCCGCGGCTCCGCACCTTACCGACCACGCGAATGGAGATGTGCACGGGAGTCGCAGGAGGCTTGGCGGCCGGCGCGGCGCCGGACAGCGCCGCACTCGCCCAGGCGGCGAATTGCGAGCGCCGCGGCGCCCACGGCCGTCGCGCCGCATAGGTCACGTCGAGTTCGAGCCGTCCCGGCATCGAATCTAAACGCCGTCGTCGGGAGTTTTTGCTTCGTAGGCCTGAACGATTCGCTGCACCAAGGGATGGCGCACCACATCCTTGGAACTGAACATCGTGAACGCAATGCCGCGTACGCCGCGCAAAATGTCGATGACCGTGCGCAGGCCGGAGGCTTTGGAATTCGGCAAATCGACTTGCGTAATGTCGCCGGTCACGACGGCCTTGGAACCAAAGCCGATGCGGGTCAAGAACATCTTCATCTGCTCGTTGGTGGTGTTCTGCGCCTCGTCGAGAATCACGAACGAATCATTGAGCGATCGGCCGCGCATGAACGCGAGAGGAGCCACTTCGATCACATTGCGCTCGATCAATTTCGCAACCCGCTCGAAGCCCAACATTTCGTAGAGAGCGTCGTACATAGGCCTGAGATACGGATCGACTTTCTGCGACAGATCGCCCGGCAGAAATCCCAATCGCTCACCCGCTTCGACCGCCGGACGCACCAGCACGATACGCCGCACCAACTCCGATTGCAGCGCCTCAACCGCACACGCCACCGCGAGATAGGTCTTGCCCGTGCCCGCGGGACCGATCCCGAACGTGAGATCGTGCGAACGTACATTGTTCAAATACTCGGTTTGATTCGCTCCGCGTGCGCGCACCGCGCCGCGCGCCGTGCGCACCTTGAGCTCGTCGCTCGGATCGCCCGCGCCCGCGCCGGCGTCATTGCCGTCCATGTCCAACTCTTGCAGCGCGATGTGCACACGCTCCGAATCCACAGGCTCGCGCTGCGCGCGGGCATACAGATCCTGCAGCACCGCTTCGGCACGCTTGATGGCTGAGGGAAGTCCGATGATTTGAAACCGATTGCCGCGCCGTCGGACTTCGACGCCGAGCCGCGCCTCGATCTGATGCAGATGCTCATCGAGCGGCCCGCACAGCTCGACCAGCCGGATATTATCGGC
>DATNLS010000059.1:0-9962 GCA_035602775.1 Candidatus Acidiferrales bacterium | reverse complement strand
AAGTTTTGCTTTGTTGCGCTGCGGGAGCCGGGGTCGCCAGCGCCATCGCCATTGCCAATACCAGGACTGTGTTATCGACGCGGCGGCGCCGGTGGGTTAACTGCATCGCGCATCACTCTATATTGACGCGGTCGGCGCAGTGAATAGCCGTTCCGGCTCAAACTTTTTGCAATAGCCAGTCGCTGACCAGCGCGAACACTTCATCGTGCGCTTCCGCCAATCCGTGTCCGACGCCGGGCAGAATCCTGAGCGTCTTCGGCTCGCCCGCGCGATCGTAAAGCGCCTGCGAACTTTCGTGCGAGAGAATCGTGTCCGCATCGCCATGAATCAACAGCAACGGCTTGGGCCGTAGCTCGCCCGCCACGTGCGCGCCCGCGAGCTGGCTCGACAGCGCAATCACGGTGGTGACGATTGGGCTGAGCGTGCCCGCGTTGATCGCGACCGCGCCGCCGAACGAATGTCCAATCAGAGCGACGCGCTGATTCCCGATTCCGCCGAGGAACGTCAACGCCGCCATCGCATCGACCAGGCATTCGCCGAACTCGTTGGGCGCGCGATAGTCCAGCCGCGCGACAGTGAGTCCGCGCTTCGGCATCTCCAGTCCCAGCCGCGGATAGAGCATCGCGGGACCGTCGAACCCGCCCATCGCGCCGCTGACGCATAGCACGGCGCGCCCCTTCTCGGGGGCGGAATGCAGCACGAGCGGAATCGCGCCGCGCGTCGTCGCAATCGTGACCTTGCGCGCGCCTGCGATCTCATCGCCCGGCTCGACCCCGGTAATCCTGAGCGTCAGTCCTTCGTCCAAGTTCTTTGCTTTCCGAGATCCCGAATGCGCGGCGCAACAGACAATCGCGCCACACAAATGTCCCTCACCCTAACCCTCTCCCGATAGCGGGCGAGGGAACCGGATCGCCGAGCATCCGCATTCCGTAGCGAATCATCGCGGCCAGCCGTTCGACTCGCGTGAGCAGTTCGGCCTGATCTTCGCGCGGCGCGTCGACCAGTTCGGCAGCAACACTGGCGAGGTTCTCGCGCATGATCTGCAACGCACGCTCGAGATTTTCGCGCTCCGGGATTCGCGCGCGAGCTTTGCGCCGCGCCGCCTGTATCTCGGCAAAATCGATTATCTCAGCCATGTGTTCATGCGATTATCGCGCATCAGGACCGTACGTGGAAACTCTATCGCAGTTTCCTGCCCGCGCGACGCTTCTCCGCGAGCGTGCGATGGCCTCCATCGGCGACCCATCGCATCTGCCGCGCCATCCCATTGAGAATCTCGACCTCGCGCGCAGTCAATCCGCTGCGTCCGAAAATCTCGCGAATCGCGAGCATGATATGTTCCGGGTTGTCGTCGGGAATAAAGCCGATCGCGACCAGCGCCTCGGCGAGGCGCTCGAGCATCGGGTCGCTGATCGATGCGGCCACGAACTCGGGCGCGCGGACGGATTCGACCGCCGCGCTCGCGCACATCATCAGCTCGTACGCGACGACCATCACGGCCTGCGCGAGGTTGAGCGACGGATATTCGGGCGCGGTCGGGATCGTTATCAGGCGATGGCAGAGTTTGAGCTCGCGATTGGTCAGTCCGCGATCTTCGCGGCCGAAGACGATTGCGATTTTGTTCGACGCAGCCAGCGCGTCGAGTTCCGCCGCGGCCGGGCGCAGCGGAGTCGCGCGGCTGCGATAGCCGCCGCGGCGGCTGGTGGTGCCTACTGCGAGCGAGCAATCCGCCAGCGCCGCTGCGAGGTCGGGATAGACCGTCGCGCTCGCGAGGAGGTCGTCGGCATGCACCGCCATCTTTACCGCTTCGCGATCGTTCAGAGGACCGCGTCCGACCAGGCGGAGATCGTCGAAGCCCATATTCTTGAGCGCCCGCGCCGCCGCGCCGATATTGCCGGCCGACTGCGGCCGGTAGAGCACGAACGCGAATTTGTCGCGCGAAGCCATCCTCTGGTTATGCGGTTCCAGTAGGCGCAAGGGAAGGGCGCGAAATTCTTATTACTAAGGTGCAGGGGTTACCCATGCCGAAGGAAGTATGAAACCCACCGCGGGTTTCATTACAATAAAGTTGTCTGATGAAAATTATCTCTTTCGGCGATGTGCACATGGCGACTCGCAATCTCGACCTGATGGGCGAGGTGATGCGCGATTGCGACCTGGTAATCCTGTCCGGCGATCTCACTAACTTCGGCGGCATCGACGACGCTCGCAAAGTGATCACCGAAGTTCGCAGCGTGTGTCCCAATGTGCTTGCGCTACCGGGGAATCTGGACCAGCACGAGGTGATCCCGTTTCTCGAAGCCGACGGAATCGCGCTGCATGGCAAGGGCCGCGTCACCGGCGGAGTTGGCATCTTCGGATGCGGCGGGTCGAACATTTCGCCATTCGGCACGCCGCTCGAGTTCACCGAAGATGAAATCTACGCGACGCTGCGCGCCGGTTACGAGTTCGTGCGCGACGTGCGTCCGCTCCTCATGATCTGTCATCCGCCGCCGTTCGACACCAAGTGCGATCGAATCATGAGCGGCAAGCCAGTCGGCAGCACCGCCGCGCGCCGATTCATCGAAGAGGTGAAGCCCGACGTGTGCATCTCGGGACACATCCACGAATCCGCCGGCGTCGATCGGATCGGGCCGACGCAGATTTTCAACGCGGGGCCGTTCAAGGGCGGCGGCTATATAGTTATACGCGCCGAAGGCGAGCGCCTGGACGCGAGGCTCGAATTTCTTTGACGTGCCGGCATTGTCGCGCGCAGACCAGTCGCTTCGCGTGTACGCGGGAAAGATCGTCAACGGATGGCCGCTGGTTTTGCGCAACTCATTCCGGCTACTGTGGCGCTTCCGGCCCGGACGCGCCGCGAAATAGGGCGCACACATTTTTGTCGAAGGGAGATTCGTTTCAGCATGGCTGCGAATGACGAAGTTCGCTTGAGGTTCGATCATGTTTCGATTGCGGTGAAGTCGATCGACCGCGCCTACGATTTCTTCGCGAAGTATTTTCCGATCAAATTGCGCGGCGCCAAATCGCTCGACGAGCAGGTCAGTGGATCGTTCTACTGGCAGGATTTCCATCTCGGCGGATTCGTGGTCGAGCTGATCGAAGACCCGCCTGGCAAGCCCGGCTTCGTGACCAAGTTCATCGAGCGGCACGGCGAGGGGATGCATCATTTGTCGATCGAGACGGACGGCCTCGACAAACTTGTAGCGAATCTGAAAGCCGGCGGAGTGCGCGTCGTCGACGAGCAGAAGTACGAGTCAGGATCGGCGACCGCGTTCATCTCGCCGCGATCCGCGTTCGGCGCGCTGATCCAGTTCTGGCACACTACGAATTGGGAGCAGGCGCATCCCAACCCCGCGCCTGACGGGCTGGCGTATTTCGATCACGTCTCGCTCGCCGTCAAAGACATCGCCACGGCCTACGATTTCTTCACGCGCTATTTTCCCGGCACGAAAATTAGCCACGAGATTCACACGAGCAACTCTGAGGGCAACTTCTCGCTCGGTCATCTCGAGGTCGCCGGCTTCAAGCTCGAATTCATCCAGAGCCCGCCGCACAAGACCGACAACGACTTCGTCGGCAAATTCATCGCGCGCTACGGCGAGGGGATGCATCACGTTTCGCTCGACCTCAAGGATTTCGACGAGACGCGCGAGCGTCTCAAGCGCGACGGCATCCGCGTGGTGGACGAAAAGCGCAACTGGCGCGGCGAGCGTCAATATTTTATCTCGCCGCAGTCGGCGTTTGGCGTGCTGATCCAGATCTGGGACGGCCTGCAATAGCGTACCGGGAGAGCTTTACGCGGCGTGCAAGCGCGCTCTGTCTCTACGGCGCCGGAAGGACCACGATCCCGAGCGGACCACTGAGGCCTGTGTTGTTGCCGGTCAGCGTGCTTAGAAGGTCTCCTGAAGCGTCAAACACATCGACGCTGGGACCGCTGTAATTAACCACAAAGGTCAGCGCATTCCCTTCTACTGGAACATTGACGATACCCTCGGGCCCGCTGAGATCGCCGGTGAGCGAGGAACTCGGAGCAAGGTTGCCGCCAGTCCCGGAAGGATAGATGGTCACAATGTTGTTAAAGCCGTTGGTTACGAAGAGGTTCGTGTCCGCATTGTGGCTGAGTCCCTGCGGGCTCGACAAATCCGTGTTGGACCCCGTCAAAATTACCGAGGGCGTCGCGTTGCCGTTGGTGGTGTTCGCCGGCGAATAGACGGTGATACTTCCGTTGCAGCTGGAGGTGGCGGAACAGCCGGGCGGTCCGCCGGTGGAGTTTGTCACATAGAGGTCCAGCATCTCGGAGCTGGGATTGAAAATCAGATCGAGGCCGGTGGGGTTCGCAAGGCCGGTGTTGTCGGTGCAGGCACCGGTTCCCGCCCCGCTACAACAGGCGTAAGGATTGCCGGCCGCGGTACACGCGGTGTTGAATTGTCCGGCGATTACCGCGATTGGCGACTCATTCAGAGTGCCGGTGCCGCTATCCAGCGGAGGATAAACGTTGACACTGCCCTGGAAGCCAGTCCCGCCGTCGAGATTCGCCACGTAGATGTTCCCGGTTCCATCCAGGATGACACCGGTCGGCTGGGACAGCTGGGTGTTGTCGACGCAAGTGCCGATCTCGTCCCCGGTGCAGCAGGGGAAAGGAACGCCGGCCGCGGTGCACCCGATGTTTGGCTGGCCAACGATGGTCGCGATGGGGGATTCGTTCAGAGTGCCGGTGCTACTTCCCAGCGCAGGATAGATGGTGATGCTGCCCTGTAGTGCCGCTCCGCCAAACCTGTTCGCCACATAGATGTTGTCGTTGTTTGGATCGAGCGCTAGGCCGTAGGGAGAGTTAAGGCCGGTGGTTGCGCCGCCGATAGTGGCGAGCGGCGCCACATTGTTAGCGCCGGGCGTCGTAGAGAATCCTTTCTGATTCGGGTAGTACAAGAAAAACTCCACGTTGTTTGACGAAAAATTCCCCACGCCTACGAGCGCCGGAGTCGGCGTCGCGGTCGGCGTCGCAGTCGTGGTAGCGGTGGGCGACGCCTTCGGCGTCGGTGAAACTGTCGGAGTGGGTGGGACGGTTGCAGTCGGAGTGGCAGTTGGCGTCGGCGTAGGGGTCGGCGTCGGCGTAACGGTCGGCGTCGGCTTTTTCTTTTTCTTCGGTATCAGAGCGGTCCCGTCGAGGTCCACAATCTGACGGGCTACATCCCGGTAGAGAGGCTCCGACACAATCGTTATCTGGCCTGTCTCTTCCTCTCCTGGTCGGGAGTCCCCAGGTGGGATGAACACCACGTAGAGCAGGCAGCTTGCTCCGGGTGCAAACACCACGTTGGTGCATTTGTTCGGCCCATCAGTGATGACGAATGCATCATCGCCATCAGTCACTGAGATTTTCTGTATCGTAATATTCACTTCGTCGAGATTTCTCAGCTTGACCGTCATGGTGGCCGAAGTGGTGCCTACGAATACTTTCCCGAAGTGCAGTTCGTGTGGATGGTAGCGAATTTCCCGCGGCGCCGCGGCGCGCGCGGGAGTGGCTGCTATGACGGCGAGGAGCAGAACCGCAATGACGGATCCTTTTGCGACATCCATCACTGTGGACTTCTCAGGGCTTGCGCCCCCGATTGTCCGAAACAGGAAGTGGATCCTGCTTATCGGCGGAAGGATTGCCGCGAGCCCACCAGAAAATGTCGCATAGCGCGCCACACGCCGGGATGTAGATCTTCGGCGGTTCGACGTGCGCGCCAGCAGAACGCGAAGCAGAAACGGGAGCGCCGGCTTTGTCGTCGAGCGGCATCGCGGACAGATGGTATCTGATTGGCGAACCTCGCGAAATCGGTTGACCCCGCACCTTCTTCTCTTTGCCTCGATCTGTTCGAACAGGTGTCAGGCTGCATCGGCGACGGTGCCGTCTTGTTCCAGCAGCCAGGAAGCAGTGAATGAGTAAAAAGCGAGAAAAGGAAACCCCGCGAGGTTTCGCATTCCGAAACGGCTGCGATTAAATGAGTCGTATGATCCGCGCCGTATTTTTCGACGCCGCAGGTACGCTGTTCGAGCCGCGCGAGCCGATCGGACGCACCTACGCCCAGTTGGCGCGCGACTTTGGTCTCGACGTCCCCGAGGACAGTGTCGCCGCGAGTTTTCGCCGTGCGTTCGGTGCGGCGCCGGGGCTGGCCTTCGGACTCGGGCTGCGGCCCGACGAGCTGCGGCGTCTCGAGCGCGAATGGTGGCGGCGCCGCGTGACTGAGACGTTCGCGCCGCTCGGCAAGTTTCCGGATTTCGAGGCCTACTTCGACGCCCTTTTTGCCCATCTCGCCAATCCTGACCATTGGTTTGCCGATCTTGAAGCTGTACCGGTGCTGCAACGTCTAAAAATTGATGGACTCAAACTGGGCGTGATCTCCAATTTCGACTATCGCCTGTATCGAATTCTAGACGGCCTCGACCTGACCCGTTATTTCGATTCGATCACAATTTCCTCAGAGGCCGGCTACGCCAAGCCGCGGCGCGAGATTTACGACGCGGCCCTTGGGCGCCTCGGCGTGACCGCGCGCGAGGCGATGCACGTCGGCGATTCGGAGCATCTCGACTTTGTGCCGGCGGCGGCGCTCGGCATGGCCGCGGTGTTGGTCGATCGCGAAGCCGCGCAGTCGGAGCCGTCGATTGAGGGACGCACGGCCAGAATTTACTCGCTTGCCAGCGTCCCTGAGGTTGCGCAAGTATTTGAACCCGCTTGACGTTATCGCAGCGTTATCCTTATCTAAGGCCACAATTCCCGGGGAACACGATTTGGGGACTACTAAAATGAATCGTCCGCTTTTTTTGCATCGCCTGACGGTGATGCTCGCCGCAATCTTCGCACTTGTTTTCACCGCAGGCATGGCATCCGCGCAGAGTTCCAGTCAGCTCGAATCGGAGCTTTCGAGCCTCTCCGGCCAGATGGGCTCCGCCGAGAGTAACGAATCGACCGCCGACTCGGTGATCGGCCGTCTCGACAGCGCCGAGGCGGATTTCGCCAAGCTCACCTCGAGCGGCAAGGTGGACAAGGGCTCGCTAATTCCTATCTACCGCCAGCTCGAGGAGATGCTCGATCGGCTGCAAACGGCCTGGTCGAAGAAGAAGGACGATTGCATCAACACGATCGACAACGGCGGGCAGTGCGACTACGACAAGCCTGAGCAGTTCGCGTTGCGCGCGGCCTACCCGCTCGCATGGCTGCGGTTCACGGCGGCGACCACGCTGTTCGACGATAACGCCGAGCAATCCAAGAAACTGCTGAATGAGTCGATCGACGGCTTCACCAACAGCATGCTGGCGATGCCCGATCCCAACCTGATTCGCGAAAACACGCTGGGTCGCGCCTACTGCGAGCGCGAATTGGGCAAGTTCGATCAGAAGGAATACACCAACGCGATCAACGACTTCAAGAAAATCCAGGAAGATGGAAGAAGCACGCAGCAGTACGCAGCGGCTGAGCAAGGCCTCTGCACAACCTATGGAAAGATGGGCCAGCCTGAAGAAGCAACGAAGTATTGTGGCTCGAACACAGGCCCCGGAGGGGGCAAGGGCGGCGATCAGATGCTTCAGTTACAAGCTCTGTTCAGCGCCGAAAGAGCCACCAGCGACCCCGCCAAGAAAGCCGAGTATCACAAGCAGATCATCGACGTGATGAAGCCGAAAAAGGACGACAAGGAAGGTTGGGCTATCGATGTCGCGGCTGCGTCCAAGTTCCCTAGCAACGCAGTCGAGGAATTTGGCAGCTCCAGCGACCCCTTCGAGAAATGGCTGCTCGCCGCAGTCCTGCTCTCGCGCAAGGATGAAGCGGGCGCGGCAAAGTACTATTCCGAGGCGTGCGACAGCGGACAGTATCCCAAGGCCTGCAGGTTCGCCGCTGATATATATCAGCGCGAGAAGCGCTTCGACCTGGTCCAGGAGATGCTCCTCAAGATTGCACATCAGGGCGGCGGCGACGCGGCCCAGGCCTTCTTTTTGGAGTACAGCCTCGATCACGATCGATGGGAGAAGAGCGGCCGGAAGGATAAAGCGCTCGAAGATAAGTGGGTGAAGGACGCGCAGGATTACCTACAGAAAAATCCAAATGGTGATCATGCCGCCGAACTGCAAGTGGCGCTGGCCGAGCGCCTTCAGCGGCAGGGCGATCTCCTCGGAGCCGCGAAGCTGTATTCCGCCGTTAAGGGTGATCCTGAATTCACTTTCACGGCCAAGTTCAAGGCCGCGGAATGCTACTACAAGATCCTCGTAGGCGCGGCTGCTACCAAGGACGACAAAACGGCGCCCAAGATCGATACTGATCAGCTCAGAAAGCTGGCGGTCGCGGACCTGAACGAATCAATCAAGATGGGACACGAGGCCGAGGCAAAGGCTAACACTGCCGCCGCCAAGAACGCGGTGCGCGAGATTCGCGGCGAAGCGACCTACATGCTCGCTTCGATCCTCGAGGAAGATCAGGATCACGTCGACTACGCGCAGGTAGCACCGCTGCTGGTCGGCTACGAAACGAATTACCCGATGATGAGCGCGAAGTTCCAGGACGTGATCGATTGGCGCATTACGGCGCTCGATCATCTTGGCCGGTATGACGAAGTTAATACCGACGTTGCCGGACTCGTCGAGCGCAGCAAGAGCGACTCCGCCAAGCAGGATTTCGTCAAGGGACTCGGCATCGAGTTCTGGAAGGCTGCGCAAGCGGCCAAGGATAACAACGACCAGAAGACGTATCTCGCAAACGCCAAGTTGACCGTGACGTCCTACAAGGGCTTCGCCGAGATGGCGGCGTCGGGCAAGATCCCGACGAAGAACCTGACGGGTACGCTGTCGATCTACGCCCAGGCACTTCATGCTACCGGCAACGAAGACGAGGCGAACAGGGTCTTCGAAGAGGTCGTCAAGGCCGACCCGGCGTCGCCCGATGCGAACGCAGGTCTGGCTCGTCAGGCTCAAGCCAAGGGCGACTGGAAGAACGCAAACGAGCGGTGGACCGCGGTCGAGAATACGGCGGCCGAGTCCGATCCTCTCTGGTACGAAGCGAAGTACCAACTTGCTGTGATTTACGAGAAACAGGGCAATACCCAGGGAGCATGCAGCAAGCTGGCGCAGACGCGCGCCGAGCATCCGACGCTTGGCTCGGACGATATGAAGGTCAGGTGGGACAAGTTGCAACGCTCGCTGTGTCTCGATCACCATCAATAGCGCGGCGGCTATGCTCAAGAAGATTCATCACATCGGCGTTGTCGTGCCGAATCTCGACGCGGGGTTGAAATTCTGGCGCGACACGCTCGGCCTGCATTTCACCAAGAGCGCGACGATTGAGGAGCAAGGCGTCCGCGCCGCGTTGCTCAAGGCGGGCGAGAGCGAGATCGAGCTGCTCGAGCCGCTGGACCCCGACAATGCGGTCGGCAAGTTCCTCGCGCGGCGCGGCGGCGGCCTGCATCACCTATGCTTCGAGACCGACGACGTCGACCGCGAGCTCGAAACCGCACGCGGCAAAGGTATCCAGCTCATCGATCAGAAGCCGCGCAAAGGCCTGGCGGGCATGATCTGCTTCCTGCATCCGAAGGCCACGCGCGGCGTGCTGGTCGAGTTCGCGCAGCCGCCCGCCGACTAAAGGGAACAGCATGCCGATCTACGAATACCGATGCACCAACTGCGACCGCTCATTCGAGGCATTCGTGCGCCCCGGCGACACTGGCGCACAATGTCCGCATTGCCATGGCTCGAAGCTGACGCGTGAAATGTCGACGTTCGCGGCGCGCGCCAGCAATGGCGACGCTGCGTCCGCAGTCGCATCCGCGATGGCCAACTCGGGCACGTCAAACGGCGGCGGCATGACAGGCGGCGGATGTTGCGGCGGCGGCTGCGGCTGCCACTAACTTCCTTTTCCCTTTCCCACCGATTGGTTTCTCTTCTCTAGAAGGAAGAGGTTACCTCCAACAATCCGGTTCCCCTTCCCTCGAGGGAAG
>DATNLS010000074.1:0-3156 GCA_035602775.1 Candidatus Acidiferrales bacterium | reverse complement strand
CATCCGCACGGCATGAGCGAGGACTACTTTCTCGAACTCTTCACCCGCGACAAAGACGTCGTCTTCGCCTTTCACGGCTACCCGGGCGAGGTTCATCAGCTCCTGCACGGACGCCCGAACCCGGATCGATTTCACGTGCGCGGCTACGTCGAGGAAGGAACCACGACCACGCCGTTTGATATGCTGGTGTTGAACAAGGCGAGCCGTTACCACCTATGCATCGAGGGTCTGCGTCGCGCGCCGCGTTACCAGGATCGCGCCCGCGAACTCATCGCGATGACCGAAGCCGCGCTCGACGCCCATCGCAAATACATCGTCGAGCATCTCGAAGACTTGCCCGCGATTCGCAACTGGAAATGGACGCCGGATTAATCCTATGAAAGTAAGCCCACTCGCAGGAAAACCTGTCGAACTAGCGCAGCTCGTCAACGTGCCGCGTTTGATCACCGCGTACTACAGTCTCGTGCCCGATGTTGAAGTTCCCGCGCAGCGCGTCTCGTTCGGCACCTCGGGGCATCGCGGCTCCGCGTTTGACGTGGCCTTCAACGAAGCGCACATCCTCGCGATCAGCCAGGCAATTTGCCTCCATCGCAAGAGTCAAAATATCAGCGGCCCGCTCTACCTTGGGATGGACACGCACGCGCTTGCGGTCCCGGCGTTCGCCAGCGCGCTCGAAGTGCTGGCTGCCAACGGTATTGAGACGATGGTTGATAGCGCCGGCGGCTACACGCCGACGCCGGCCATCTCGCACGCGATCCTGACCTACAATCGCGGACGCACCAGCGGGCTCGCCGACGGGATTGTGATCACGCCGTCGCATAATCCACCGCCCGACGGCGGCTTCAAATACAACCCACCCAACGGCGGCCCTGCCGATACCGGTGTCACCGATTGGATTCAGAATACGGCGAACGATTTTCTCAAGAACAAACTTGCTGGCGTGCAGCGTGTGCCGTACGAGCGGGCGCTGAAGGCCCCGACGCTTCATAAGCATGATTACATCGCCGCCTATGTCGGGGATCTGGGCAACGTCGTAGACATGGAGAAGATTCGCAGCGCGGGCGTGCAGATCGGAATCGATCCGCTGGGCGGCGCGGCGGTGCACTACTGGCCGGCAGTGATCGAAAAGTACGGAATCAAAGCGACGGTCGTCAGTGACGTGGTCGATCCGACGTTCCGCTTCATGACCGCGGACTGGGACGGCAAGATTCGGATGGATTGCTCGTCGCCGTACGCGATGGTGCGGTTGCTAGCGATGCGCGATCGTTTCGACGTCGCGTTTGCCAACGACACCGACGCCGACCGCCACGGAATCGTCACTCGCTCAAGCGGCCTGATGAATCCGAATCACTATCTCGCCGTCGCAATTTCGTACCTGTTCCGCAATCGCACGCGATGGCGCAAAGATGCCGCCGTCGGCAAGACGGTGGTGAGCAGCAGCATGAACGATCGCGTTGCGGCGAGCCTCGAGCGCAAGCTGGTCGAGACTCCGGTCGGCTTCAAGTGGTTCGTGGACGGCCTGATCGACGGCTCGGTCGGATTCTGCGGCGAGGAAAGCGCCGGCGGTTCATTTCTCCGCACCGACGGCAGTGTCTGGACGACCGACAAGGACGGACTCATCCTGGGTCTGCTCGCCGCCGAGATGACGGCGCGGGAAGGGCGCGACCCCGGCACGATATACAATGAGCTGACGAAGAAGTTCGGCACGCCGGCCTATGAACGTATCGACGCGCCTGCGACGCTCGCGCAAAAGGAAATTCTGAAATCGCTGACGCCCGAGAAACTGAATGCGCGCGAGCTCGCAGGCGAGAAAATTCTCAACACCTTGACGGTGGCGCCCGGCAACGGAGCGCCGATCGGCGGAATCAAGGTGGTCGCGGAAAGCGGATGGTTCGCGGCGCGTCCGTCGGGCACCGAGGAGGTCTACAAGATTTACGCCGAGAGCTTTAAGGGTGAGGCTCACCTGCATCAGATTCAGGCCGAGGCGCAGGACCTGATCGCGCGAGTCTTCAAGCAGGCCGAATCATCGCCACCGGCGCGGGGCAACTGAGGCGTCAGCCTTGTCGGCGCCTCACACCGTCCTGTGCATCAACGTCGGCTCGTCGTCGTGCAAGTTCGCGCTCTACTCGGTCTCGGGCGGCGTCGAATCGATCTTGGCCGAAGGCGCCGCTGATCGAATTGGCGGTACCGGCGGCAAAATTGAAATCCGCGACGCGAAAGGCCGCACGCTTGCCAAATCGGATCGCGCGCTCGCGCGCACGCAAGTTGCCGTCGATGCGCTGTTAGACGAGTTCGAGCGCCTGAAGCTGCCGCCGCTGGACGCGGTGGGCCATCGAATCGTGCACGGCGGCGCGCATCATGTGGCGCCGGAGATTGTCACGCCAGCGCTGATCGCCGATCTGAAAAGCCTGATCCCATTCGCGCCGTTGCACATGCCCGGCGGTATCGAAGGTATCGAGGCGGTTTCAGGGCGCCATCCGAAACTTACCCAGGTCGCATGCTTCGACACCGCGTTCCATCGCGGAATGCCGGAGCGAGCCGAGCGTTTCCCGCTGCCGCGTGAGCTGTTCGATGCTGGAGTGCGCCGCTACGGCTTTCACGGAATCTCCTACGAGTACATCGTGCAGGCTCTGGGAGCCGCGATTCCGCCGCGGCTGATAATCGCGCACTTGGGCAACGGCGCGAGCATGGCCGCGGTCAAGAACGGCCGCCCGCTCGACACCACGATGGGCTTCACGCCGGCCGGCGGCTTCATGATGGGCACGCGGCCGGGCGATCTCGACCCGGGCGTGATTCTATATTTGCTCCAGCAGAAGGGCTACGACGCCGCACGACTGGGTGAACTGGTGAATTTCACATCCGGCTTGCTCGGCGTCTCGGGACTCAGTTCCGACCTGAAGACGTTGATCGACGCGCGCGCATCGAACCCCGATGCGGCAATTGCGATAGAGATGTTTTGCTATCAGATTAGAAAAGCAATTGGCGCATTGGCGGCAGCGCTCGGAGGATTGGATCTGCTCATCTTCACCGGCGGGATTGGCGAGCATGCCGCACCGGTACGAGCCGAAGTTTGCGCTGGACTGGCGCATCTCGGGCTCGCGCTCGATCCGCGAAGCAACGACTCGAACGCCGACACGATCAGCACCGTCGACAGCC
>DATNLS010000230.1:0-5891 GCA_035602775.1 Candidatus Acidiferrales bacterium | reverse complement strand
CGTCGATGGCGACGACGTAGGTGCGATCGAGAAACTGGGCGCCGAGCTTCAGCGCGCGGTCGCGATAATGCTCCTTGAGCAGGTTCGGATTGATGAGCCCGTCGGCGGGCGAGAACGTGGCGCCGGCAATCCCGTCGAGCTTGTCAATTTCGGGCACGCGGCGATTTACCTCGGCGGGCGTAAGCGCCTCGATCGGATGGCCGACTTCGCGCTGGAGCGGGATATGCTCGAGCGCGCCGTCGAATGTGCCTTTGTCGTAGAGCCAGAGGTAGCCCTTCTGCCGAAAGCCGACCTCCTCGCGCACGCGCTGGTAATACTCGATCGACGCGCGGCATAGCGCGATGTTCACGCGCTGCCACCACGTCGCGCGCACGCCGCCCGCGTTTTTTTCACTCGAGCTGAGGCGGCCGCTGAGATCGATATCGACACAGAGCGCTTTGAGTCCGCGCTCTGCGAGGCCCATCGTGACGGAGCTGCCGACGACGCCCGCGCCGATCACAATCACGTCAAATCGATCGCCTGCGAACACAAAGCGATCCTATCAAAGTCGCATCGTTGTGGATTGTCGCGCGGCCCGGCTAGAACTTCTCGGCCCATTTTCTGGCGCCGTGGAAGACGCGCAGGATCTCGACGGTATCCTCGCGCACCTGGTATGGAACGATGTACGGCGTTCCGGTGACTACCAGATCGCGGGTGCCGGGGACGCGGCCGATGCGGCCCGAGGCCGGATCGGTGGCTGTATTGTGATGTACACATTAGCTTACGGCAAGGCCGCCCGCCGTCTCACTCGCCGCTCGACGACCAGCGTCGGCCTCTCCCGACAAATGGACGAGGCTATTCCAAAAGGGGGCTTGTGCGGATGCCCAGCGTACTGCCAATTTTGATCGGATGTGTACGCTGGCGATTTACTTTCAGGCTACGCGCGATTGCCCGGTGGTGATTGCTGCTAATCGCGATGAGTTTCTGGAGCGGCCTGCGGGCGACCCTAGTACCCTGCTCGAGCATCCGCATGTGGTTGGCGGCAAGGATCTCAGGGCCGGTGGCACTTGGCTCGGGATCAGTGAGCACGGGATCGTCGCGGGACTGCTCAATCGGCGCGCCGACAATGGGCCGAATCCGGATGCGAGATCGCGCGGGCTGTTGTGCCTCGATGCCCTGCGGCGGCCGACGGCGCGCGAGGCGGCTGAGTTCGCGGGGCGCGAGCTCGGGTCGGATTACAATCCGTTCAATTTGTTGATGGTGTCCAGGACGGAAGCATTCGTCGCTTACAATCGCGGGGCCTCGATCGAAGTGGTCGAAATCAAGCCGGGGCTGCATCTGCTGTCCAATCTCGATCTGAACGATTTCGAGTGTCCGAAGATCAGCGCGTCGTACGGGAAGTTCGCGGATCTCGGGAGTCGTGCGGATTTTCGGCAGGACCCGGTTGGGCAGCGATCTGCGCTCGGGGCGTTGCTAGCGGACCACAATACGCAGCTAGATCCGCGGTCGGGACGGCCCAACGCGCTGTGTTTGCATCTGGAGAATTATGGAACGCGGTCGTCGAGCCTGATTTTCATGCGTGGGGAAACAGCGGAAGTCGCGCATTATTTTGCGCCGGGGCCGCCGTGCGTGACAGCGTATAGTCCGGCGATGGTGCCGCGGCGCGCGGGAACCTAGGAGCTGAAGTAGGCGGCGAGGCCGGTCAGGATGAAGCATCCGATGGCGATTGAGGCGGAGGCCAGGAAAATCGAGGCGAGGAGTGGCGGCTCGATCACGAAGAACAGGATGAAGCCTGCGACTATCGCCACGATGCTCGCGATTATCGCGAAAATCATGCTCACCGTGCGCAGCTGCGTCATCGCGCGTCTCCGAATTGCCTTGACGCCGACGGGCAGTCGAGTGTACGCCGTGGGCTCATCGTGTACCTCGTGAATGGGGGTTTTGAATTGATGCGCATCAGCCGAAAGCGGATTGCCTGTCTGATTCTCGCGATTGCGGTCGCGGTTGCAACCGCCAGCACGGCGAGCGCGCAACTCGGTGAGTCGGGGTTGAACTGGCAGCAACGCTTCCTCGGCATCATTCCTTTGGTCAAGCCCGACCCGAAAGACCCGGTGTTGGTGACAGTCAACGGCGCTCCGATTACGGCGGCGGAGATCGCCGACTACGCGAAGACCGAGGCGCAGATGATCAACGCGACCAGCACCGAAGAGCAGAAGGCGGTGTTTCGCGACGCGAGTGAAAATCTAATCAACCGCCAACTGCTGCTGCAGGAGGCGGCCAAACGCAAGATCACGATTCCCGACGGCGAAGTGGCCCAGCGCGCGCGCGACTTTCAGATTGGCGGGGCAGGCGGACAGACCGCGCCTGTGACCGGCGCGCCAGATGCGCAACTGATGAATGCAGTGCGCGGCTCGATGATGATCGAGAAGATGCTCGACGACGAATTCCGCGCGCATCATGTGCAACCGACCGACGCGCAGATTCAGAATTACTACGACGAGCATCGCGATCTGTTCATCAAGGATCCTGGCGAAGTGGAACTCGCGCATATCGCCGTGAAGCTCCCGCCCAACGCGAGCGACGCGCAGAAAAAAGCGGCCGAGTTGAAAATAATCAAAATTTACGACGAGGCGAAGAAGACGAAGGACTTCGCGGCGCTCGCGAAACAGAATTCCGAGGACACCGAGTCGGCGGCCAAGGGTGGCGACCTCGGCTACTTTCGGCCCGGGCAGTTGCCGCCGGTGGTGGATAAAGTCGTCTTTGCGACGCCGGTCGGGCAGCTGACCCAAATCGTCGAGTCGAACCTCGGCTACAGCTTTATCAAGATCGTCGCGCGGCGCGGCGAAACGATTTCGCCGCTGCCGGAGGTGAAGGCAAAGATCGCGATGTTCATCCTCGACGAAAATGAGGACGCAGTGGTGAAGGGGCTACTCAAGAAGATCGCGAAGGGAGCAAAGATCGAGTTCAAGAATCCGCCGGGGGAAAGCGCGGGCGCGACGAAGGATGGGGAGTGAGGGAGGACACTTGATTGAATGTGAAACCCGCGGTGGGTTTCACGCTTCCTTCGGCAGGGCTGAGCCCCGCACCCAGTATTAAGATGCGGGGCTTCGCCCCTGTTAGAACTGGTTAAGGGCGGAGCATCCGAATCTTACCTCGCCCGTTATTTTACGGGAGAGGAGGCCGGCGGGCGTAGCCGCCGGTAGGTGAGGGTTCCGCGATTCGAGATGAATTCACAGCACGTCGCCGCCTGCTTCTTTTGGGAGCCCGCAGGGGAGAATTCAGAGGAGCAATCTGATTCCAGATCAGGGAAATCAAGTAGAGGTTGACGCGCTCGTCGCTCGGATAAACTCCCGTCATGGCACTGCGTTTGTGCTGCGGGGTCGCGCCCAACTCGGAGAGAGTGGCAACGCATTCATTCTCGCACATGCTAATGGCCAACAGTTCGTTCTGAAGTTTGGACGCGGCACGGAGATTCGCCCGCAACGCGCTGCGCAGATCACGAAACGGCTTCGTGAGGTAGGATTTCCGGCTCCTTCATATGTATGCGTCGGCAATGACGACGGCTTGAAGTTCTCAATCCAGGCGATGATACCGGGAAATCCGAACCAGCGGTTGAACGCCGCGACGGTGCAGGAATTGGTCGCGATAAATCGTCTTCAGACTGGACTCGGCAGCGACCTGCCGGCAGAGTGGCCGGCGCGAGTTATCGACGGAGTGCTCAAGGGTTTCGAAGGCTACTGTGTCATCGACACGCTCAGACACTACTCAGCCGACAGCGCGGCGATGCTCGAAACGCTGCAGGAGTTGGTCGTCCGCCACGCGGGCGAGATATTTGTCACGCGCGACATCGTGCATTGGGATTTCAATCCGGGCAATGTTCTTTGCGCGGGAAATCGCATCACGGGCGTAGTCGACTGGGACGGCGCATGCGCCGGCGATCGAGGCTTCGATTTGTCGACTTATCTGTTCTCCTCGTACAACGATCGCGAAGTGCGCGACCCGCTATGGCGTGAGACGTTGGATTGCTCCGGGCGTGGGCCGCTCGCCGTCTATCTGGCGCACATGATCGTACGGCAGGTAGATTGGTCGATTCGTCATCACGACTCGGCGTCAGTCGTGCGTTGGATGACGACGGCGAAGGAGATCCTGCGCGATTTGACGAAATAACGGCCGCGGTAAGAGCTAGACCAGGAGGCGGCCGCCTTCGAGTCTCAAGACCGACCCGGTGGCGAAGTCGGTCTCGCAGAAGAAGACGACAGCGCGCGCTACGTCCTCTGGAGTGCCCATCTTTTTAGTCAGCGTGCGACTTACGAGGCGCTCCACTTCTTCCTTGGTGTAGTTCTCGGGCGGCATTACCATACCTAGCGCGATGCAGTTGACCTGGACTTCCGGGGCTAGCTCTTTGGCCAGTGCTTTAGTGAGACCTATCAAGCCGCTCTTGGATACCGAGTACGGCAGGTAGTCCTTGTAGGGCCGGATGCCGGCCCAATCGCCGAGGTTGATTATCTTGCCGGCGCCCTGGCGGCGCATCGCGGCGCCTGCGAACTTCGACAGGAAGAACGGCCCTTTCAAGTTGGTGTCGAGGTTCGCGTCCCAGTCGCGCTCGGTGATTTCGGCCAGAGGTGTGGGCGCGAAGACTGAGGCCGAGTTGACGAGGATGTCGATGCGGCCGAAACTGCCGAGGATTTCGGAGACCATCTGCTCTATCTCGGCGACGTGCTCCAAGTTGGCGCGGAGGGTTTGCGCCTTGCCAGCGTGGGCGGCAATTTCGGCGACGACTGCGTCGGCTTCCGCTTGCGAGGTGCGATAGTGAGCTGCGACCGTCGCGCCATGAGCGGCGAGTTCGAGCGCGATCGCGCGGCCGACGCGGCGACCCGCCCCGGTTACGAGTGCGACTTTTCCTTTGAGGTCCATTTTTAGTTTCTTTGCGCGGTCAGGATCGAGACTGCTTGCGCCTCAACAACCTAACCCCTAACCCCTTCCCGAGATGGAAGGGGGACCGGACTAAGATCGGATTAAGACAACGACGCGTGGATTGCCTTCACCAGCGCAAGGTTGTCGGAGTGGCCGGTTTTCGCTGCGGTGATGTGCGCGTGCAGCGGGCGGCCTAGCAGGTAGAGGTCGCCGATCAGATCGAGGACCTTGTGGCGCGCGAATTCGTCGGGGAACCGCAGCGTCGTGTTCACGACCTTGTCGTCGTCGACCAGGATCGCATTGTCGATGCGCGCGCCGCTGCCGAGGCCCATTTGCGCCAGCTTGCGAAACTCCCAGACGAAGCCAAAGGTTCGCGCCGGCGCGATTTCGCGCGTGTAAGCCTCGGACGAAGTGAGCTCGAAGTGCAGTTGCTGAACGCCGATCGGCTTCGGGTAGTCGAGCGTATAGTCGATGATCAGATGGTCGGCGGGTTCGACTTTTATAAATTCGAGGCCCTCGCCTTCCTCGCCGACGATGAGCTTGTGCTTGATTCTAATCGGCTCGACGGTCGCGTCCTGCGCGGTGAGTCCCGCCTCGCCAAGCTGTTTGCAGAATTCGAGCGCGGAGCCGTCGAGTGCGGGGACCTCGTCGTCGGTCTTGATTAGCAGATTCGTAATGCCGAATGCGTGCAGCGCGGACAGCAGATGCTCGACAGTGCGGACCGAGCGGCCGCCGCTGGTCAGCGTGGTGTTGTAGCCGGTGTCGGTGACGTTGTCGAAGCGGACCGGGATGGCGGTCTCGTCGGCCAGCGAGGTGAACACGATTCCGAATCCGGCGGGCGCGGGATGCAGTATGACGCCGGTCTTGAGTCCGGTGTGAAGCCCCTGCCCGCCCATCACGATCGAGCGCGCGACGGTGCGCTGCGGGATCGCGCCGGCGCGGATTGCTTTGCGGCCGGCGGCGCGGACTTCGGCGCTCATGCCGCGCGCGCTGGACGG
>DATNLS010000369.1:0-3818 GCA_035602775.1 Candidatus Acidiferrales bacterium | reverse complement strand
AATCCGCTGGTCTATTCGCTCGAGAATTTTCTGCCGGTGGTCGAACTGCACCAGGATAAATATTGGCGGCCCAATCCGCGCCATCGAGTGTCCGCCCGCACGACGCGCAGCGGTAAGATGCGCGATCCGAGCTCGCTCCCGAGCCGACTGCTGCGATGGTATCTGTGGCTGCACATCCTGGCAGGATGGACAATCACGCCGCTGCTGTTCGCGGGTTTATCGGGACTGGTCCGCCCCGACTGACAGCGGATCATCTTCCCGTTGAATAGCAACTCGACCCCTTGCATCACGAGACTAATAGTATTAGTTAAATACCTACCATGATTAACACAACGACAAATCTCCTCGTCGCGGCGGCGGCACTCACTGTCGCCACCACCCTTCCGGCGCGCGCCGATCAACCATCCGCGGCCGCTGCCACCCAATTTCTCAAACTGCCCGGCGGTCAGATCGCCTACGACGACTCCGGCGGTGCCGGCCCGCTCGTTATCTGCGTCCCCGGCCTGGGCGACATGCGTCAGCAGTATCGCTTCCTCGGACTGAGGCTGGTCGGCGCGGGCTTCCGCGTTGTCACGATGGATCTTCCGGGCCATGGCGAATCGAGCGTCGATTGGCCCGACTACTCACCGGCGATCGTCGGCGCGGATATCGTCGCGATGGTTCGTCACCTCGGCGCGGGCAAGGCCTTCATCGTGGGCAACTCGATGGCCGGCGGATCCGCGGTTTGGGCTGCCGCCGAGATTCCTGATCGCATCGCCGGTATCGTGCTGATCGATCCGTTCATGCGCGTGATTCCGACCTCGTCGTTTCTGCTGGCGTTTCTCAAAGTTGCGATGATGCGTCCGTGGGGCCCGTCGTTCTGGTCGATGTACTATGGATCGCTCTACAAATCGGCGCCGCCGGCCGACCTCGATTCATATCGCAGTGCGCTGACCGCCAATCTCAAGCAGCCCGGCCGCATCGAGGCCACCAAGGCGCTGATCTTCGCGTCGCAAGCTCCGTGCGAGGCGCGGATTCCGAACGTTCACGCGCCGGCGCTGGTCGTGATGGGCACGCGCGACTCCGACTTCACCGATCCCGCCGCAGAAGCTGATTGGGCCGCGAGTCATCTTCATGGAAAAAAACTGATGGTGGATGGCGCCGGGCACTATCCGCACGCCGAGTATCCCGACGTCGTCGCACCTGCGATCATCGACTTTGTGAAGGACGCTCAGGATGCCGAAGCGCGCCGGAATTAACCGCGACGCGGTCATCCGCGCGGCCGCGAAAATCGCCGACGCCGACGGCTGGGACGCGCTGACGCTCGCGCGGGTCGCCAGGAAACTGCGCGTGCGTCCGCCCTCGCTCTACAATCACGTCGGCGGCCTCGAGGGCGTGCGCCGCGAGCTCAAATTGATTGCGCTGCGCGATCTCAACACGGCGCTGAGTCGCGCGACTGTTGGCAAATCGCGCGACGACGCGGTGCGCGGTCTCGCCGCCGCGTATCGCGCCTTCGTCAAGCGCAATCCTGGAACTTACGCGGCCACGATGGTGGCCGCGCCCAAGAACGATCCCGCGCTCGAGGCGGCCGCCGGCCAGATCGTCGAGACCATCCTGTCCGTACTCAGCGGCTACGGACTGGAACGCCGCGCGGGCATTCACGCCATCCGCGGGCTTCGCAGTGCTGTGCACGGCTTCGTCGCGCTGGAAATCGCGGGCGGATTCGGCATCCCGCTCGACGTCGATAAGAGCTTCGACTGGCTCGTCTCCGCTTTGCTTAAGGGTCTGCCGGCATCAGGCAAGCACCGACCGGCTGAAACGGGGACTTTTCACAAGTCTCGCGGTCGCACCATTCGCGAGGCGTGACGGACTTTTCAAGACGCTGTCACGCCACCGGGCGAAGGCGCCTGGATCACTGGATTTTCATCAGTGTCTGCAAAAGTTGGCGATGTCGCTGGCGGTCGCATAGCTGATGTCGGGACAGCAAGTAGGAAAGATCTCCGTGGCGTGAATCGTTCCCATCACTTGGCGGCACAAAGCGCTCACCCCACTCCGGATAAGCAGGCGATAGAAGCCGATCCCTTCGTCGCGAAGCGGATCGCATTCGTGCACGCTGATCACCGTGGGCGGAAGCCCTGCTACATCTTCAGTCGTCGCGAACCCGGGCCAAGCCAGCGGGTCACGAGCGTTGAAGGCCTCGATTCCATAAGCCATCGCGCCCTGATTACCCCTGACGTCGAGGAAAATCCCGTTGTTCTCAATCGACGAGGGATACTGTGCTTGCGGCCATTCGCCTGCGATATAGGGACACATTGCATAGAGTCCCTTGATCAGACCCACTTGGCCATCACGCTTCAGTTTTAACCCAGTCGCCAGGGTGAGATTTCCGCCACCGCTCTCGCCGGCGACAACAACCCGCTTGGGATCGATGTTCAGTGCGTTGCAATTAGCGTGAACCCACTTCAGGCCCGAGACACAATCATTGAGGCCCGCCGGAAAAGGTGCGACTTCAGGAACCGACGACGGTGTCAAAGAATTGCGGAAATCGACCATCGCCACGGCGACACCATTGGCGGCGATGATCCTGCCCCAAGCCTTGTAGTTCCCCGAATAACACGACATCATCCGCATTCCGCCACCGTGGATATAATAGACACACGGCACGAGTTCCTTGTTATCAGAGCGAATGAACTGGATATTGATGAGGTTGCGATCGGGGTCCGACACGACGCGTTCAGTCGTGACGCGTAAACCCGCCGACGGCGCGACTGTCTCATCGTCAAAGGTGTCGAGCATTGCTCCGAGTGCCGCCAAGCGCGCCTTGCCGGCTTCGGAATTTTCAACTTCTAATATCTGTTCGCGGCTGGCAAAGTTGCCGTCGGCGATTACCGGCATGGCTCCGAATACTTTCTTGATACGTGGATCGATACGAGGATCTTCGGCAAGTTTCGAGGCCATAGTCCGTGTACTCCCGGGTGTGCCTTCACCCCATAACATGCGTACCGCAATCGATAAAAGTAACATTGCCGGTGACGTGGCGGGCGCCGTCGCTTACCAGAAAGGCCGCCACCGCGCCGATATCATCGGCGATGAGCGGGGTATCGTGGAGCGGTGACTTGCGCTGCGCCTCGCGTATCAACTCTTCGAAGCCAGCCAGCCCACCCGATGCCCGCGTCAGGATCGGCCCCGGCGACAGGGCGTTGACGCGGATGTGGCTCTTGCCCATTTCCACCGCGAGATACTTGACCACCCCTTCCAGCGCCGATTTCACCGGCCCCATTATGTTGTAATGCTCGACGACTTGTTCGCCGCCGTAATTGCTGGTGGTGAGCAGGCAACCGCCCGTCGTCATCAGCGGCTCGGCGAAGTGCGCCATGCGGATGAAGGAATAGCAGGAAATATCCATCGCGGTCAGAAACCCCTGCCGTGAACAGTCCGCCACGCGGCCGTGCAAATCCTCTTTCGGCGCGAAGGCGATAGCATGTAGCAGAAAATCAAGCTTCCCCCACCTGGCTTTGACGGCATTAAATACGGCTTCCATCTGCGCGTCGTCGCGCACGTCCAGCGGGAGAATGACCGATGCGTTTACCTGCTGCGCCAGCGGACGCACATACGGTTCCGCTTTCACATTCAGATAAGTGACGGCCAGTTCCGCGCCTTCGGCCTGAAATGCTTTCGCGCAGCCCCACGCAATCGAATGTTCATTGGCGATGCCGACGACCAGACCTTTTTTGCCCGCGAGCGTTTGGGTCATGCCGCTCTTCTTAGCAGAAACCTCCCTGCAATCGAACTATTGTTGGGGCGATGGTAGGGTCTTGGGTGTTTCGGTGCTTGTCCGG
>DATNLS010000330.1:0-7817 GCA_035602775.1 Candidatus Acidiferrales bacterium | reverse complement strand
GGCGCCGGTCGCCGTCGGAAGCCCCTGCCCTATCGCGCCGCCTGTCAGCGCGAGACAGGTATGCGGCGGCGCCGCCGATGCCATCCCGCCGTAGGGTCCGCCGGAGGTCGCGCTCTCATCGACGATGATCGCACCCTCGGGCTGCAGCGCGGTGAGCGCCGCGCCCAAGCTCGCGGGATCGAGCTTCCCAGTGGGAAGCACGGGTCGCTGCTGGGTTGGCAGCGGCGCATAAGCGGCCGCGCCGATCGCGTCGGCGAGTGCCTCTAGAGCGGCAACGACATCTTCCTCGGGACGCGCGAGGACTTCGGCCTCGCATCCTTTGGGAACGAGGCTGCTTGGTATGTTTTGATATCCGAAAAATGCCACCGGCGACTTCGCACCGGCTAAGACAATATTCTTGGTCGTGCCAAAAGCAGCGATCGCCTGTTCCGGAAAATACGGAAGGCGCGCCGGCGAGGGAATTCCCACGCCGCGCTCGATACGCGCGGAAAAAGTTTCCGTCATCAGCTTGCATCCCGAGGATGCCGATATTCGCGCGGCGGCTTTCAGTCCGCGCTCATTCAATGCATGCCCGCCGAGGAGAATCGTGACCGAGTCCTTGCCGCGCAAAACCTTGACGATGCCGTCAATGGTGCTCTTCGCGACTTTTGCCCGGGGCGTCGCCGCGCTCGGTTTCGCTTCGGCACCGCCGTCGTTCCATTGGCAATCACTCGGAACGATCAGCGTGCAAACTTGGCCCGGCGGAGTTAGCGACGCGGCGATGGCGTCGGCCATGTCGGCGCCGACTCCGTGCGCAGTCTTGCTAGAGCGGACCCATCCCGACATCGGCCTAGCGAGCGAAACGATATCGCTGGTCAGCGGCGCATCGGCGGCGAGATGCCAGGTCGCATGATCGCCGATCACATTGACGACGGGCGAGTTTGCGCGCCGCGCGTTGTGCAGATTGGCGAGGCCGTTGGCGAGACCGGGTCCGAGGTGCAGCAGCGTCATCGCGGGCTTGCCGGTCATCCTCGCGTAGCCGTCGGCGGCACCAGTACAAACACCCTCGAACAGAGACAACACCGCACGCATTCCATCGACGGAATCGAGCGCCGCGACCAGCGGCATTTCCGTGGTGCCGGGATTTGCGAAACAGACCTCGAGGCCGGCGGCGACCGCGCTCCGAATCAGACTCTCCGCACCGTTCATCGCGCTGACTCTTTCGCCTCGAAATCGATCCCGAGCGCGGGATTCTTGACCTGCCCTCCACACGCGCGCGCCAGTAGCGGTTTCACTTCCTCGGCGAAATATTGCATCTGGTCTTCGATTTCCTTGCCCTCGAAGCCGCCTTTTTCGAACCAGGCGTTGAATGCGAAATCCTCGTAACCGCAGCTCTCCTTGATCCGCATGATTTGCGCGGTCACCTCAGCGGGCGTGCCGAACAGCGCGACTTCCTTTTTAAGCAACAGCGCCGGATCGACTCTAGCCGCCGGATCGAGTTTCTCTTCGTCCGCATCCGCAAGCACCGACGCGAATC
This sequence comes from Candidatus Acidiferrales bacterium, assembly GCA_035602775.1. Lineage (GTDB taxonomy): Bacteria > Desulfobacterota > Binatia > Binatales > Binataceae > Binatus. Next base: position 6,301 of record DATNLS010000330.1, on the reverse strand, counting down.
CGAACGGCCCGTAGTAATCCCATTGCACTTCGAGCGCGTCCTTGTAGCGCTTCAGTTCCTGCTCGCGGCTCTGACCCGGCAGCACCAAATGGATGTATCGGCCGGTCAAAACGCCGCGACGTTTTTCACTGTCCCATCCGTACTTCAGCGGACCGCGGCCGAGCATATCCGGCCATCCAGCTTTCTCGGAATGTTGGTAAAAAAGTTCGACGTTCTTTTTGAGTCGCGAGTTCGGCTCGACGATAAAGTATCCGTTGAGTCCGCGCTCCGCCGCCCATTTAATCGATCTCTCAGTCGTCAGCGGCTCCCACATTTGCGGATGCGGCCGCTGCAGCGGTTGAGGAAATACTTGCAGCTCCTTCAAGGTGGTCGCGCTTTGCATGACCGGGTTCGCACCGCCGTACGGATCGACGGGTCCGATATTCAAAACCTCATCGAGCTTGCGCCCCGCCTTTCCGGATTCGAAATACGCGATGGTTTGTTGATGGTTCCACCTGGTGAACACCGGCGGAATCGTGAAGAACTGACCGTGATGCGAAAATGACGGTTGCGTCCACGCCTTGATGATGATCTCGAAGGCTTCCTGGTAATAAGCGCGATTACGCTCCTGATCCTGAATCGTCGCGAACGGCCATCCGAAGACTTCGGCCTCGCGAGGTTGGTAGCCGCGACCGATGCCGAATTCGAGGCGACCGCCGCTGATGATATCGAGCATCGCGGCCTGCTCGGCGATTCGAATCGGATGCCACCACGTCACGATGTTTGCAGCTTGGCCGAGCCGAATTTGTTTCGTGCGCGAGGCGATCGCGGTCTCCGCCAGAATCGGATTCGGACTGAACTCCGCGCCTTCGGGCTGAAAGTGATGCTCGGTCATAAAAAAATAATTGAAGCCGAGTTTGTCGGCGAGAATGCCTTGGCGGACCTGACTTAGCAGCGTGCGCTGACTGGATTCGTGGACCACGGCGAGGTTGCCGTCATTGATTGCAATTCCCGAGGGAGTTTTGACGATCGGCAAGTCCGATGCGCCGTTATGAAAAACGCCTATCTCGATCATTTTTAGGACTCCTCGGCTGCGTAGTAACTACGCCTCGGGACGGCTGCGCCACGGCCGCTTCGCGTCTCTCGTCAAATAAGGATCTCGCTCAATACTTACGATCAAGCTGACGGATTTTGCTAGCGCGACTGGACCGTACGCAAAGCATCGAATGTAAAACGCTGGAAGGTCTGTTTCTCCATATCGCTGACACCGAGAAATACTAACCCCGAGAGCACCACGAGAGCCGAGGTAAACGCGAGACGGCGAACCAGCGCGGTCTCGCGCGTCTGTTGATAGACGATTGGCAAGTTCACCAGCGCACTCGTCATCGAAGTCAGCACCACGGCGATGCCAGCCGTCTCCCAACTGATCTTTCCGGTGCTGGCGAGGGTTGCCGCAGTCGCCGTGGTGCTGGCGCTGCTTACCAAACCGCCAAGCACACTTAGTCCGAGAAATCCGAGGCTGCCCAAGTGTCGTTGCGCCAGCGTGCCGATCGCCGTCATCGCGACGAAGAGCACGGCGAACTTGATCACGTAGGGTACCGACACCGGCGAGGACATTTGCAGCTGCGGTATCGAGGCGTCTCCGTGATCTCGACGCATCACCACCAGCGCTAGCGATCCTGCGGTCATGACTGCAAGCGGGAGCAGCGCGGTGGCGAGCGAAGCCGGCGCAAAGATCGCGAGGATGAGCAGGTTGCGGATGAACATCGCGAGGCTGGTAAGCATCAGCACCGCCACTCCAAGTGAGACCGAGTTGTCCACTCCTCGGAACACCTTCGCCAATTCGGCGGCGGCGGCAGTGCTGTTCACCAGACCTCCGAGAAAGGCCGCATAGTAAGTGCCGCGCGGACCATACATCCGCAGCATCACGTAATTTACGAATCCGAGTCCCGCGATGACGACGACGATGACCCACTCCTGGCGCGGATTAAAAAGCTGCCACGGATCCACGAACAGGTTGGGCAGCAGCGGATAGATGACGAAGGTCAGAAGCCCGAGCAGAACCGCACTGCGAATTTCCTCGGGTTGCAGAGCGCCCGCGAAACGCGCCAGCCCCGCCTTCCAAGCCAGCAGCATCGTCATCACGATGGACGACGTGATCGCGGTAAAGTAATGGCCTTCACCAATCAACGCACCGACCATGAACATCACCAACAGCGCCGCCGAAGTGGTCATTTCGAGGGAGCCGTCTTTGATAAGGCTCTGGATATTCAGGAACGCGACCAGCAAGAGCGTGCCGGCCAGCGCGGCGACCATCAGCTGCTGGGCCGCGAGCACAGTCAGTGCACCGAACAGCGCGATGATCGCAAAGGTGCGAACTCCTACTTCTTTCTGGGCCCATTCGCGCTCGAGCCCGACCAGGAGTCCGGTCCCCAAGGCCAGTGCGATTCGGGATGCGACTTCGTTGTAAGGAAATGACGGAAACATCTTCGAGGCGGCAACTCTGAAACGATTCTATTGGTATTCGCGCAAATGTTTAAGCGTCGAGTCGATCACGGGTCGCGCGCTTGATCGAACATTTTGAAGATCCATCGACGTGGTATCGGATGGCTTCGGAATCGCGGCGCATGTTTTTTGAAACACGCGCCGCGACGAAACGACGGAACGCGATCCTGTGCTACGCGGCTTTGCTCGCCTTGCTGCGCGGCTGCACCGGCGGCGTCGTCTCGCTTAACTTCTCGAGGACCTCCTGATCCGACATGTTGTAAACCGCGCGGCCACCCGGAGGATGTTTGAGAAGGAACTTCACTTGCTCGATTGGAGGATTCGGTACCTTTCCGCCTTGCGACACGAAATCTTTCGGATGTTTAAAGGCTTCGATCTCGTCAGGCGTGATGCCCGCGAGTTGCATCACTTCGGGATCGATCCAGGCTTCTTCGTCAATCGCGCGGCCGTCGCCGGTACAGAATTCGAGCATGATACCTTCGGGAGCGCCCATATAAATCGACTTGCAGAAACCGTGATCGATGGGTCCCAATATCCAATGACCCGCCGCGCGCACCCGATCGCGAATCGCCAGCAGATCGGCTTCGGTATCGACGTTGAGCGCGACGTGCTGCATCGCACCCGGCTCCTCCATCGCGGATTGTGCGGGCTCTGCGGTGCTGCCGAGCGTGGCCGGACTTTGCACGAAAGCGAACGAGCAGGTGTCGCTGAAGCGCAGGAAGCCGTGGAAAGTTTTGCTCGCCCCATGCATCCAGTAGAGCGCGCACAACTCAGCGCCCACGACCTCGGTGAAAAACTTGATCTGGGTCTTGATGTCCTTGGTATTGATCGCGAGATGATTAAGTCCGTTGGCTATACCCATGGCTAATCCTCCAAAATGTTTTCAAATTCGCGGGACCCTTAAGGGCGCAGCCTACTCTCAAAAAAGCAGGTCGCAAAGGTTTCGCAACTACCCCCAGCGCATCCATGCGTGACATTGACTACTACAAACACACCATCGAGATACTCGAGCAGTCCTATCTCGACGCCGACGTACGGGGCGATCTCGCCGGTGGCTCGGGCTCCGGCGGCGGCCTCGCGAGATGGGAGCGGAAGCGGCACGTCCTCGCGCGGGCATTTCAGCGCGACGGCACCTGGCTCGACGTGGGATGCGCCAACGGCTTGCTGATGGAAACGCTTGCGCGATGGACCGCCGAGACCGGTGTGCAAATCGAACCTTACGGACTCGATCTGTCGGCGCGCCTCGCCGATACGGCTCGCAAGCGCCTCCCACATTGGGCGGATCGCATCTGGTCGGGCAACGTGATGTCGTGGGAGCCTCCAATGCGCTTCGACTACGTCACCGTCATCGCGGATTGCGTACCCTCGGCGCGACGAAGCGATCTGGTCGGCCGCGTGATGACGCGATTTCTGAATCCTCGAGGGCGGATGGTATTCAGCATCTACATGCCGACGCCACCCGAGCCGCCCGCGGAAAATCCTCCCGCGTCGCAGGTGCTGCATCGCTTCGGTTACGATATAGCGGACGAAGCCGAGTCGCGTATCGATGGCGAGCTCAAGGTCTCGAGCGCGTGGATCGACAAACCGTGACAATGGTCGTTTTCGAAGCTCGGCAGCTTGCACAGACTGTTCGTGAGGAGGTGTCTTGTGACACTTCGGAGGTTGCGGAATTAAAGAGTTGGGAAAGAGATCCGAAACCCCGAGCGGGTTTCGGGCTTCCCGTCGAGAAGATTATTAGAAGATGCGCGCTTCGCGCTGTTAGCAAAAGAAGTAAGCAAATGACATCAGCGATGCACTATGCCGTTTTGTTCAAACTCCCTTCTCTGTTCACTGCCTGCTAACAGACGAAGCGCGCATCTTTTTTTAGCCCCCTGCGTCTTCGAGGTCCCTGCACACTTCTGATCCTCGCAACAGGAAGCCCGAAACCCGTTCGGGGTTTCGGATCTCTTGTCCCATTTCCAGATGAACTCGCGAGCCGCGTCTCACTACTTCGAGCTATTCTGTAAGAACTCGACAGTGTTGCCGTCGGGATCCGTCACCATCGCGATCGTAACGCCGGGACGGAACTCGGTGACGGGCATTGTCGGCTTGATGCCTTTGGCCTCGAGCTGCGCCATCAGTCCGCGAATATCGGGTACCGAGATCGTGAAGTAGCGCATGCCGAGTCCGCCCATCGGGCCGCCCGGTGCGGGCTTCGCGGTCGGAGTCTTTTCCAGTTTCAACAGTTTGATGACGGTGGTACCGCACTTGAGCCGATACATCCGGCCTCCGGGCAACGGCAGCTCGCCCTCCGATTCCAAACCGAGCCCGTCGCGGTAGAAGCCGAGCGCCGCTTTCTCGTCGGTCACGATGATTCCCAAATCGATAGAGTCTTTGCTTACCTGCACGACTATCTCCTCTCGCGCGAGGTTGCGCGTGACACGAACGCTAGCGAATCAGAAAGAGATCCGAAACCCCGAGCGGGTTTCAGATCTCCCGTCGCGAGAATTAGGAAGTGTACAGTGACCCCGTGGACGTGCGGGGTTAAAGAGAGATGCGCGCTTCGCGGTGTTAGCAAGGGACATCAGGAGTGGACGCGTACCAAGTGAGGCGCGAAGCGGGCGAAGTCCGCAGCGCAGTCTGCCCGAGGGGTGGAGCGGAGCGCGTAGTCCGAGGATCTTCCAAAAGCGGAAATCGTGGAGCGGGCGACCGGGGTCGAACCGGCGACGTCCAGCTTGGGAAGCTGGCATTCTACCACTGAATTACACCCGCTCTCTGGTCGAAGATCTTTAACAGAGGCCCTCACTCGCGCCAAGGTGCAGCCCGCCCATCGCGTCGCCCCCCGCTTGTTAGGAGGCCAAACAAAACCATCGCGATTGTCATCCACCGACAATTATTTCTAATGACCCCCCTGTGTCGCCTGCGTTAATCTGATATGTGTCAATGACTGGATTCGCATCTCGGGGGCGTACAAAATACGGATTTGCAACGCTGAGCCAGTCAGACACGGTTCTGATCGGCTTGACATGGATTGGGGGAGATGGAAAAAGCACCACTAATAGATGCAGTCTTGCATGTTTCTATGAGAGCCCGGCTGGGTTCTCATCAGAGTGCGGTTCAGCGCTTGATTATTACCGTCGTGATCCATAGGAGAAGAGTGTGAAAGACGTGAAGGACGTCACCAAGCTGCTCTCGGAGAAGGCGACGCGCTTCCTTCCCGTAGATATGAAGGACCGCCTCAAGTCCGCCTTCAACCGTGGCGGCGCGACTGCGGCGCCGACTTCGGATCCCGCTGAGGATGTTCCCGACTACAGCGCGATCTTCAATGCCAATAAAGCGCCGGGCGCGCAAAAGAAGCCCCGCTTCAATGGGCCCCTCGAGCCGCCTCAACTATCCCAGCCTCCGGGTACTGTAACGAAGAGTACCGGCTTGGAGATCGCGCAAGATATAGAGGAAGCGGAAATCGTCGGCGAGCTCATCACCAAGCCGCTGGTCCAACCCGAATGGGAAGCGACCGCGACGCTCACTACCAAATCGCACAAGATCGAAGCGTTCGCTCCGCCGACGCCTGCTCAGGAACCGCCTCAAGTGGAAGTCAAGGCCGCGAGCTTGGCCAACGACGTCCCCGATTACACCGCCATTTTCAAAACCAACAAGAAGAGCACGGAGAGCAAGCCGGCCGCTCATTTCGATGTCTCGGCTTTCGATCGCAATTCGCAAGATAAAAATTCCCAGGAACGTAATTCCCAGGAACGTAATTCGCAGGAACGTACTTCGGAAGACCGCAGTTCGGCCCCCATGAGTACAACCACTTTCAAGGCTGCGGAGTTCCCAACCG
>DATNLS010000288.1:0-21235 GCA_035602775.1 Candidatus Acidiferrales bacterium | reverse complement strand
TCAGCGAGAGCAGAACGCCGCGAGGGATATCGCGCTTAGGATCCTTGGCTTCCTCGCCGAGTGCGGTCACCGACTCGAAGCCGACCAGCAGGAAGATCGCGATCGTCGCCTGCAACATGACATAGCTGAAGTTATGCGGCGCGATGACCGACCAGGCGCTCGCGTGTGCGGGTGTGTCTCCGCTCAAGGCATAGTGCAACACCTTCTTGGTCCCATCGAGGGCAAGACCGGTGGACCCTTCCGGGTGTCCAAGCCGGTACGCGATAGCCAATGCCGAGAAGAACAGCAGAGCGGCGATTTGGATTGCGTTGATCGCAATATTGACCATCGTCGAGCCGTTCACTCCGCGGAACGCAATGTACGCGATTCCAAAAGCAGAGATGACCGCAACCAGCGCCATGAACACAGGACCCGGTGTGCCGGCGTTCATAGTGTCGGGCCAGAAGTTGCCGACGATATATCCGATCATGATCCCGATCGTGGCGACCATTGCACCCGGATAGACCCAGTAGTACAGGTGCGACGCCCATCCCATTATGAATTTTGCGATGCGCGCAAACTTGTACGCTTCCGTCTTGCTGAGGAATGCCTGCTCAGCAAAGAAGTAGGAGCTGCCCGCGCCCGGATAGAGCTTGGCAAGCTCCGAGTAAGACACCGCCGTCGCGTACGCCAGCATCAACGCTGCGAAGATGCCTGCCCACATCGCCACGCCTGACGGGTAGGCATACCCGGCTTGCACGACAAACGTGATCCATAGGAAGGCTCCCGGCGCGATCAGCGCCATCGCATTGACCGTCACTCCGGTCAATCCCAAGGTCGGTTTCATCTTTGGTTCTGTTGATTCGGCCATCCTTACACCTTATGTGTTGGGCGCAGCATTGCGCGTTGCACTCATCTCCCCGGCAAGGTCGTTCGCTAGTTGTTCATTCGCGGAGAGAGCATGAGATATGCCACGGCGGCCTTCTTCCCAAGGAGAAAACGAGTCGGAAACGCAGGTTAAAGGCAGCCTGCAATCTGCGTTACAAAATGTAATGGTGGAGAGCTAGCTCAAACTTTGGCCTTTCTCATGGCAATGCAGTTTACAAGGGAGGTAAATTGAATTTTGCAATGCGCTTAAACAAGGCATTAGTGTCGGAATACTCCGACGAATCCCACACGAACCCACGCCCGCAGCCTTGGTTGCTGCAAAGTTTTTGAGCACTGCAAAAGGAATAGGCACCAATTCGGAACGCATCGCGCCCATCACCGCTAAGGGAGCGCACCATCCAAGAATTCGAGCACGGCCTCCTTGAATCGCTGATCGGCGGGCGCCGTCATGTGGTCACGGCCTTCGAGCATCACCAACTGCGCTCCCGGGATCATCCTGGCCAGTGGCTCGGGCTTCCCAATCGCGTTGTCGTTGCTCCCGACGACGATCAGTACCGGCATCCGCACCAGTGCGAGTTTGGCGGGATCGAACGGCGCTCGCTCGGCGTCAATGAGCGCGGCCAGCGCCTTCAAGTCGTTGGGCATCGACTCTGCGAATCGCCGATACGCTTTTGCTACCGGACTTTTGATCGTCGATGGATCCTCCGCGCGGTAGGCCTCGGCGATCGCATCGCGGTCCGCTTTGTCTTCCAGGCCGTCGTCGTACGCGATTCCACCCAGGACGATCGCGCGAAAGCGCTCCGCACGCGACAGCATCAGCTCGATCGCGATGCTCGCGCCCATCGAGTAGCCCATCAGGATCGCGCGCTCGATTCCGAGATGGTCCATCAGGCGCGTCACATCCGCACCCATGCGAGCGTAGCCGTACGACCGCGGCTCGTGCGGCTTGTCGCTGAGGCCGTGCCCGCGCACGTCAGGCGCGATAACGCGAAACTTCTCCGACAGCGTCGCGATCCATCCGGTGGCGCCCCAGTTGTGCTCGGCGGTCGAAGCAAAGCCGTGCACCAGGACGACGGCCTCGCCCGATCCGACGTCCCGGTAGTGAATCCTGATGCTCGCTGAATCGAAAAACGGCATGCTCCTGTCTCCTCCTTCCACCGAAACTGAAGGAACCCCGGGTCCCGCCAATCTCGCCTGATACCTTAATCGTTGCCCGGCGTATCTGTATAATGATGCCGCAGATGGCGATTGACCTCGAAAACGCGCGCGCGCGGATGGTGCTCGAGCAGCTCGAACGCCGCGGCATCAAAGATCCGCGCGTGCTCAACGCGATGCGCACGGTCGCGCGTCATCGCTTCCTTCCCGCCGAGCTTCACGATCACGCCTACGACGACGGGCCGCTGCCAATCGGCGACTCGCAGACTATCTCGCAGCCGTACATGGTCGCGTTGATGAGCGAGGTTGCCGACCTCACCGGCATCGAGAGAGTTCTCGAAGTCGGCACCGGCTCTGGCTATCAGACCGCGGTGCTCGCGCGTCTGGCCCGCACCGTTTATAGCGTCGAGCTCAACCTTCATCTTCACGATCGCGCCCGCGTGATTCTCAATTCGATGGGCGTCGGCAACGTCCAGCTTCGATACGCCGACGGCTCGGAAGGATGGCCCAAGGAGGCGCCCTTCGACGTCGTGATGGTGACGGCGGCGATGCCCGGAATCGCGCTGCCGCTGCTGAATCAGTTGACCCCGCAAGGCCGATTGATTGCGCCGATTGGCGAAGACGAACTCCAGACCCTGGTGCGTATCAGTCACAAGACCGGACACTGGAGCGAGGAATATTTCGGCGAGTGCCGATTCGTGAAGATGACCGGCAAGCACGGCTTCCAGGACTAGCGCACTGATATTTCGTATTTCACGGGACCCGCAGGGATGTGGTGCGGGGCGGTGACGGACGGCGGATGTGATCGAGGCGTGGACTAGTGGGACGCGTTGGATCTCGCGCGCGAGCGCAGCGGTCGCGCTCGTACTATCGCTCGCCCTGACCGGATGCATCGATAGCGTTCCGCCTTCAACCAGCCTTCCCATCGGCTCACAACGTGCAGGCACTCACGTCGTCGCGCCGGGCGAGACCATTTACCATATCGCGACCGAATACGGCGTCAGCGTCGGACGCTTGGAGGCGGCGAACGGAATTACCGATCCGCGCGAGCTGCGCGTCGGCCAGGTGCTGACAATTCCGGGCGCATACCGCGGCGCGTCAATCGGAACGGCGTCCAGCGGAGTGCGTCGGTACACCGGCGAGCGCGCGTCGCGCCAATTCCAGTGGCCGGTGCAGCAAGGCGTGGTGTCGTCGGGATTCGGCATCCGCAACGGCGCGATGCACGAGGGCGTCGATATCGCTGCTCCCGCCGGCACTCCGGTGTACGCGGCCGACAGTGGCGTCGTGATTTTCTCGGGAACACTTCACGGCTACGGCAACACCGTGATCATTCGTCACGACGACGACTACGCCACGGTTTACGGACATAACGAGCGCAACCTGGTCAGCGAAGGCGCCCGCGTCACGCGCGGACAAGAGATCGGCGAGATCGGACGCTCCGGGCGTACCACCGGCGCCAACCTCCACTTCGAAGTGCGTCGCGACAACGTCGCCCAGAATCCGCTGGCCTATCTGCCCGAGCCCGTCTCCTCCACTGGAATCAGCTTTGCCGCGGCCGGTGGCAGCTAGTATCTTTGACCACCGCACGCGACACTGCGTCCGATACAAGTGCGATGGATTCAAAGATGACTGTCGAAGAAATCAAAAAACTGATTCGTGACATCCCGGACTTTCCCAAGCCTGGAATAATGTTCAGGGACTTCACTCCGCTGATCGCCGACGCTCGCGGTTTCGCCGCGGTAGTCGATCAGCTCGCCGAACCTTACCTCGGTAAGGTCGACGCCGTGGTCGGAATCGAGTCGCGCGGATTCATCGTCGGCGCGCCGGTCGCATATCGATTGGGTGTGGGCCTCGCGATCGCACGCAAGCCTGGCAAGCTCCCGTTCCATACTTACGATCAGGCTTACGATCTCGAGTACGGCAGCGCGACATTGCAGATGCATCAGGACGCGCTGGCGGGCAAAGCTCGCGTGCTGCTGGTCGACGACTTGCTCGCGACCGGCGGCACGGCGTTAGCCGCGATCCACCTGGTGGCAAAGCTCGGTGCGAACCTGGTCGGGTGCGCATTCGTGGTCGAGCTCGACAATCTCAAGGGACGCGATCGCCTCGCGCCGGTAACCTGCTTCTCGCTAATCCACTATGATTAAGCGATGCGGACCCAGGCCGACAATCACCAACCGGGCGCGCATGCGCATTCACATGCACGCCTGGATCAGCGCCGCCTGCTAGTCGTCCTCGGCGTCACGTCGGCATATCTCGCGACCGAACTCCTCGGCGGTTACCTGACCGGCAGCCTCGCGCTGCTCTCCGACGCCGTCCACATGCTCACCGACATCGCCGCGCTATGCCTGGGGATGCTGACGTTGTGGATCTCAACGCGGCCGGCATCGTCGGCGAAAACCTACGGCTATCTCCGCGCGGAAATCCTCGGCGCACTGCTCAACGGCCTCTTCCTCTGGGTGCTGGTGGTCTTCATCTGGATCGAAGCCTACCAGCGATTGCGCGACCCGCGCCCCGTTTCCGGCCTGGGCGTCATGGCCGTCGCAATCGTCGGCATCGGCGTAAACAGCTTCTCCGCGTGGATGACTTCGACCGACCCGTCCGGCGGCCCAAAGCGCGGAATGGCGATGCGCGCGGTGTTCGTCCACGTCATTTCCGATCTGGTCGGCTCAGTCGGCGTGCTCGTGTCAGGCGCGCTCACATATTTCACCGGATGGATGCGGGCCGACCCCGCAGTGAGCATATTGATTGGAGTCCTGGTGCTGTACGGGTCATGGGGCCTGGTGCGCGAGGGTGTGGACATCCTGATGGAATCGGTGCCGCGACACATCGACCTCGACGAAATGCGCACCGATCTGCTGGCGGTCAGCGGTACCGAGGAGGTTCACGACCTGCACGTCTGGTGTCTTACAACCCGGCAGATAGCGTTGTCAGCGCATGCGGTGGTCGCGGTGGGCGCGGATCGCGATCGAGTGCTCGCCGAGATGTGCCAGCTGTTGCAGACCAAGTTCGACATCCATCACCTGACCTTGCAGCTCGAATGCGACAATCGCCGCGCGCACGAGCCGGAACATTTCTGATCGCATGAATACCGAGAAAACAATTTTCTACGACATCAACACGCAGCGCGATTTCATTCTGCACGACGGCAAGTTTCACATCGAAGGCGCGGAAAAGCTCGTGCCGGTGTGGAAGGCGCTCACCGATCTCGCGCGCGAACAGAAAGTGCGCGTCGTATGCTCGGTCGATTGCCACCTTCCCGGCGACCCGCAACTGAAAAGCTGGGGTGGCCCGTATCCCGATCATTGCATGGCAGGTACGCCCGGTCAGGATAAAATAGACGTGACCGCGCCGCTTGATCCGCTGATGCTGGAAAACCGGGATTACACGCCCGACGAAATTCAAAAAGTCCTCGATCACAAGGGCGAGATCGAGTTTCGCCGTCAACAATTCGAGAAGCTGGCCGGCAATCCTCACCTAAGCGCCATCTTGCGGCTTATCCTGCGTCCGTACGAGGACATCGTGATGTACGGCGTGTACACAGAAGCGTGCGTCGATCGCGAGATCACCGCGCTGATAGGCCTGGGCCCGAAACTCCACATCATCACGGACGCCGTCGCGATTGTCGGCTTTGAGTCACCAACCTTCCACGCAAAATTGCAGCAGGAGGGCGTCGAGCTGATCTCGTTCGCCGATTTGAAGCTGCGAATCCTCAACTGATGGCCACCTCGGAACCGGTCGATCCGCGCGCCGACGACGAGAGCGCGCCGGAATCTTACGACGAGCCGTGGATCACTCCGCCGTTCCAGCCAATCCGTGCGGTCCGCGCTCTCATCCTGATCACGTCAGGCTTCGCGCTCTACGAATACGTGCTGGTGTCGTTCTGGTCAGTGCCGTGGATGGGCATTCACGATCGAATTCCGTGGCCCGCGTTCGCGCTTCTGGCCGCCGCGATCGTGCTGTCGATTGCGGGCCTGCGACTCGCGCTCGGACTCTATTCACCGCACGCCAAGCTCGGTTTCGGCCTGTTCGCATTCCTGGCATGCATCGTCGTCGGCGTGGGCGGCGGCCGCTTCGTCAGTTATGTGATGCGCGCGACGCTCAATCCGCCGTTCACGTTGAGGCTCGCAGTCGGACAGCAATTCCCAAGCTTCGCGCTCACCGATCAGAACGACTCGATTCATCGCGGCCCGGCGCCCGCTGGCGCTGATGCTACGCTGATTTATATCTATCGCGGCGACTACGACCCGTTCGCGCGCTTTGAGATTGCCGAACTGACCGCGCACACCGATGAATTTCGCCGCGCCGGGGTAGACACGATTGCTATCAGCACCGATCAGGTCGAGCGCTCGAAAATGCTAGCGGGATTTCTCCGCACAAAAATCCCCCTGCTGAGCGACAACGGCGAATCGCTCATCGCACCGCTCGGCCTCGTGCAACACCACCGCAACGGCGAGCCCGACAACGCGATACCCGCCTTTTTTGTCGTCGATCGAAAGGGCGTCGTGCGATGGATCTTCACGTCTATCTACTATCGCGAGCTGCCGCGTCCGGACACTCTCCTCGACAGTGCGAAATCGGTCATCGTCGCCGAATCCGGGACGCATCCAGCGCCGACAGCATCGCCGCAGTAGCGAGCGCTGGCGACTCCGCGGCGAAGATCGCACCGATCGACGCGACTCCGGCCGGTCGCGCCATCGGATCGGAAGACGCGAACAATTCACACGCGCGCTCGGGCGTGATACCGCCGAGTGCGAACACCGGAATCGCACCCGCGCGGCACGCCGACGCCAGACCGCTGGCACCCCACGCAGGACCGGCGGCCGGCTTGGACAGCGGATCGAAGATAGGCCCGAAGACCGCGAAGTCGGCGCCCTCGCGCGCCGCCCCGGCCACGTCAGGCGGTGAATGACTCGACACTCCGATGAGCCGATCGGGTCCGAGCAGCTTGCGCGCCATGCTGACGCCGATCGAATCGAACGGCAGATGAACCCCGTCGGCGTCCGCCGCGATTGCCACGTCGACGCGATCGTTCACAATCAGCGGCGCACCAGCCCGCGCGCAAATCTCGCGAAGTCGACGCGCTAGTTGGTAGAGCTCGCGCGCCGGCAAATCCTTTTCGCGGAGTTGCAAAGCTACGCTTCCCGGCGGTGCAACCGACAACGCCGCTTCGCAAGCGGAGAGAAGGTCGCCGCTCTTAACGACATGCCGATCCGTAATCAGATAAAGCCGAAACGCAACGCGCCCATCTTTCTTCTTGCTGGTCACTCTGTCTTCCCCTCTCCCTGTAAGGGAGAGGATCAAGGTGAGGGTCCCTTTACAGCGCGCATTTTTTGCGCGCGATTCAAGATTCTGCCTCTGCTGTGCCGCAGCAGACGCCCTACCCTATCAATCCCGTCAGCGGGCTCGACGCGGTCGCATAAAGCTTGCGCTCGATTCGCCCCGCACGATATGCGAGCCGGCCGGCTTCGACCGCGAGCTTCATCGCACGCGCCATGGCGATTGGATCCTTCGCGCCGGCGATCGCGGTGTTCATCAGCACGCCGTCGCATCCCAGTTCCATCGCCTCGGCGGCGTCGGACGCGGTGCCGACGCCGGCGTCGACGATCACCGGCACCTTCGCCTGCTCGATAATGATCGCAAGGTTGAACGGATTGCGGATTCCCAGCCCCGATCCTATCGGTGCCGCCAGCGGCATCACGGCGACGCATCCGATTTCCTGCAAGCGCAGGCAAGTCACCGGATCGTCGGTGACGTACGGCATCACCTTGAATCCTTCCTTGACCAGCACGCGCGCCGCTTCGAGCGTCGCGGCAACATCGGGAAATAGCGTCTGATTGTCGCCGATCACTTCGAGCTTCACCAGTTCGCCGACGCCGACCTCGCGCGCGAGCCGGCAGGTGCGAATCGCCTCCTCGGCGGTGAAGCATCCGGCGGTGTTGGGCAGGATCTGGTAGCGCTTGGGATCGAGATAGTCGAGCAGATTTTCCTTGCCGCGATCGGTGATATTCACCCGCCGCACCGCGACGGTCACGATTTCCGCGCCGCTCTCTTCCACCGCAGCCTTGGTCTCGGCAAAATCTCGATACTTCCCGGTCCCGACAATCAGCCGCGACTTGAATTTCTGTCCGCCCAACTCAAATGGAGTGTCTTGCATATTTGTCCCTTCTGTTCCCCTCTCCTGAATGGGATAGGGGTTAGAGGTGAGGCTCTTCGATCGCGATTCAAAAAAACAAATCACCCGCCGCCCACGAAGTTAATTATCTCGACCTGATCGCCCGCCCTCACAATCGTCGCGTCGTAATTAGCCTTGGGCACGATCTCACGATTGATCTCGACCGCGACGCGCCCCCGCCGCATCTTCAGCCGCTCGAGCAACGCAGTCAGCGGAGTGTCCGCGTGGATCAGGTACGGTTCGCCGTTAAGTGTGATTGAAGTTGCGATTGCGTCCGGCATTATTGAGCCGCTTCTCCGGTGAGGAGAAGCGGCCCAGGCGCATCACGAACGATGCGCCATTGGCTTCCCTACGCCGGCATTACCCGGATCAGGTTCAAGGGGTTCTCCCGCAGGAGCTCTCAGTGCGCTAATGCACACCCCCAGCCTCATTCCACTATACGACCCCATCCACGAACTGTCAAAAAATGCGCATACCTCCCGGATAGACGCGTAGCCAAATCTCGTGTACAAATATGCACAGGACAAGTGGTGAAATTTGAATGGGATCCTGACAAAGCAGCGAGCAATCTTAGCAAGCACCGAGTCCGGTTCGCCGAAGCTGTGACCGTCCTTGAGGACCAGGCAGCATTGAGCATGAGCGATGACACAGCCGACGAAGACCGGTTCGCGGCCGTGGGCATGGACTCGCTTGGAAGGATTCTTGTGGTGATCTACGCAGTTCGCGGCGCTCGAATCAGAATCATTTCAGCGCGCAGAGCAACGAAGCGAAGAGCGATCGCAGTACGAGCGAAAACGCAGATGAAAAAAGAATACGATTTCAGTAAGGCCAAACGAGGGCCAGTCGTTCCTGCTGCGCCGGGAAAGACTCGCGTGACGATTCGCCTCGACAACGATATCATCGAGCATTTCCAGAACATCGTCGATCGCGCGGGCGGCGGGAACTACCAGACGATGATCAATTCCGCGCTCCGCGAATACATCCAGGGCTCGCGACTGGAGGCGGTCGTGCGTCGGGCAGTCCGCAGGGAAGTAGAGGCAGTACGGCAGGCGATGGCGAGAACCGGCTGAAACCGGTCACATACTTCGGCCAGCGAGAATCCCACAAACCCCTTCTAACAGAGGAGCAGCCCCGCATCTAGTATTTTCTTTTCCTGATACTGGGTGCAGGGGTCACCCCTGCCGAAGGAAGCGTGAAACCCACCGGGGGTTTCACATTCAATTGTTCCTATTCAATCTGGTAAGTCACATTCACGTCGGCGCTGAAGCCTACATCGCGCGGCGTCACCGGCATCTGCGCGGTCTCCGGCGAGTTAACCTCCGCCAAGTGATGCATTGACGTGGCTTCCGCGTACTGACTTCCGTAAACAACATAAGGACGGGTCTGCGCGTTGGTCGAGATTCGCAGGATGTTCTTCAGCTTTACGCCCATCGAGCTCGCGAGCGTCTCGGCCTTCGACTTCGCGTCCGCGGATGCCTTCTCGATGGCTTCCTTGCGCGCTGCGCGATCGTCCTTCAACGTGAAGCTCACCTGGTTGAGTCGCGCGGCGCCGGCTTTCATCGCAGCTTCGACTACCGGTCCCAGCAGCTCGAGTTTTGTAGTCTCCGCGGAGACGGTGACCTGCGCGTCATAGACCTTCCGTGGTGGCTGCTGCTGGGATGGCGGCTGATACTGATAGCGGGAAATCCGCGCACGCTGCTCTGGGTTGATCTGGTCGACATCGAAATTCGACACGATGACTTTGCCACGCCCACCCATTTGCTTCTTGAGTGCGGCCTCGACTCGATTCACCAGGGCATTGCCCTTGCGGACGCAGTCGGCGGGAGAGGCGCCCTGCGATTCAACTGATAGACCGATGTAATACGCTCGCGAGCGTCGCCGCCGGTTTTCGCTGCCCCCATACAAGCTCCCAGTAGCAGCAGTCGCGGCCCTTGCACCTGTCGCCTCCGGGGAATTCTCGTCCGGCTCGTCCGGCATTTCACCGACGCCCGATTCAGCTACCGTCGTAGCGCCGGCTGCCAACCCCGTCTCAATCAGATCGCCAAGCGGCTCCAATGAGTCGGTGAATACACTCAAGTTGGCCTTGAACTGCCACGTGGCGGGCGGCTCTTCGGCATGCGAGACAATGGGCGTCGGCGTCGCCATCCCGCCGCCATAGTCTAATGACGGATTGAACGAGAAGTCCGAAGTCGAAACCTTGGCGGAATCGCCGAGCTTCGCTTTCAGCGCGTCAACCACTCGGCGCGATATTTCAGCTTCGTTTTTGGTGCATTCGTCGGCAGAATCCGAATGACTGGTGACAGCGAACGATAGCGTCATCAGATCGGGCTTCGCCGAGGAATCGCCGTGCCCGGCAACGTCGATAGTCTTAGGCGCGGTAGCGGTCGCCTGCGCAAGCGCCACTGTGTTGAGCGCGAGCATCACCGGCATCGCCGACAATACTGCAACAAGCCTGAATTTCATTATTGAGTGCTCCCCCGTTCGCGATTTGATTCTGCGCGAAACTAGTGGTTTACGTCCACCTGGTCAGGGATGAACTTTTCGGCCCTATTGCGCCGCGACCGACGCGATACCCTACGCAATCCCCATGGATAACTGTCTGATAATTCTGCCAGCTTCACTCGGTCGCGATTGCGCATCGAGCTATGCCGGCAGAAAAATTAATTTTGACGGAACGAAGCTACCGATGGTGGTCGCCCGTCGCGAAACACAACCGACGGTATGATTTTGGCTTTCTCAGCAGCTCGACTCGTGCGAAAATCGAGCGCAAGAAAACGCGAGGAGACGCTATGCCAGCGACATCGGAGATCGTAGCTCAACTCATCGACGGGCCGGGATTCGTGCTGATCCCGAACCTGATCGACCCCTCCGAGGCAGCGCTGGCGCGCTCGATCTCCTTGGAAGTCGCCGCATCGCCGTCCGCTTCGGAGTTCGGCAAACGCAATGACAAGATCGGCCAGCGGCACATTCGCGGGCTGCTAGCGCATGGCGAGATTTTCGAGCGCCTGGTGCAACATCCCGCGCTCATCGAAGTCGTCGAGGCGATGCTAGGTGACGACATGGTGCTCGGCGCGTACTCCGCGCGAATTCTGTATCCGGGCGCGATCGAGATGGGCGTTCATATCGACTATCCATACTGGGCGATGCGCGGGCCGTTCACATTGCGGCCACCGCTGATGGTGCAAGTCATCTGGATGTTGCAGGACTTCACCGAAAAGAATGGCGCCACGCTGGTCGCGCCGCGCAGCCAGTTGCGATGCGCCCGCCCGAATCGCGAGGATTTCGCGCGCGAGGCAGTCAAGATAACCGGCGCCGCCGGCGACGCGATTCTCTCGCATGGACTCCTGTGGCACGACACTTCGCAAAATCATTCGGCAGATCCGCGCGTGGCTCTCCTGATCAATTTCGGCCTGAAGGTGATTCGCCCGCTCGATTCCGAGATAGCGAAAGTTCCGCCCCACGTGCTCGAACGCGCGACGCCGAAACTTCGCCAGCTGCTGGGTCTGGAATTCGTCAACTCACTCGGCCGCGATCTGACCCGCGGCGCGATCTACTGATTGACAGGTCGCCTATTACAATGACGAACTCACATGATGATGACGTCCGAGGCGATCCTGCGATCCCCGAGGCGCTGGCGAAGATCGCGAAGGAGCGCGGATGGCCGGATGAATTGACGCGACGGGTTGCCGATGCGCGAGTGCCGCTTTCGTCGCTCTATTCGTGGACCTGGTTTGGCCTTTCGCCGGATCAGACCGCTGCGCAACTCGGATGGTACGAGCGGATGACGACTGGCGATCTGCGCGCGCGCGACGCAACCTATGCCGATAATGAAGAATTCTCGGCGCTCTGGTCCGATTCGCCCGAGGAGATCGCCGGATGGGAAATCATCGTCGAGCGCGGACCCGACGCGTTCGCACAATTCAGGCTGCAGCAGAATGTTCAAATTCCGATCCTGTTGCTTGGCTCCGAGATCGTAGCCTGCTGCGCCTTTTCGCGGCGCAAAGTGCTGATCGATAGCCGACCCTTCTCAGTGCAATACGGACAGGCGCTGCGGGTGAGGCGCGCCTATCGCCGGCTCGGCTACGGCGACCAGGTGCGCCGGCTCGCGATGCCGCCGGGACTGGCGCGACCGTCGGTCGGCCAATACGACATCATGCGCTCGCAGAATTTCGCGGTGGTCAACTGGTGGCAGAAATACAGCCCGCAATTTTTCGAGAATACGCCCACCCGCGAAGGCTCGGTGCCGGGTCTCCCGATTTCCGTTTCGCAATTTCCTTCCGACACGCCAGCCGAAATCGATCGCGCGATTCGTCCGGTGCGGCGCGAGGATCTGTCCGCATGCGCCGCGCTGATAAATCGCACTCATGCGGGAATGGATCTGTTCCGGCCTTACAGCGCCGAGTTACTTGAAGATGTGCTCGACGAAGGTTTCTGGGGCGCGCGGCCGAAGCCAACCGGTAATCCCCAGATGGACTGGTGGAAGAGCGTCTACGGATGGACCGACTATTTCGTGCTTGAAGAGGCGGGACGCATCCGAGCCTGCGGTGGCTTATGGGATCGCGGCCGCGATATGCGCGAGCAATGGCGCCGCATCGGCGGCGACGAGCATCGTTCGATCGCGATCGCGTGCGTGCTGGATTTCGGATACGACGACGGAGCCGAGGAGTGTATGGCGCGCCTGCTGCGATGGATGATCGGGCGCACGCATGAGCTAGGTCGCGACTATCTGGCGATTCCGATCGAGCATCTGCCGGCGCTGTCCGCAATGATGGAGAAATCCCGTCCGGAACTCGACACGCGCGCCCTACGATGGGGTCTGAAAGAGCCGCCCATCACGAGCCCCTACACCGACCTCCGCTATTGGTAGCGCAACTCTCAGCTGCCTTTGAGTATGGCTGTCGCTTCATCCAATCGATCGCTGTAGGAGTTCAACGCGGCGGCCGTTAGTTTGGCGTAGCGGTTGGCGTCGGACCAGCGGCGGTCTTCGATCGCTTCGCGGACGCCGGGTAGGGTTTTGCCTTCATAGCCGGTGAAGCGGCCGGGGGCGTAGATCAAGTTCTTGTACCAGGTTCTGCCCGGTAGGCCTTCATCTGGCGCCAGGGTCTGATCTATGGTCACCATCAGGGCTTGCACTTGAGCTAGCTGAGAACTGGATAGGTGTGAGCCGTTCTTCGCCAGGGCCTGATCATAGGCCTGGGCGCTGCGCTTCAGACGATCGACGCTGTCTTCCAGTGCTGCGAACTCCAGATGCGGGACGCGGTCAAGGGTCGCCGGCAAGCCGCTCGACTTGGTAGGATCTGCCGCTAGCTGGTAGGCATGGTCGTGTAACAGTTTGGCCTGACTCTCGGCTTCCTCGCGCTCGTCATCGGCTAGCTTCTTCACCTGATCGAGGTAGTCAGAAACCGCGTTCGCGAAAGCGCTTGCGTTTTGGAGTGGAACGTCCGAATCCGCGACCCGCAGCACTATCCGGCCGACGGTCTTCGCCAGCATCGCGTCGTAGACAAAACCCGGATCGACGAAGCGGCTGTGATGCTCGAAGGTGTCGTAGCGAGAGTGATAGACGCCTCCCGAGTGGCCCTCTTCATAGAAGCCTACGTCGAGTACCGGCACACCCAGGTGGTCGAGAAAGGCTGAGAAGTCGGACCCCGACCCTAGTGCCCCGATAGGGAAGTCCTTATCCGGATCCGCCGCAATCTTCGCGTCAGTCCTGGCACGTTCGGTGGCGGTGGTCGCGAGAGCGGCTATGCGCATTTTCGCACGCAGCCGATCGCCGATAGGAATCTTAGTCTCGGGATCGATTACGTCGGCGGCGACTTGGTTAACCAGGTGCTGGAAGTCAGGACTGCCACCTACACCTAGAAAGCCCCGTTCGTTCGAGTCGGAGTTGATGTACAAGACCACTTTTTTCTTCAGTTCGGCCGCGTGATCTTCGGCCCACTCGGTCGAGCCCAGCAGCATTGGCTCCTCGGCGTCCCAGCTCGTGTAAACGATCGTGCGCTTAGGCTGCCAACCCTGCTTGGCGAGTCCGCCGAAAGCCTTGGCCTCCGCCAGCAGAGCCACTTGACCCGACAGCGGATCGGTTGCGCCGAAGACCCAACCGTCGTGATGGTTGCCGCGTACGACCCATTGGTCCGGCCAGGTAGATCCCTTCATCGTCGCGATAACGTCATAGATAGGCGTCTGCTGCCAATCGGATTTTACCGCCAGATGGACTACCGCGGATCCCGGCCCTACGCGATAGGTTATAGGTAGCCCGCCGCGCCAGTTTTGCGGAGCGACAGGACCTTCCAACGCTGCGAGAAAAACCTGTGCATCGGCATAGGAGATAGGTATCGTAGGTATCTTCATGATAGTCGGGGCATCCGACATCTTGAGCCGCTTGGCGTCCTTGGTCGCACCTATGCCGGGAGTTAGCGGATCGCCAGGATAAAGACCCATATCGAGTACCGAGCCGCGCTGTATCCCACGCGGCGGCCGCATAGGACCGTCGGGATAGGTCTCGTCGATGGAATAACCGTCCTGGGCCGGATCGGAGTATATGATGCATCCGATCGCGCCGTGATCCTGCGCGAGCTTTGGCTTCAACCCGCGCCATCCGCCGCCGTATCGCGCGATGACTATCTTGCCTTTGACACTTACCCCTAGCTGCTGGAGCGTCTTGTAATCGTCCTGCATTCCATAGTTGACGTAGACGAGGCCGGCAGTGACATCGCCGTCGCGCTGGTAAGCGACGTAGGCGGGGAGCGCGGGATCGGTTGCGGTCGCACTCGAATCGCCGGGGATTGGCGGCTCTTGTAGCGTGGCAGTGAACGGCTTAGGGCCGACCAGTTCCAGCGTCTCGCTTATCGGCTTGGGATAGAGCACCCAGTAAGTCTCGATGTGCGCGTCCCATCCCCAGTCCTTGAACCAGGCAAGGATCTGATCGGCGTTAGCCTTGTCGTGCGGCGAGCTGACATGGTTTGGCTGGGAGGCGAGCAGCTTCATCCAGTCACGCATTTCGTCCGGATGAATGAGCGCGTCGAAGTTGCGTTCAAGCGCCGCTTCATCAGGCGAGAGCGGAGTTGGCGCGCCGAGCGCCGCGCCCATGCAAAGGAGGACGGCCGCCGCGAGCGAAAGGGCGAGCTTCGAAGCAATTCTAAATCTGCGAGGCAGGCGGCTCAGGCGCGCAATCCTTTAAGACAGCCGGTAGCTTCCAGAATCGGATCCAGTGCGCGCTTGTCACCGACAGCCTGATACTTCTCGCGCAGAGCTACCAACGATTTCGCGTGATACTTCTGCGGCTTCTGGGTCCAGGTGCGGCCGCCTAGCTCGACGCTGAATTCTTCGCTACCTTTTGCCACCGCCGACGCATTTGCCACCGTCCACGGCATGAAGAGTCGGCCGACCTGGCGCTCGAGCAGTGGCGTCAAGGTTGGCGCCAGGTTCGACCACGACTCGAAGTCCCCTTCAGCCCTGGGCCATGTCATCCGATGTATCCATGCGAGCAGATTTGGCGTGGACGCATCGATGATCGCGCCCGGCGTCGGGTCGGTCCATGCATTGTAAAGCTGCCCCCACATCGCGAAGTCGGCGAACGCGGGACGATTGCCGAACAGATAGACGCGCGTGGCGAAATGAGGTTCGAGAATGGCGAGCGTGTCGCGAAACGAATCCTCGATTTGCGGCGCGGTCTGAGGATTCGAGCCGACGAAAGAGACGCGAGGAACCATGCGGTCGCGGACCATCGCGATCCCGTTGGCGAGCTGCGCCTCGTCCGCCGTCGCCATCATCGAGCGTGCGATACGGCCGGCGGCCGATAGTATGTCGGCCTCGCGCGCCCAGCGGTAATGGAACATCCACTTGTTGCCCCATTCGTCGCCGAACTCCTCGAGCAACGCCGAAATAAACTTTGCCGCAGGATCGGCCGGATGAATCGAGGGCTCGGGATGATCCTTCTCGATGCGCTCGATTATCGGCGTCGAGTCCTGGATGCCTTCGTTGGCGGGCGTGACGACCAGCGGCACCAGCGGAAGCTTCTGGTATTTCTGATACTCGCCGTCGGCGTCCAGACTGCGCGGAATCCATCGATGCGGAATCCCCTTGTAGCGGAAGTACGAACGGACCTTGACGGAGTACGGCGAGAGTTCGATGCCGTGAATGTGATATTCGCTGGTCATGGTTTCATCCCTCGACCGCGAGTATCGCACACAGTCGGCGTTCTTTGTAAATCCAATGTAGAGCGCGGGGCCTCCAGCGCCGTCACGCATAGAGACCCCGCTGATGCCAGCGGTTCGTAATCCCGGGCTGGATGCCTAGTATCCCTTCTCGGGGACGATCGTGTTCTTGTTGGTGTCGTGCTCCGCTCCGTGGCAGGCCGTGACCTTATCCAACGAGGCATTCAAGTTGCTCGCAATCTGGGTGTCGGTCTGTCCGGCTGCTGATTGCGTTTTCACGATGTTACAATCGACCGGATCGTTCGAGGGCGAGAACGTCGAACACCCGGAAAGTCCGGCGCATACAATCACAAGTCCTGATACGGCTGAGATCCAAACCTTACTGCGATCGTTTCGCTGCATGATTCTCCTCCTGAGTCAGAGTCGCTTCGATTTCCCCGTGTCCCCAACGCGACAAAATCACTCGCGCATCCTTACCATTTCCCTCCGCACTGTAAAAGTAAAGCAGCCCGACGGTACTTACGGCCGCCTTTCCTAGCGATGCTCAGGTGCGTCGGTCGCCCGTTCGGCGGTTATAGAAATGGTACCGCGCACAATCACGGCGAGCCGGATTGTGCGCGGCGATTTCGAGAGGTGGCGGACTTTCTAGCGCTTGTCGCGATTGACCGCGGTCACTGCCTTGTCGATCGTCTTTCCGATGGCATCCTTGACGTTGCCGGCAGCCTGATCTACCTTCCCACGATTCTTCAGCTTCTTGTCATTAGTCAGCACGCCGGCCGCTTCTTCTACACGTCCCTTAATTTTGTCGGTTGTACCATTCATTAGTCAGTCTCCTGTTATTGAACTGAGATTTCTATGTTAGGCAATTTACTTGCTCACTGCGGACGCCAGCGGCGCGACGATCTCCGGCATCAGCGTCGGTCCGCTGGACAGGCTGCCGTCTGGTGCGCCGATGCGTCCCCAATCTTCGCGCTGCCAATGCTCCAGAATCACGCGCGTCGACCACCAGACCAGCACGAAAACGATCAGCGACGCGACCACGGTGGTGAGAGTGCCGTCGAGACTCAGAACTTCCTGGTAATTGCCGGAGACGAGGCGGTGAAAGTTCACTCCGACGAGACGCCCGCTGACGGGGGTGAGCGCGTTCGCGACAAAGCTGGCGAAGGTCGAATATGCGAGCCCGGCAGTCAAACCGGCGAGCAGGCCTAGTTTTTCTGCCCGGGGCGATAGATCGATGCGGACGGGTTGGCGGCGAGGTTGTGCCATGCGGCCTCCTCAAGCCTTGCGATCGTACTAATCGGGTTGGTCTAGCGGAACGTGGTCAAAGGCGAGCGGAAGGGCCACTGTAATGCTTGATCAGGCCGGGACTCGACTCTTATATCGATTCCGGCTTTCTCTAGTTTGAGCTAGTAATTTACTACCGTCAAGGCAAGTAAAATATAATCAACTGAGAATACTACTGGATATGTACTCGCGGGCACGCTTAGGCCCCCGAAGAGGGAGATGGCGCCGGGCACGATTGCGTGCTCATGGCGCAACCATAACTGGATTCCGATAAATTTGAGGGGGAGCGTCGGAGGCCAGCCGCCTCTCCACAGGAGTCATGCCGAGCGGCTTGCGTCGGCGCGCGCTAAGATGGGAAATTCAGCCTTCGATGAGAATTGAAACGCAACGCCCCACCGTCGCCGAAATCGATCTCGGCGCGCTGCGCTCGAACTTTCGGGTGCTGCGCGCGGTGGCGTCACACGGCGAATTGATGGTGGTGGTCAAGGCCGACGCGTACGGGCATGGCGCGGTGACGGTGGCGCGCACGCTGCTCGACGAAGGATGCCGTCATTTAGGAGTCGCCACGCTCGACGAAGCCCGCGAGCTACGCGAGGCTGGCATTCGCGCGCGCGTGTACCTGCAGGCGGGCTTCTTCGCCGAACAGGCCGCTGAGATCGTCGCGCTCGATTTGACGCCGTTCGTCTTCGAGGCGCCGATGATCGGACTGATCGACCGTGCGGCCGCGGCGGCCGGCCGAATCGATTTTCCGATTCACGTAAAAATCGACAGCGGCGCGACGCGGCTTGGCGTGATGCCGGCGGATATTCCCGATGTGATCGAGGCAGTCCGCGCTGCGTCGTCGGTGCGCCTGGAAGGCGTCTGCACTTTGCTCGCCAACGCCGGCGATCCTAAAAGTCCGATCACCGACGCGCAACTTCGCGCGTTTACTGGAGCGATCGAGACGCTGAACGCGGCCGGGATGAAGCCCTCGGTGATCCACGTCGCGAATTCGGCGGCGCTGGTGCTCCGCAACGACTCGCACTTCAACCTGGCGCGGCCGGGGCTGGCGATCTACGGCCTGCCGCCGGTGGCCGCGGTTCGCGATCGCGTCGAGCTGCGGCCGGTGATGACGTTCAAGACGCGGTTGATGCAGATCAAGCGCGCGCCGGCCGGCAGCGGCGTCGGCTACGGGCATACCTTCATCACGCCGCGCGAAAGTCTGATCGGCGTGCTGCCGGTGGGCTATGCCGACGGCTACCGCAGAGGGCTGCAACACGGCGGCGAGGTGATCGTGCGCGGCGTGCGCGCGCCGGTGGTCGGCGCGGTCTCGATGGACCTGACGACGATCGACGTCACTGACATCGCGGGCGCGTCGGTCGGCGATGAGGTAATCTTGTGGGGCGAATCCGGCGGCGAGGTCATCAGCGTGAACGACGTCGCGCGCCTGGCGCAGACGATTTCGTACGAGATGCTGTGCACGGTTGGCAAACGGGTGCCCCGCGTGGTTCGGAGCTAGACGACGATGAAGAGCGAAAAGGTCGTGATCAGGCGCGCGCTGCTGGGCGTTTCGGACAAGACGGATCTCGCGGCTTTTGCCAAGGCGCTCGAGCGGCACGGGGTCGAGATAGTATCGACCGGTGGCACCGCCGCGGTGCTGGAAAAGGCCGGCGTGAACGTCAGGACGGTCGAGAATTTCACCGGCTTGCCCGAGATGCTCGACGGTCGCGTCAAGACGCTGCATCCGAAAATTCACGGCGGGATCCTCGCGCGGCGCGCCGACGAGAGCCATCAGCGCCAGATGCAGCAGCATCGCATCGAGCCCATCGACCTGGTGGTCGTGAATTTCTATCCGTTCGAAAAGACCGTGGCGGCGTCGCACGTGAGGCTCGACGACGCGATCGAAAATATCGACATCGGCGGACCCACGCTGGTGCGCGCCGCGGCCAAGAATCATGACGACGTCACGGTCGTCGTCGATGCGGCCGACTACGCGCAGATAGCCGAGGAACTGGACGCGAACCGGGGCGCGATCAGCGCGGAAACCCGCTGGCGGCTGGCGCGCAAGGCGTTCGCGCGGGTGGCGGCGTACGACGCCGCAATCGCAAATTATCTCGGCCGGCATTCTGGCGATGGCAAAGCGCCCGCGCTCGGCGAGACCTTCAGCCTTTCGCTCGAGCGCGAGCAGGCGCTGCGCTACGGCGAGAACCCGCATCAGACGGGCGCGCTCTACGGCCGCTTTCTCGAACTCACTCATCAGCTTCACGGCAAGGAACTGTCGTTCAACAACGTCGTCGATATCAGCTCGGCGATGAACCTGATGCTCGAGTTCGAGGACGAGCAGCGCGCGGTGGTCGCGATTCTCAAGCATAACACCCCATGCGGAGTGGGCGTCGCCGACACGCTCAAAGAGGCGTGGGACAAGGCCTTCGCGACCGATCCCGACTCGCCCTTCGGCGGCATCATCATCGCGAACCGGCCGTGGGACATGGACTTCGCGCACGCCGTCAATGAACTGTTTACCGAGGTGCTAATCGGCCCCGCGTATCCCGACGACGTGATCGCGTTCCTGCGCAAGAACAAGAATCGGCGCGTGATGACCTTCGATTCGAAGGCGGTCGATCGCAACGAGTTCGACGTGAAGAAAGTGCTCGGCGGATTACTGGTGCAGACCCCCGATCTGACAATCGAAGATCCGCGCAAAGGAAAAATCGTGACGCGACGCGCACCCACCGACGCCGAGATGCGCGCGATGACGTTCGGAATCAAGGTTTGCAAGCATATCAAGTCCAACGCGATCGCGTTCGTGAAGGAAGATCGCACGCTGGCGGTCGGCGGCGGCGCGACCTCGCGAATCGATCCGGTGTACGCGGCGCGCGAAAAAGCGGCGCGGCTCAAAGTCCCGCTCGAAGGTTCCGTGCTCGTCTCCGAAGCGCTGTTTCCGTTCCCCGACGGCCCGACGCTCGCCGCCGAAGCGGGTGCGACTGCGATTGCGCAGCCGGGCGGCTCGTTGCGCGACGACAAAGTGATCGAGGCCGCCGACAAGTTCGGACTGGCGATGGTCTTCACCGGGGTGCGCCACTTCAGGCACTAGCAGGTCGGCGATGAAAGTACTGGTCATTGGCAAAGGCGGGCGCGAGCACGCGCTGGTCTGGCGGCTCCATCAGAGCGAGACCGTCTGGAAGATATTTTGCGCGAGCGGAAATCCCGGCATCGATCAGATCGCCGAACCGGTGCCGATCGCGCCGACCGATGTCACCGCGTTGGTCGAATTCGCGAAGTCGAAGTCTGTCGATCTGACAATCGTCGGACCGGATGATCCGCTCGGCGCCGGCATCGTCGATCAGTTCACGCGCGCCGGCCTGAAAATATTCGGGCCAACCGCCGCCGCGGCGCAGCTCGAAACCAGCAAGTCGTTCGCCAAGACAATCATGCGAGAGGCGGGCGTACCGACCGCCGACTTCGAGGCATTCGACGACGCGGCCTTCGCGCGGCGCTACGTGAAGTCGCGCAAAGGATCGATGGTCGTCAAGGCGGACGGGCTTGCGCTTGGAAAGGGAGTCACGGTCTGTCACGACGTCAAGACGGCTCTGGAAGCGATCGCGGACGCGATGGAGCGGCG